>DATMTH010000064.1:0-12149 GCA_035564915.1 Rhodanobacter sp.
CGCGCCTGGGCCAGGCGGTAGCGACGTTCGGCGCGACTGCGTCGCCAGTCACGCAGCACGCAGATCGCGTAGACCAGCTTGAACAGACGCAACTTGCGCAATACCAGCGGGGTATCGAACAGGTCGCCCGCCAGCATCGAAATCACGCCCTGCTCCAGCTGCCAGGTATTGCTGGGCGCACGGAACATCTGCTGCATCACCGGGCCGTTGAAGCGATGGATGAAGAAAGAGAACCGCGCCATCGCCGCACGCTGGCGCTTTTCCAGCTTGTGCATCAACTTCATCTCGCAGCCCGGGGCGCGCAACGCCGCATCGACCACTTCCACCGCCTTCTCGGCGCCGCTGGTGGCAAGATACACGCCCGATGAAAACACCGGATCGAGAAAGGCGAAGGCATCGCCGATCAGGATCCAGCCCGGCCCTCCCATGCGGGTCGAGTCATACGAATAGTTGCCGGTGACGCGCACCTCGTCGTCGATCAACCGGGCCGACTCCAACCGCTGCCACATCGCGGGACACAGCTTCAACGTGTCGAGCAGGAACTCGATCGTGCCGCGGCCCTGCCGCTGCTTGAAATACCCCGGCCTGGCCACCGCACCCACGCTCATCACGCCATCCGGCAACGGGATCATCCACATCCAGCCGTGCTCGAAACTGTAGATGCTGATATTGCCGGCGTCCTCGCCAGCACGCGTCCTGGCGCCCAGAAAGTGGCCAAAGATCGCCGCGCTCTGATGCTGGTCGTTCTTTCGACGCAGTTTCTTCCTGCTCGACAACAAGGCATCGCGACCGCTGGCATCGACCACGTAGCGTGCCTCGATGCGGTAACTGCCGCCGTCATCGGTTTTCACGTCCAGCCAGGTCTCGCGCGGGCCGCGCTGATCGAGCTGCACCACCTCGTGGCCTTCGCGCGCATCAGCACCGCATTCGCGCGCATGCCGGTAGAGCATCTGGTCGAAATCCTGCCGCCATACCTGGTAGGCATGCGGCGGGCTCTTGCCGATCGCGCGGGCAAACGCGTAGGTGTTGTAGCCGCGTGCGTTGTCAGCCTCGAAATCCGCGCCCGGTTTGAACACGCCCATTTCGCGCACCTTGTCCAGCACGCCCAGCCGCTCGAATATCGGCAGGTTCATCGGCAGCAGTGACTCACCGATGTGGAAGCGCGGGTGGTGCGCCTTCTCCAGCGCGATCACCCGGTAGCCGCGTCGCGCCAGCAAGGCTGCCGCGGTGCTGCCACCCGGGCCGCCACCGATCACCACCACGTCGCACTGCTCGATCGCTGTCCTAACCTGTTCCGTCATAGGTTCCCCCGGCATGAGTGACAGATTATGACCCAGTCGCGGCGGGCAGATGCAGGCGCTCTGCTACCATCGGTGGCCGCATCACCAAACGTTTCGATTCATGCTCAACCCACAACAACTGGCCGCCGTCGAATATTGCGACAGCCCGCTCCTGGTACTGGCCGGCGCCGGCTCCGGCAAGACCTCGGTGATCACCCGGAAGATTGCCCACCTGATCCAGCGGCGCAAGCTGAGCGCCTCCAGGATCGCCGCGATCACCTTTACCAACAAGGCCGCGCGCGAGATGCGCGAGCGCGTGGCCCAGCTGGTCAGCAGCGAGGATGCAGCTGCGCTTACCGTGAGTACCTTCCATGCGCTGGGCCTGAAGTTTTTGCAGATCGAACACGAGCGCGCGGGCCTGCGTCGCGGTTTCTCGGTACTGGATGCGGACGACAGCAGTGGCATCGTCAAGGAGCTGGCGCCGAAGGGCGTCAAGAACGACGTGTTGTTCGGACTGCGCAACCTGCTCAGCCGGGCCAAGAATGGCGGCCTGTCGCCGGAAGAGGCGCTGGCCGCCGCACGCAGCCCGCGCGAGCTGGAAGCGGCCACCATCTACGACCTGTACCAGCAGCGGCTGAGCGCGTTCAACGCGGTGGATTTCGACGACCTGATCCGCCTGCCGCTGCGCATCCTCGAAGCCGACGCCGACTGCCGCGCGGCCTGGCGCGAACGCTTCCGCTACCTGCTGGTGGACGAATACCAGGACACCAACGACGCGCAGTACCGACTGCTGAAGGCGCTCACCGGCGAACGCGGCGGCATCACCTGCGTCGGCGACGACGACCAGTCGATCTACGCCTGGCGCGGCGCGAACCCGGAGAACATCGACCAGCTCGGCCGCGACTGGCCGAACCTGCGGGTGATCAAGCTGGAGCAGAACTATCGCTGCGGCAAGCGCATCCTGCGCGCGGCCAACCGCCTGATCGGCAACAACCCCCACCTGCACGAAAAGAAGCTGTGGAGCGACCTGCCCGAAGGCGCGCCGATCCGCGTGCTGGAATGCAAGGAGGCCGAACACGAAGCCGAGCGCGTCGCCGCCATCGCCACCACCCTGGCCGAGAAGCACAAGGCGCGCTGGCATGACATGGCGATCCTGTATCGCGGCAACTTCCAGGCACGCCCGCTGGAGAAGGCCTTGCGGCTGGCCCAGGTGCCCTATCATCTCACCGGCGCCTTGTCGTTCCTCGACCGCGCCGAGGTGAAGGATCTGCTGTGCTATCTGCGCCTGCTGACCAACCCCAGCGACGACGCCGCGTTTCTGCGCGTGGTCAACGTGCCGAAGCGCGAAATCGGTGCCACCACGCTGGAGAAGCTGGGCCAGTTTGCCCAGTCACGGCACAGCTCGTTGCTCGATGCCACCCGCAGCGACGGCGTGTTGCGTCAGCTCAGCCCGCGGCCGGCCGCCGCGCTTGCCTCATTCGCGAACCTGCTCGACGAGCTGCGCAGCGCCTCGCTGCATGAAAACGCCGCCGACCTGGTCGAATTGATCCTCAAGCGCACCGGTTACGCCGCGCAGATTGCCGCCAGCACGCCGGATGCCGGCGTGCGCGAACGCAAGCTGGGCAACCTGAAGGAACTGGCCGACTGGTTCCGCGCCATGCAGAAGGGCGGCAACTCGGCCGGCGACCTCGCCTCGCAACTGGCCCTGCTCAGTCATGCCGATCGCGACGAACCGGGCAAGGCCGTGCGCATGATGACGATGCATGCGGCCAAGGGGCTGGAATTCCGCTTCGTCTTCATCGTCGGCTGCGAAGACGGCACCTTGCCGCACGAAGGCGCGATTGATGAAGGGCGCATCGACGAAGAGCGTCGCCTGATGTACGTCGGCATCACCCGCGCCAAGGAATTGCTGACCCTGTCATGGTCGGCGCAGACCAGGCGTTATGGCGAAATCCACCGCAACCAGCCCAGCCGCTTCCTGCACGAGTTGCCGCAGGAAGACCTGCACTGGCAAGGCAAGGATCCCGAAGCGGACAAGGAGGTCACCCGCGAAACCGCGCAGTCGCACATGGCGAAGATCGCCGCGATGCTGGCTGGCGGTTGATCGCAGGGCGGCAAGCCGTGCAGGCTACAATCGTCGACGAAGACCATGATCGGACCCGTCAGTGCCACCTTGTCATGCACGATGCTGGAGCGCGGTCGGGATGCAGCCGGTCTTAATCGAGAAGAAGCCAGCCGGATGCCCATAACCTCACCCGCTGAACTCCATGACCAGCTGACCCAGGCATTCAATCAACGTGCATGGCCCCGGGTCAGGGAGCTGGCCGCACATCTGTTGCCATTGGCGCCGCGACATCCGCTGGTGAACTACATGGCAGGCATCGCCTGCATGGAGTTGCAGCAGTCGGCACTGGCGCTGGAATATTTGCAGCGCGCCGCAAGCACCGCACCCGGACGGGCCGACTTCGCCGTGCATTTCGCGAAGGCACTCAGTCTCTCGCACAGGAACGAGGACGCAAAGAGCGCCGCCGATCATGCCCGCGAGCTGTCGCTGGCTGATCCGGCCATGCTGGACACGCTGGGCGTGATCTATACCCGATTGAACGACCATGAATCAGCCGTCGCCATGTTCCGGCGTGCCGCCGAACTGGCGCCGCAACGCGCTCCCTTTCGCTACAACCTGGCTACGTCACTGATTGCCACAGGTCGAATCGACGCAGCGGAGATCGAACTGGAGAGATGCTTGGCTCTGCAACCTCGACATTGGCTGGCGCACTTCAAGCTGGCGCAATTGCGACCGCAGAGCAGTGCGCACAATCATGTTCCGCGACTGGAGTCGCTGTTGCAGCAGGCCAGCCTCGAGGGTTCCGACAACGAAGCGCTGATGTGTCTCAACATGGCGCTGGCCAAGGAGCATGAAGATCTGGCCGATCATGCGCGGTCGTTCAGGCACCTTGCGCGCGGCAAGGCAGCCGGAGCTGCGCGTCTGCATTACTCCATCCTGCATGACGAGGCGTTGTTCGCAGCCCTCATCGCTGCATTTCCACCATCGACAGATTCGACGAACGGTTGTGACTCCGACGAACCGATCTTCATCATCGGCATGCCGCGTTCGGGCACGACGCTGGTGGAACGCATCATCTCCAGTCATCCGGACGTGCAATCGCTGGGGGAGCTGTTGAACTTCGGCATGGCGTTCAAGCGCCTGTCCGGTTGCAATTCGCCCGTGCTGCTTGACGCGCAGACCGTCGTCGCCGCGGGCCAGCCCGATTGGCGCACGCTTGGCGAAGCCTACCTCGCCAGCACCCGACCGGACAGCGGCAGGAAACCACGCTTCATAGACAAGCTGCCGTACAACTTTCTCTATGCCGGCTACATTGCCAAGGCTCTCCCACAAGCAAGAATCATCTGTCTGCGGCGCCACCCACTGGATGTCTGCCTCAGCAATTTTCGCCAGCTGTTCGCACCCAATTCGCCGTTTTCCAACTATTCGTTCGACCTGCTCGACATCGGCAGGTATTACATTCTTTTCGACCGTCTAATGGCGCACTGGCAACGCGTATTGCGGGGACGCATCCTCGAACTTGACTACGAGGCACTGGTGAACTCGCAGGAAGCCAGCTCACGCAAGCTGCTGGAGTTCTGCGGCTTGCCGTGGGATGACGCCTGCATGGGCTTCCACAGCAACCCGTCGGCGGTAGCCACCGCCAGCGCGGCCCAGGTGCGCAAACCGATGTACCGCGGCGCACTCCATCGCTGGAAGAAGTACGAGCCGCAACTGGACGAATTGCGTGCCTTGCTGACCGAAGCCGGCATCCGGCTCGACCCCTGATCAACATATGCCAGAGCCCATGTCATCACTGTCTCCAACAAGGCTTTCGCCGGACAAAGCACGCCGCTGCAGGCATACCGGTGCGGCGGTGGCGACCGAATGCTCATGCCCGGATTCCCGCCAGGCGTCGAAATGGCATGATTGATCCTGCCGCGCTTTACGCCCAACTCTCGGCCGCCTTCAAGCAAGGCCAATGGCAGGACGCGTTGACCCTGGCCACGCGGTTGCTGCCGTTCGCTCAGGAGCATGCGGGCGTACACAGCATCATGGGAGTGACCTGCCTCGAACTGCAGCAGCTGCCACAAGCCGTGGTTCATCTGCGCCGTGCAGCGGAACTCGATCCGGCCCGGGCCGAATTTGCAGTCCTGTACGCCAAGGCACTCCTGAGCAGTCACGCATCCGGCCTGGCTCGAATGGAGGCTGATCGCGCGATGACACTGCAACCGCGAGATCCGATGGCACTGGATGCGTTGGGCATGATCTATGTGCAGACCCAGGCGCATGCACAGGCTGCCACGGCATTCCGACAGGCCGTATCGCTCGCCCCGGAATCGGCTGCCCATCGGCTCAATCTCGCCACTGCCCTGGCTGCCAGTGGTGATGTCGACGGCGCCGAAAACGAGCTGGAAATCTGCATCCACCTGGATGCAACAACCTGGCACGCCCACCTGCTATTGGCACAATTACGGCAGCAGACAAGTGCGAAAAACCACGTGGAGAGGTTGCAGTCCCTGCTTTCACGGCAGCGGGGGGAAGCTGCCCCGGTAGCCCTGCACATGGCGCTGGCAAAGGAATACGAGGATCTGGGTCGATTCCCCGAGGCCTTCCGGCAGACCGTGCTGGGCAAATCGGCAGGCCGAAGCCTGCGTCCCTACACGAGCCGGCAGGACAAAAGCCTGTTTGACAGACTGATGCGGGCTTTCCCGCAAATCGCATCGATGACCCGCTCTGGTGATCCCAGTAACGAACCGATCTTCATCATTGGCATGCCGCGCAGTGGCACGACCCTGGTCGAACGCATCCTGTCCAGCCATCCGGACGTCCGTACGGCTGGCGAATTGCAGAATTTCGCCGCAGCACTTCAACAGGAATCGAACAGCCAGCGACCGTATCTGCTTGATCCGGGCATGGCGGATCACGTTCGATCCATCGACTGGCAACAGCTCGGTGCACGCTATCTTGCCAGCATCCACGCCGACGAGACACGCAAGCCTCGCTTCATCGACAAGATGCCGCACAACTTCCTGTATGCCGGCTTCATCGCGAATGCGCTACCCAACGCAAAAATCATCTGCATGCGACGCAACCCGATGGATACATGCCTCGGCAATTTCCGGCAATTTTTCTCGCACCCATCCATCCACCTCGACTACTCCTTCGACCTGCTCGATACGGGCCGATACTTCATCCTGTTCGACCGGTTGATGACGCACTGGAAGCATGTGTTTCCCGGGCGCATCCACGAAGTGAGTTACGAAAGCCTCGTTCACTCACAGGAAGCCTGTTCGCGGGCGCTGGTTGAATACTGCGGACTGTCCTGGGCTGACGCATGCCTGCATTTCGAAAAGAATCCGTCGCCTGTCGCCACGCTCAGTTCGCAGCAAGTCCGCGAGCCGATGTTCCATTCGTCCATTGGACGCTGGAAGCATTACCGGCAAGAGCTTTCCGGTCTGCTCAAACTCCTGCAGGACGCAGGGTTCGTCGAGATGTAGCCGATGCCTGCCAGTGCGTAGCGTGATGTAATTCCGATATCGTTGCATGACACACCGCTTGTGAAAATCCATGACTGATCCAGCCGCACTCTTCGCCGAACTCACCGCCACGTTCAATCAGCGTGCCTGGCCAAAAGCCCTGGCCCAGGCAACCCATCTGCTGTCGATCATGCCGCCGCATCCAGCCGTGCACTACATCGCAGGGGTGGCGGCGATGGAACTTCAGCAGATGCCGAAGGCACTCTCACATCTGCACCAGGCGGCCGACCTCGATCCGAGGCGGGTCGATATCCTCACCCAGTTCGCCAAGGCGCTGGCGCTGGTCAAGATGTCGCCAGAAGCTCGCCGCGCCGCCGATAGCGCCATGGCGTTGGGGCCCAGTGACCCGATCACCCTGGACACGCTGGGCGTGGTGTACACGCAGATTCATGCGCATGTGGAAGCGAAGCGCGCCTTCCACCAGGCTGTCACGCTGAACCCGCAGCATGCACCATACCGATTCAACCTGTCCACCGCATTGCTGGCGACCGGCGAAATTGACGAAGCCAGGGATCAGCTCGAAGCATCCATCCGGATCGACCCGCATTACTGGAAAGCCCATCTGACCCTGGCCCAGCAGCGCCGACAGACAGCCAGCGACAATCACATCGAGCGGCTGCAGTCGCTGCTCATCGGACAGGACACAAACCTCGAAGCGCAGACATATCTGCACATGGCGCTGGCAAAGGAACACGAAGACTGTGCCGAGTATCCGGCGGCATTCGCGCACTACACGCGTGGCAAATCCGCTGCCGGTGCCGGGCGTGGCTACACGATCGCGCAGGACGAAGCATTGTTCACGTCGATCACCGCGGCCTTCCCTTCGCCGCAACCATCATCGCACGGCTGCACCTCGGATGAACCGATTTTCGTGATCGGCATGCCACGCAGCGGCACCACTCTGGTGGAACGCATCATCAGCAGTCATCCGGATGTCTATTCGGCTGGCGAGCTGCTGAATTTCGGACTGATGCTGAAACGCCATTCGGGCAGTCGCACGCCACTGGTACTCGATCTGGACACCATTCAACGCGTGCAGGCACTCGACTGGTCTGCCCTGGGTGATCAATACATCAAGAGTACGCGACCGGCCACCGGGGGAAAGCCACGTTTCATCGACAAACTCCCGCACAACTTTCTCTACGCCGGATGGATCGCCCGCGCACTGCCAAACGCCAGAATCATCTGCCTGCGCCGGGATCCGGTGGATACCTGCCTCAGCAACTTCCGTCAGCTGTTTGCGCGGCAGTCGCCCCATTTCGGTTATTCGTTCGATCTGCTCGACACCGCTCGCTATTACGTACTGTTCGATCGCTTGATGGCACATTGGCGACGCGTGCTTCCCGGACGCATTCTGGAAATGCAATACGAAACCATGGTGGATTCGCAAGAAGCGAGCACAAGGCAATTGCTGGAATTTTGTCGTCTGCCATGGAACGACGACTGCCTGCAGTTCGAACGCAACGAAGCACCCGTCAATACCGCCAGCGTGGTGCAGGTACGCTCGCCGATTTACCGGAGCTCGCTCAAGCGCTGGAAGAAATACCAGCCGCAATTGGGCGCGTTGCTGGCCGTGCTGGCTGAAGCCGGCATCGATGTGGATGCAGCTGCCTGATTCCTGGCCCATTCGACTGTCATGGTTGATCGCTGCCTCATTTCACAGCCTTGCAAAAAAATGGCCCCGTCGAAACGGGGCCATTGAATTGCTGCAGAAGATCAGGTCAGGCGATCAGGAGCCCTGACCGAACTTGTAGTTCGCCTCCAGGTACATCGCGCGTCCATACACGTTGTAGTTGTCCTGGTTGTATGGCTGGCTGGTGGTACCCGGATAGGTGTGATCGACCGTCGGCATCTTGTCGAAAAGATTGGTCACCTGCAGCGACAAGCCGAGCTTCTTGATCGGATTGTAGGTCAGGCTGGCGTTGTAGATCGTCCATGCCGGCAGTTTGGCTGCACCCGTGGACGTATAGTTGTCCGCCATTTGTGCCGCGTAGTTCGGCGAACGGCCATAACGGTTCACCAGCACGGTGGCGCTCCATTTGTCCTTCAACCAGGTCAACGACGCATTGGCCTTGCTCTTGAAGTCGCTGCTGTAACCCGGGTGGCGCAGCAGGTCGACCGGCGGATCGACCACGTAGTCCTGATATTCGTGCTTCAACAAGTCCGAATAGGACATGCCGAACACCAGCTTGCCGAGCGAGCCGATGTCATGACCGTAGTTGAAATGCGCCGTGACCGCATTGACCTGCTCGTTGGCGACATTGAGCTTGGTCGTGACGATGTTGGTGATCGGCCCGAGCAGTTGCACGCCGTTGACGATCTTGCCAGCCGTGCCGCGGGTGATCAGGGTGAACGCGTTCTTGCAGGTCTGCGTGTTCGGATCAATGGTGCCGATGTCGCACAGATACTCGGTGTTCGACAGCGTGCCCGCACTCAGCTGGGCGACCTCGTTGTCGATGCTCCAGTGCAGGTAATCCACGCTCATCGACATGCTCTCGATCGGCGCCCACACCACGCCATAGCTCCATACCTTGGCCTTGATCGGCTGCAGCGCCGGATTGCCGTACGTTTCGCCATTGAACTGCTGTGTCTTGACCACGTCAGGACAGTTGTTCAATGTCGGGCCGGAGAAACCCAAACGGCCGCAGTTCAGGTAGTCAGTGACGGTGTTGTAGTAACCGCTGGGCAGCTGGAACTCATCGGATAGAGTGGGCACCTTGAATGCAGTGCCGTAGCGACCGCGCAGCAACAGGCTCTCGAACGGCCGGTATTCCAGCCCGAGATTGTAGGTGCCCGCGCCGACATTCTGGTTGCCGACCTTGTAATTGTCGTAACGGCCCGAGAGATCCGCGGTCAGTTGCGAGAACACCGGCAGTTTCAATTCGACCGTCGCGGCGGCCCGTGACCGGTGACCGGCACCCGGCGTGGAACTGGTACCCCAGAAGTATGGCGTGGTTCTCGTATAGCCGTTGCCGTAGTCGATGGTGACATCTTCGAGCAGGCGCGGATCCGGCGTGGAACTCCAACCCTCGTTACCGCCTTCCACCACCATCGCGATACCGGCATCGCCGCCGGGCAAGTGGAACAGCGACGCGTTGGTCAACTGACCACGGAGCAGGTTGTCCCAGGTCTTTTGAAAGGTGTCGGAATAAGCGGTAAAGCTCTTGAAATCAGCCTGCGAAACGGGTTTCCACATATTGGCATAGTCCGGCGTGAACACCGGATAGCCCGAATAGGTGCCCTGCTGCGGACCGAGCACGTGACTGGAATAGTAGCCCTCCACCCCGGCCGCTATGCGCTGAAAGCTGCGCTCCCGCAACTTGTAGTCGGAATGGGTGAAGCCGAGGTCATAGTCCCAGTTCGACTCGCCGAACGTGCCGCGCCCACCCAAGGTCAGCATGTACGAATTCTCGTACTGCTTGTTCATGATGTGCTGGTAACCGCCCACTTCCTCGGGGGCGAAAGAATGCTGCAGATCGACCAGGCTGCCACCACCCAGGGTCGGATCCCAGAAATAGCCGTTCGAGCTACCTGCGGTCGGACCAGCGGTACCCCACCACGTGGTGTTGGAACCATTTTCCCACTTCTTTTCGGAATAGTTGTAGAGCAGGTCGCCATACAACTGCAGGTCGTCGTTCACATCAAACGTGTTGTGGGTGTACAAACTCACGCTCTTGCTGTCGAGCGTCATCGTCGTCGCACCCGGGGTGTCTGGCGAACCGCAGTAAATGCCATGACCCGGCCGGTTGAGCTCGCTGGTGGTGCCGCCCCAGAATTGTGAGATGTTCTGGCAATGCGCCGGGTCGCTCAGGTACTTGCCACTGATCGACGGATCGTAGCTGAAAGGCACGTAGACCAAGGTGTCGCGCAGCGGGATGCCCGGACTGGTGCCTTCCTGGAAGTAGCCCTTGGTGAAACTGCGGTCCTTGGTCCAGATCGGCTGGGTGCTGTCGAACTGCAAGCCCAGCAGGGAGTTGAATTTGCCCGCACTGAAGCTGTCGGCGAAACTGATGCGGCGATTGGCGCCGCCGCCATCCTTGTACCAGCCGTAGCGTACATCGATCGCCGGCGCCTCAATGTGCTTTTTCAGCACGATGTTGATCACACCGGCGATCGCGTCCGAACCGTACAACGAGGACTGGCCGCCCGGCAGGATGTCGATGTGATCGACCATGTCCATCGGGATGCCGCTGAGGCTGTTGAAGGTATCGCTGCCGTTGTACAGGCCCGGGAAGTTGCCCATCGGACGACCGTCAATGAGATATTTCACGAAGCCGACCGGCAGGCCGAACATGCTCAGCGTCTCGGCACCGGTGGTAAAGGAGTTGGTGTCCTGCATGCCCTGCACGCTGCCGGTGGCAAACGAGGATTGCTGCAATGCCTGCGCCACCGTCGTAAAGCCCTTGGCCTTCATCTCATCGGCGGTAATCGTGATGATTGGCGTGGCCGTCTCGATCTGGGTTTGCGGAATCAGCGAACCGGTGACCGTCACCGCCTTGAGCTTCTTCGCATTGGCCGCACTGGGCGCCTGATCGGAACTTTGCTGGGAAGCATCCGTCTGAGCTGACTGTGCGTAGGCCGAGCCGCAGCTCAACGCCAAGGCTGCCACGATGGCAACGCTAATTTTCGATTTGATCATATTGCAACTCCCCTCAGAGTTTCGTAGCCAATTCAATGGGTTTGCCAGCCGCACGACTGGGTTCAGGAACGAACCATTGTTTTTGACGCGGCAGCGCCATGACGCGTTGGACAGTCAATTCATGACGCGACAAGTTCTATCATGGCGCCGAACGACGGCGCAACATTATTTTTACAATGAATTGGCACACGCAAGATTATGGCGTAATTTATTACGTTAATCGCAATTTCATGTGCTTTAGCTGCTTGCGCTTTTTGGGCATTCATATTCAGCGACTTCAGTCGCGAATGCGTCCCCGCACAACCCCTCCAAGGCATCGCGGCCGAAGCCGCTCCAACAAGGGGTAGCGTCCCGATCAGTCATGCAGCGAGACTCCCCCTCTGCCTCCACGCTTGCACCCCGAAGGCAGTCCTCTTGCGCGAAGCCTGTCGGGCGTAAGCTCTGGCACCTAATAAAAGCACCAGACTTTGGGACTTTCACCATGCCCCCAGCGTCCCGCTTTGCATCCGCTTGCTGTTCCTTCGGCCCTCGCCTGCTTCCAGCTTCGTGCAGATACTCAATCATCTGAGATACGCCCCGGCTTTCTCCACTGCCCCGCGCCTTGCCGGATGGTCAGAAGGCCATCATTTTGCGCAGTTGCTCCCTGT
>DATMTH010000065.1:0-2489 GCA_035564915.1 Rhodanobacter sp.
GATCAGCGCGGGCAACTCGTCGACCACGTAGTCGTGCATGCGGTAGTGCGTGGCCCAGGGTTGCTCGGTGGCGTTGAGGTAGAAACCCGCGCCCTGGCCCAGGTCATACGCCGGATCGTCCGCCACGCCTTCGCCGCGCGGACTGGTGTCCGGCGCCACCACGATCACGCCGTGCTCGGCCGCGTAGCGTTGCGCACCGGCCTTGGCGATGAAGTTCTGCTCGGTGCAGGTGAGGCCCGACAGCCAGTACAGCACTGGCAGCCGTTCCTTCTCCGCCTGCGGCGGCAGGTAGACGGCGAAGTTCATCGCGCAACCCAGCACAGCCGAGTCGTGCCGGTACACATCCTGCCAGCCGCCGAAGCAGGCGCGGTGTTCGAGGCGTTCGAGGTTCACGGGGATCTCCTTGGCTTTTCCTTCTCCCTGTGGGAGACAAATCGGCAGGAAAGCCGATTTGCACGGCGCAAGCCGCCGCATGGTGAGGCACATGGATGTGCCGAATGAAGGTGCCCGAAGGGCGGATGAGGGTACGGGCGAGGCGCTGTGCTCCGCCCGTACCCTCACCCCAACCCCTCTTCCTCGCTCCTCAAAGCAGGGCCATCCATGGCCCTTCTCCGCGTCCGAGGGGAGAGGGGCTTGCTGTCAGTAATGAACGACCGAACGGATCGACTTGCCCTCGTGCATCAGCTCGAAGGCGTGGTTGATCCCGTCCAGCCCCATGGTGTGGGTGACGAACGGCGCCAGTTGGATGTCGCCGCGCATCGCCTGCTCGACCATGCCGGGCAACTGGCTGCGGCCCTTCACGCCGCCGAAGGCGGTGCCCATCCACTTGCGGCCGGTGACCAGCTGGAACGGCCGGGTGGAGATTTCCTGGCCGGCGCCGGCCACGCCGATGATCACGCTCTGGCCCCAGCCGCGGTGCGCGCATTCCAGCGCCGCGCGCATCACGTTGACGTTGCCGATGCATTCGAAGCTGTGGTCCACGCCCCAGCCGGTCATCGCCACGATCACCTGCTGGATCGGCTGGTCGTGATCCTTCGGATTGACGCAATCGGTGGCGCCCATCGCACGCGCCAGCTCGAACTTGGCCGGGTTGGTGTCGACCGCGATGATGCGGCCGGCTTTCGCCTGGCGTGCACCCTGCACCACCGCCAGGCCGATGCCGCCGAGGCCGAACACCGCCACGCTGTCGCCTTCCTGCACCTTCGCGGTGTTGTGCACCGCGCCGATGCCGGTGGTGACACCGCAGCCCAGCAGGCAGACCTGCTCGTGGTTCGCCTGCGGGTCGATCTTCGCCAGCGACACTTCCGCGACGACGGTGTATTCGCTGAAAGTGGAGCAGCCCATGTAGTGATGGATCGGCTGGCCGTTGTACGAGAAACGCGTGGTGCCGTCCGGCATCACGCCCTTGCCCTGGGTGGCGCGCACGGCCACGCACAGGTTGGTCTTGCCGCTCTTGCAGAACAGGCACTCGCCGCATTCGGCGGTGTACAGCGGAATCACGTGGTCGCCCGGTTTGACGCTCGTGACACCCTCGCCCGTTTCCACCACGACACCCGCGCCCTCGTGGCCGAGCACGCAGGGGAACAGGCCTTCCGGATCGTCGCCGGACAGCGTGAATGCGTCGGTGTGGCAGACGCCGGTATGGCTGATCCTCACCAGCACCTCGCCCTGCTTCGGCGGGGCCACGTCGATCTCGACGATCTGCAGCGGCTGTCCGGGGGCGAAGGCGACGGCGGCACGGGATTTCATGGCGGTACTCCTGCAGTGGATCATGGACCGGATACGCGCACGGCCACGGCGCAAGCGTGCGCCCGCAACGCGGCGCCGACGGCGCAGCCGGAGGCGGCTCAGGACAGCGAGGTAGCAGCCTGCCGCATGCGCCGCTCGATGCCGAAGCCGTAGTAGGCCACGGTGAGCAACGCCAGCCACGCCACGCCCACGTAGAGCGCCACGCGAGTATCGGGGCTGTAGCCCAGCATCACCCACACGAACAGCAGGAAGGCCAGGCACACCACGCTGGACAACGGCCACACGCGCAGGCGAAACGCCAGCGGCTCGGCCTGCAAGCGGCGGAAGCGCCAGTGCGCCACCAGCACCATGCCCCAGGTCCACACCGTGTTGAACGCGAGGATGGACATCATCATGCCGAAGATGCGTCCCGGCACCAGGTAGTTCATCAGCACGCCGAACAACAGGAAGGCCATGGTCACCAGCACGCCGCGCACCGGCACGCCGTGCGTGCTGGTGCGCCCCATCGCCACTGGCGCCTGGCCCTTGCCGGCGAGGCTGTGCAGCATGCGGCTGCCGCTGAAGGTGGTGGAGTTGAAGCTGGACAGCGCCGCGGTGATCACCACGAAGTTGATCAGCCCCGCCGCACTGGGGATGCCCAGCCGCGCGAAGGTGGTGACGAACGGGCTGCTGTTCGCGTCCAGCTGGTTCCACGGGTAGATCGCCATGATCACGAACAGCGAGCCGATGTAGAAGATCAG
>DATMTH010000066.1:0-7230 GCA_035564915.1 Rhodanobacter sp.
GCCCAGCGGCTTGTCGAACGACAAGAAATCCAAGGTGCGCCAGAGCTACGCCGAGGGCAAGGCGACGCGGGAAGATCTGCTGGAAGCGGAAGCGGGTGCTTACCACGCGCCGGGCACCTGCACCTTCTACGGCACCGCCAATTCCAACCAGATGCTGATGGAGATCATGGGCCTGCACTTGCCGGGTGCCAGCTTCGTCAGCCCCAACACGCCATTGCGCGACGCGCTGACCCGTGCCGCGGTCTACCGCGCCGTGGCGATCACCGCGCTGGGCAACGAGTTCACCCCGGTCGGTCGGATGGTGGACGAGCGCACCATCGTCAACGGCGTGATCGGCCTGCACGCCACCGGGGGTTCCACCAACCAGTTGATGCATCTGGTCGCGATGGCACGCGCTGGTGGCATCGTGCTGACGCTGGAAGATTTCGACGCGCTCTCGGCCGTGGTGCCGCTGCTGGCGCGCGTATATCCGAATGGCAGTGCCGACGTGAACCACTTTCATCACGCTGGCGGCATGCCGTTCCTGATCGGCACCCTGCTCGACGCCGGCCTGCTGCATGGCGATGTGCGCACCGTATGGGGCGAGGGCATGGCAGCGTACCGCCGCATGCCGGCGCTGGACGAGAGCGGCAAGCTGGTCTGGAGCGAAGTGGCCGCGAGCAGCGACCCGAGCGTGCTGCGCCCGGCCAGCGACCCGTTCCGTGCCGACGGTGGCGTGCGCGTGCTGAAGGGCAATCTGGGCGTTTCGGTGATCAAGGTGTCCTCGGTACCGGACGATCGCATGGTGGTCGAGGCACCCGCGCTGATCTTCCACGAGCAGGAAGAACTGCAGGCCGCGTTCCACCGCGGCGAACTGGAGCGCGACTTCGTGGCGGTGGTGCGCTTCCAGGGCCCCAAGGCGATCGGCATGCCCGAGCTGCACAAGCTGACCCCGCCGCTGGCCGTGCTGCAGGCGCGCGGGTATCGCGTGGCGCTGGTCACCGACGGACGCATGTCCGGTGCTTCGGGCAAGGTGCCGGCCGCGATCCACGTGACGCCCGAGGCGATCGATGCCGGCCCGCTGGGCAAGCTGCGCGATGGCGACATCGTGCGCCTGGATGCCATCGCCGGCACGCTCGAAGCGAAGGTCGATGCGACCGAGTGGGCCGCGCGCCCGCAGGCGCACATCGACCTGTCCGGCCACCACGTCGGCATGGGCCGCGAACTGTTCGCCTGCCTGCGCAATGCCGTGGGCGCCGCCGATGCCGGCGTCACGGTGTTCGGCACCCATGACCGTCATCACGCCGCGGATGCGTGATGCGAGGAGTGAGCGGAGAGGATCAGAAGTGAGAGAAAGCCAGCAAACCGCACGCCTCCGCTCTTCTCTCACTCCTCACTCCTTTCTTGCTCCCCACCCCACCCCGCACGCGGGCCATGTCCGCCCTGCAGCACCTCAAACCAGCGAGCACAAGCATGATCACCATGGAACAAAAACAGCAGCAGATCGAAGCCACCATGCGTCTGGCCCCGGTGATTCCCGTGGTGGTGATCGACGATGCCCGACTGGCCGTGCCGATGGCGCGAGCACTGGTGGCCGGCGGCACGCCGGCGATCGAAGTGACCTTGCGCACGCCGGCGGCGCTGGACGCGATCCGCGCCATCGCCACTGAAGTGGAAGGCGCGATGATCGGCGTGGGCACGGTGCTCAATGCGCAGGATCTGGAGGCGGCACACAAGGCCGGGGCACGCTTCGCGGTGTCACCCGGCATGTCGCCGCGCCTGCTCGACGCTGCCGACGACAGCGAGTTGCCACTGCTGCCCGGCGTGGCCACCGCCGGCGAGGCGATGAGCCTGCTGGAACGCGGTTACCGCCACTTGAAATTCTTTCCGGCGGTGCCTGCCGGCGGGCAGAAGTTGCTGGCGGCCTGGGCCAGTCCGTTGCCGCAGATCCGCTTCTGTCCCACCGGTGGCATCAGCCTTGCCAGTGCGCCCGATTTCCTGGCCTTGCCCAACGTGCTCTGTGTCGGCGGTTCATGGCTGACGCCGGCCGACAAACTGGCCAGCGGTGATTGGCCGGGGATCGAATTGCTGGCCCGCGAGGCGGCCGGACTGCGCCGGATCTGACCGGCTGTCGGCAAGCTGCACGTTGATGCGACCCAGGGACGGGTCTGCATGGTTCGATCAATCGCGGACACGGACAGGCGATCGAATTCGCGTTTGCAAGAGCCACAAACTCAGTCGAGTCGCTTCACGTATTGCCATCCGTCGGCGCCATCTTCGTAGTAGCGCGCGAGATGCCTTGTACGCCGATAACCCATGCGTGCGTACAACGCGATCGCATGCGCGTTGTCGGCACGCACTTCCAGTCGAAGCACATCGCAATGGCGGGCTCGCGCCGCGACTTCCACCGCCCCAAGCAGGCTGCTGCCGACGCCACGACCACGCGCCTGCGGCAGCGTGGCGAGCGAATACAGTCGGGCCGAGCGACTGTGCTTGCGGAAGAAAAGCATGCTGCTTCCCACGATCCGGTGTTCGGCGATGGCGATCAGCACGAGGGCGGACGCACTGTCGAGATGGCGGCGGTATTGCGCGCGGCTCATGCGATCGCTGCTGAAGCTGCTTTGTTCCAGTGCGACCAGTGCGTCGAGATCGGTCGGCTGGGCGCGCCGCACCTGCAATGGCGCGTGCAAGGAAGAAACCGGCGTCTCGGTCGTGGCAGTCGCAATACGCATGCTTGTCCGGTAGCGGGGATCGGCGTGCCATGAGCGGCACGCGCGGACTCTAGCAGCCTCGCGTCCCTGGTGTGTGCAAGCTTGTTTATTCGCGCTTCAGCGCCTGCCCTTGCGTGTCACGGGAGCTGTGCCAGAATCCGCGTTTCATGTCCTTGCCGCCCGTCGGGCGAGGTCTTTCCGTAGCTGTCACCTCGCTTGAGTGGTGTCATGACCCGTCTGGTCATCGTTGTCGAAAAAGCCTCCGACTGGAGCTCGTACTACCCCTCCGTCGACGTGATGAGCGCCATGGACTACCTGCGTCAGCCGGTGGCTGGCGACGACGAACGCACGCATGTGTTGAACCTGTGCCGCAGCTACAAATACCTCGGCACCGGCTATTACGTGTCGTTGCTGGCCGAGGCACGCGGACATCGGGTGATGCCGTCGGTACGTACCGTGAACGACCTGCGCCGGCGTTCGCTGTATGGACTGGACATCGAGGATCTCAATACCAAGCTCACCCATTTCCTGCCGGCCGGTGGCCGTGACACCACCGACTTCGGCATCCTGGTGTACTTCGGCGTCACCGCCTACCCGGCACTCCAGGATCTGGCCCGGCAGGTGTTCGAAATGTTTCCGTGCCCGTTGCTGCGGATCGAGTTCGAGCGTGATCGGGTGTGGCAGGTCAGCTCGATCAAGCCGGTCGGGCTGCACACGCTCAACGATGCGCAGGAAGACGCGTTCGCCGAAGAACTGGATCGTTTCTCGCGCAAGTTGTGGCGCAAGCCGCGTGCACGGCGGCAGTTCCGTTATGACATGGCGATGCTGGTCGACCCCAACGAGCAGATGCCGCCCTCGAACAAGAAGGCGCTGAAAAGCTTCATCAATGCCGGCAAGGAGCTAGGCATCGAGGTCGACCCGATCGGCAAGAACGATTACCAGCGCCTGGCCGAATACGACGGCCTGTTCATCCGCGAAACCACGGCCAGCGACAACCATACCTATCGCTTCGCGCATCGGGCGGAGAAGGAAGGCATGGTGGTGATGGACGATCCGACCTCGATCCTGCGCTGTACCAACAAGATCTTCCTCAACGACGTGATGGTGTCGCGCAAGCTGGCGGTGCCGCATACCGAGATCCTGTATCGCGACGACGCCAAGGGCATGAAGGAGGTCGTCGAAAAGCTCGGTTTTCCGCTGGTGCTGAAGATCCCCGATGGTTCGTTCTCGCGCGGCGTGGTGAAGGTGGAGGACGAGGCGGCGCTGGCCACGGCAGCCAGCAGCCTGTTCCAGCACAGCGCACTGTTGCTGGCGCAGGAGTATCTGTACACCGAGTTCGACTGGCGCGTCGGCGTGCTCAACCGCGAGCCGCTGTATGCATGCAAGTACTACATGTCGCGCGGGCACTGGCAGATCTACAACCACGGTGCCAAGGGTACGGCCAAGTCCGGCGGCTTCGAGACGGTGGCGGTACAGGACGCGCCGGCTGACGTGATCAAGCTGGCACTGAAGGCCACCCAGGCGATTGGCGATGGTTTGTATGGCGTTGACCTCAAGCATGTGCGCAACAAGCCGGTGGTCATCGAAGTGAATGACAACCCGTCGATCGACGCCGGGGTCGAAGATGCTTACCTGGGTGACCAGTTGTACCTGCACATCATGCGCGAGTTCCTGCGCCGGATGGAGCGCAAGCGACAGGGCCTGGGCTGACCGGCGTTCAGTGCCATGGCACGCCGTGAATGGTGGACAGATGCCGTGCACGACGTTGTGTGAGCAGCAGCCGAACGAGTCCGGGTTCCAGCGCCAGCAGCACACTCAGCGGTGCGCCAAGCAGCCAGAACAGCGGGGTCCAGCCGAGCAATTCGGTGTGGGCCGGCAGCAGGGTGGTCAGCAGCGCGAAGCCGCCGGCCAGCAGCCACAGCGCGGCGCCGGTGAACAGGCGTTGTTGATGGATGGAAGAGGCTGGTCGGCTGCGCATGGCTGGAGTCTCGTTGGTGGATGACGGCGCCAGCTTGGCCCGGTGTCATCTCACCGGCTGCGACCGGGCCGGGTTGCTCTGGCGACAGGCTTGCGCCACGCCGTGGTTCCCATCCATTAATAACGATCAGCAGACTGAGGCATGCATGCGTGAGTTGATCCAGCGCGCGAGCAAGACGGCGTTCGTCCGGTCGATTACTCTGCACGACGGATCATGCTGCCAGGGATCGCCATCATCATGAGTCATTCGAGTCAGCCCGCGCTGCCGGCGGTATTCGAAAGTCGTACGTTCGGCATCATCGCGCTGGTTGGCGTGCTGGCCTTCAGCGCTGCCGCCGTCGCGGTGGAAGGTCTGCGCACGGATTTGCACTGGCGCGATGCGCCGCTGAGCCTGTACCTGCTCGGTCCGTGGGGACACTGGCTGCAGGCCGCCTATGGCGCGCTGACGGTGGCGTTGGTGGCGCTTGGTGCGGGCTGCTATATCGATCAACGCGGCCAGCGTCGCAGCGCCGCGCCGTGGCTGCTTTTCACCTGCGCCGGGATCGGCCTGTGCGTGACCGCACTGGCCCACAGCAACCTTCCCGGGCGCCCGCCGACGCTGCAAGGGTTTGTGCATGGCGTGGGGGCGCAAACAGCGTTTCTGTGTGTGACCGTGGCGATGTTGCTGCAGTCGTACTGGTTGCATGCGGATCCGCGCTGGCGCAGCCGCTCACGCACCTTGCTCGGCCTGGCCATCGCCAGTTTCGTCGCGATCTGGGTGGATGCGTTGTGGCGCGGCATGCCGCGCGGGCTGGAACAACGGCTGGTGATCGTGCTGATCCTGGCGTGGCTGTTGCTGGCGGCGGGCTGGCTGATCATGCAGCCTGCCGCCAGATTGCGGTCTTGATCATCGTGGCATCAGCATCGCGTTGATGCCGCTGCCGAACGCCATGCGCGTCAGCCCGGCTGTTCGCCGTCCAGTCTTGCCATCACCGCATCGGTGACACGTGCGCAGCGCACACCCATGAACGGGAACGCCTCGCTCAGGGTATTGGCCAGATGGCCCTGCAGCGAAGTGCGCAACTGACGCCGGGCACGATGCAGTCGCGTCTTTACCGTTTCAGGCTTGATCGCCAGCAGGGTGGCGGTTTCCTCGATCGAGCATTCCTCCACGTCGCGCAACATGTAAACGGTGCGAAATGGCGGTGACAATTCGTCGATGGCGTGTTCCAGCAGGTGCCGGAACTGCGCGCGTGCGGCGCCCACGGCGGGGTCTTCGCTACCGAACTTCGAGGGAAACTGGATCACCTGATGGCTGTCGTCCACTGCCGCGTCGACCTGCTCCAATCCGACCATGGTGTGTCGTTTGCGCAGCCGTCCGCGTGCCTCGTTCAACACGATGCTGGTCAGCCAGGTAAGCAGGGCCGAGTCGCCGCGGAACGTGTCCAGCTTGTCATAGGCGCGCATATACGATTCCTGCAGGACGTCTTCCGCTTCCGTATCGTCGCCGAGCACAGCACGCGCCACGCGGAACAGGCGCTGGTTGCTGCGTTGCATGATGTAACGAAAGGCTTCGCGATGGCCGTCGCGAACCAGCGCGACCAAGGCATTGTCGTCGAGCGTGGCGACATTGGCGGGTAAAGCACGGGCATGGGCTGACATGGTGTTCTCCTTCTACACCTGATTCGATGCAACGGCAGCGCCGTAGGTTCCCGCTGCGGCCGATGAGGGTGCCGCGGGTTGACGGGAACCTCTCGCACGACATGTGCATCGGATGGGCGCAGGTACGTCAACAGCAGGCATTCGCTCGCTCACGCTGCCTCTCAAGAAGGAGTCATTGCTCATGAACAAGACCGTATTCGCACTCGCCCTCGCGCTCACTGTGGGTGGCATGGCCTCGGTACAGGCGGAAACCGTGCCGGCCACGCCCGCACAGCAGATGAACCAGTCAGCGATGAACTGGTTCGGCGGGGTCACCTATAACGGTGCGCCCGCGTTGAATGTTACCGCCGCGCTGGTCGAGGCCGGCGGCGGCGCCAGCCACTTCAACTTTGCCAAGGCGCTGGTTTCCATGCTCGGCGAGGACACCGTCAATGCCGAGGTAGCCAAGCTCACCAGGCAGTACGGCAAGACCGCCACCGACAACTTCATCGCCGGGATGACCTTCGCCGTCAATGATGGCCTGAAGCGCGCCACCGAAGCCGGCGTGAAACTGCCTGCGGCACCGACTGATCTGAAAGGCGTGAAGCTGGCCAGCACGCTGGTGACAGCCGGCACCATCGCCGATGGCACGTGGTGGTCCGGCTACCTGTTCGACAAGGCTTTGTCGCACGGCATCCATGTGCAGGTGATGCAGGACATCGATGCGAAGTTCGGTCACGGTGCCGATGAGAACACCCACAGGATCCTCAACCAGGCCATGTACGACGTGGCGCAGGCATTGAAGGTGAAGGGCGTGAAGCTGGCTGCGCTGCACTGATCCGCACACGTTTGTCCGGCCGAGCCGGTACGCTTGTCGGGAAGCACCAGCGGAAAAACTCGCGGGCCTCGTTTCGGCGCGCCGATGCAACAAGGCCGCCGGCAT
>DATMTH010000067.1:0-1577 GCA_035564915.1 Rhodanobacter sp.
CACGTTGTTGGCGAGCGGCACGCTGGCCATGCCGTGGTCGGCCAGCACGATGATGTTCATCCGCTCGAACAGGTGGCGTTGCTGCAGCCCCTGCACCAGTCGAGCAAGTGCGGCATCGACATGGCGTATCGCCTCGTTCACGTGCGGCGAGTGCGGACCGTACTTGTGCCCGGCGTGGTCGACGGCGTCGAAGTACAGGGTGAGGAAGGTCGGGCGCTGGCCTTGCGGCAGGTCCAGCCAGGCCAGCACTTGGTCGACGCGCTGGTCGGCCGTGATGTGGTCGTCGAACGGCTTCCAGTAATCGGGGTAGTGACCGTGGACGTCGGCGCCCGAGCCGGGCCAGAACATGGTGGCAGTGCGCAGGCCATGTTCGTCGGCAGTGACCCAGATCGGCGTGCCTTCGTCCCACCAGCGGCCATCGGCCACGGCCTTGCGGTTGCCCAGCGAGAATTTGCCGAGCTGCGCGTCAACCATCGTGTTGTTGACGATGCCGTTGTGGTCCGGACGCAGGCCGGTGACGATGGTGTAGTGGTTGGGGAAGGTCAGCGACGGGAACGACGGTTGCATCGAATCGGCATGCACGCCGGTTTTCGCCAGCATCTCCAGGGTCGGGCTCAGGCCGCGGTCGTAGTAGTCGGCGCGGTAGGCATCGATGGAGATCAACAGCAGCGGCGCGGGCGTCTGTGTTGTCGCGGCAGTGCTTGCCGTCGCCGCATTTTGTTGCGACGCATGCGGTTGCGTGGCGCAGCCGGCACCGAGCAGGGCAGCGGCGCACCACAGCAGGCGAAACGGAAATTTCATGAGGCATGTCTCAGGATGGAAATATCCTTCCATCATCGCGCAGGGACCGGATCATGGCCATGACAAGTTTTCGACATTCGCGTGTCCGCGGCAGTGTGACTTTGCTTGGCGCGGTGGCATTCGCGTGGGCCGGGTTGGCGGCGGCGCAGACCCAGCCGCAAGTCAACGCGCAGCAGCGTGCGCAATACCAACAGAACGTGAGCCAGCAGCAGCTCAGCAACACGTTGCGCGACAACAGCATCCGCGAGCAGCAGCGGCAGAACATTTCCGACAATGCCAAGCGCCCGTATACGAATGATGCGGCCACCACGCATCTGATCAATCAGGCCGACCAGGCCCATCGCGACCGTTATCAGGCGCATCAGCAAAATGCGCTGGACAGCTACGAGAGTGCGGTGACGCCGCGGCCCACCCGCCGCAGCAAAAAACCGGCGCACAGCAGCTCATCCGGCGGCTGAGCCCCGCCGCGTCAGGCACGCAGGCCGAACAGGTCGCCGCGCGCGATGCGGTCTTCCATCGCCAGCAACTGGCGTTTGATCGGCAGTCCGCCGCCGAAGCCGGTGAGGCTGCCGTCGCTGCCGATCACGCGGTGGCAGGGCAGCACGATGGGCAACGGGTTGCGACCGTTGGCGGCGCCCACCGCGCGCACGGCTTTCGGTTGGCCGATGCGACGCGCCATCTCGCCATAGCTGAGCGTGGTGCCGTAGGGAATCCTCGCCAGCTCGTGCCATACCTCCAGCTGGAATGGCGTGCCAAGCGGATGCAGCGGCATGTCG
>DATMTH010000068.1:0-3626 GCA_035564915.1 Rhodanobacter sp.
TCGATCGCCGCATCGGTGAAGCCTTCCCAACCCTTGCCCTGGTGCGCGCCGGCACGCCCCTCTTCCACCGTCAGCACGCTGTTGAGCAGCAACACACCGCGGTCGGCCCATGGCACAAGACAACCATGGTCGGGACGAGGCAAGCCGAGGTCGCGCTGGATTTCCTTGAAGATGTTGTCCAGCGACGGCGGTACGCGCACGCCGGGACGTACCGAGAAGCACAGGCCGTGTGCCTGGCCGGCACCATGGTAGGGATCCTGCCCCAGGATCACTACCCGAACCGCGTCGAACGGGGTGTGCTCGAATGCTGCGAAAATCTCTGGCCCGGCTGGGTAGATGCGCTTGCCGGCCCGCTTCTGCTCACGCAGGAAACCCGACAGCGCCTGCATCTCGGGCCGTTGCAGGTAGTCGCCGATGTGCGCCTTCCATGACGGCTCCAGCCTGACCGGATGCTCGCTCATGCGTCCCCGGCGCCCGCTTCACTGTCGCCCTGTTCACGCCCGCGCAAGTGGGCCGCCACGCGCAGCTGGAACAGCAGCTTGGTGATCAGCAATTTTTCCTCGACCGGCTTCTCGACCAGGTCATTGGCACCGGCGCGAATCAGGGCGGCCTGATTTGCCGGGTTCTCGTCGCCAGTCATCACCAATACGGGCAGCCGCCCTCTGCCATAACCGAATTCACCGCGAATGTGTTCCAGCAGGTCGCCGCCGGTCAATTCGCCTTTCAGGCTCACATCGGTGAGCACCAGATCGGCACCCACCCAGCCAAGCGCGCGATCGGTTTCAAGCAAGGCAATGGCCTCCTCGACGCTGAGCACATGACGCACGGTGAGCCCGATCTTCTCCAGCATGCGCCGGGTCGCCAGCGCCACCACGCGACTGTCCTCGACATACAGCACGGTACCTTCCGCGCTGGTCTGCGGGCTCACGTAGCCGCGGATGAAGTCGGCCAGCGCGTTGAAGCCCAGCGCCTTGTCGAAATAATCGGTGACGTGCTCACCCAGCGCACGCCGATGCAGCCGCGCCTCGACGTCGCCGGATACCACCACGATCGGCACATAGGTCTGCGACGAGGATTCGCGCACGAACCTGGCCAGTTCCAGACCATCCATATCGGGCAGCCGCAGTGCGATGGTGATGAAGTCGAACATGCCGTCGGCAAGCAGTTGCTGCGCTTCCTCGCCACTGCCGCAGCCAACCACCTCGACCTCCGGCAGTTCGGCCTTGAGCACGCGACTGATCAACTGGCGCACCACGCGCGAACCATCGACCACCAGCACGCGCGGCGCCTCGGTCAGCAAACGACTGCTGATGTTTGTACTCATGCCTCAACTCACCCAACTGACCCGTGGCAGTCCCTGCCCGATGAACCGGCACGCGCACCCCCTGCGCACGCTTCCACTGAACATGATGCCCCAGACCGGCCGGCGATGGTTGCGACTCACGTCATCGCATCGGCCAACCATCATGCCGCCTTGCGCAATTGCCAGGCACTGACCAGTCGCGCGCCAAGCCAGCCCAGCGCCGCCGCCGCCAGCGGCACGGCCAGCAGCAGCCACAACGGCAGCCCGCCGATGTGCAACTGGCCGTCGTAGGCCTGGCTCAACCGTGCCACCGGCGCGGCCAGCGCAAACTCGATCGCCAGCGCCAGCAAGGCCGCGAGGATGCCGCTGAACAGGCCATACCAGATGCCCGCATAGAGATATGGTCGACGCACGAAGGCGCCACTGGCGCCGACCAGCAGCAGCACGCCGATCTCTTCACTGCGACTGGCGATATCCACCCGCACGGTGTTGCCGACCACCAGCAGCGCCGCCAATGCCAGCAGCGAGGCCAACATCAGCACAACCCGTTGGCCGACGCCGAGCAAGGCATCCAGCCGTTGCCGCCAACTGCCACTGTCCTGCACCAGATCGACGCTGCGCATCGCGCGCACATCGCTCAGCAGTTGTTCCAGCGCCGACGCATTGATCCCGGCTCGCGGCTGCAACTGCAGCACCCACGGCAGCGGGTTGTCGTCGAGCGCCTGCAAGGCATCGGAGAACCCCTGCATCCGGCCCAGTTCCTCCATGCCTTGCTGCGGACTCTTCACGCTGACCTTGGCCAATTCGGGGCGATCGCGCAGTTGGGTGGCCAGCAATTGCGCCTGCTGTGCGGTTTGGCCCGGCTGCATGAACACGCTGACGGCCTGGCTCTGGCCAAGCGCGTCACCCAGTCGCTGCACATTGCCAAGCAGCAGATAGAACGCCAGCGGCAAGGCCAGCGCCAGCCCCATCACGGCCATCGTCAACAGGCTGCCGAGAGGGCGCGAAGCAAGCCGGCGCAGGCTGGCCGCTGCACTCCATGCGTGATGCTCACGCCAACTGGCGAAACGACGGCGCTGACTGTGCCCGTTCCGCGGCGACGTGTCGTGGGCGGCATTCTGATTGGCTTCGGGTGCCATCTCAGAGCACCTCCTGCGCGGCCAGATCGGCCACCAGTCGGCCGTGATCGAGCACGATCACGCGTTTCTTCATCCGCTTGATCAAGGGCAGGTCGTGGCTGGCAATCAGCACGGTGGTACCGAGTTGCTGGAATTCGTCGAACAAACCCATGATCTCCACTGCCAGCTGTGGGTCGAGATTGCCAGTGGGCTCATCGGCGATCAGCAGGCTGGGTCGCGCCACGATCGCACGGGCGATACCTACCCGCTGCTGCTCGCCGGCGGACAAGGTATCGGGGAGTTGTCGCTCATATGCAAGCAAGCCGACCTTTTCGAGGGCAGCACGTACGCGCCGCCCGCGTTCGGCACGGGCAATGCCGCCGATCATCAGCGGCAATTCGACGTTGGCAAACACGGTGCGATCGAGCAACAGGCGATGGTCCTGGAACACCATGCCAACCTGGCGGCGCCACTTGGGAATGCCGCTGCGGCGAATCTTCGAGAGCTTCTTGCCGTCCATGCTGATCACGCCGTGCGAAGGCCGTTCGATCAAGCCGAGCAGTTTGAGCAAGGTGCTCTTGCCGGCACCGGAGTGGCCGGTGACGAAGGCCATCTCGCCGCTGGGCACCTCGAACGAAAGCTGCGACAGCGCCTCGTGGCCGCTGTCATAGCGTTTGCTGACTTGATCAAACTGGATCACCGCTTACCCCGAGCCTGTCGACGCTTCGCTGCCAAGGATAAGGGAAGCCAGCATCAAGATGCGGACTTCCTCGCGCGGAACATCACGCTCGACCCGGAGCGTGCGTTTCCGGTTATTGCAGAACCCCGGTCGAGTCAGGCCGGCCACGGCCCGATTCGACCGTCCCCATGGTGCATGGGCGCACCACTCCCGGCCGCCTACTTGCCGGTGAACAGCCGGGTCAGCCGACGGAACAGGCCCGGCTTGCCTGCATCATGGGCCTGATGACGCTCGCCGGTCTTGCCTGAGGTCACCTCGACCTGGCGTGACGGCCGCTGATGACCGCTGGCTTCGGCGACCTTGCGCTCGCGCGGCGGACGGCGCTCGCCACGTGGCGGGCGGCTGCCTTCGTTGGCGGCGACATGCTGTGACGGGTTCTGGCCGCTCTCGGTCGGCGTCGCTGCACCCTCGCGGCGCCGATTGCGACCGCCGCGGCGACGGCGCGGCTTGCGCGTGCCTTCCCCGG
>DATMTH010000069.1:0-23706 GCA_035564915.1 Rhodanobacter sp.
CAGCGACGAGCCGCCCATGTTGCCGACCATCAGCTTGAAACCCATCCGCCGCGCCTGGTCGGCGATCGCCAGCGCCTCGGTAAGCCCGCCGCACTTGTCCAGCTTGATGTTGATGACGTCGACCCGGCCGACCATCCGGGCGAGGTCGTTGCGATCCTGCACGCTTTCATCGGCGGCGAGGCGGATCGGCCGCTCCAGCCCGTCCAGCCACGCTTCGTTGCCCACCGGAAACGGCTGCTCGACCACGTCCACACGCGCCTCCACCAGGGTCGGCAGCAGCCGTGCGAACGACTCGCGCGTGAAGCCCTGGTTGGCGTCGACCATCAGCCACACATCCGGGCGCGCCTTGCGCACGGCGAGCACGCGCGCGGCATTGTGGTCATCGTCGGTGAGCTTCAGCTTGAGTGCGCGTGCGTGCGTATACGCGCCTGCACGTTCGGCCATCTGTCCGGGACTCTCCGCACCCAGCGTATAGGTGGTCAGCAGTGGCCTGGGCGGTTTCAATCCGGCCAACTGCCATACGGGCTGGCTGGACTGCTTGGCCTCCAGATCCCACAAGGCGCAGTCCAGTGCGTTGCGTGCGCCGCCGGCAGGCAGCAGAAGCTGCAACTCTTCGCGCGTGATGCCGGCTTCGATCCGTGCGCGCAGCGACTCGATCTGCGCCAGCATCGCGTCCGGCGTGTCCTCAAGATAGTAGACACCCTGCGCCTCGGCGCGACCGCTCAAGCCCTGCTCGTCACTCAGTTCGACGACAAGCGCATGGAACGCAGTGAAGGTGTAGCCGGTGATATGGACCGGCGCCTTGATTGCCCAGCTCTTGAGCACAGCCTGCAGGCGCAGCCGCCCGCCATCATGGATGTTCATGCCTGCTTCCCTGGATTGAGCGCGCGGCGATGCTGTTTCGTCTTGGCGCGGATGGAGTCAATAGTGGATGTTGAAGCTGATCATGCCGAACGCGAGGATGAGCCAGCCCAGGCAAGCCGCCGCCAGCGCCAGCAGGGTTTCACCCAGCAACACCCAGCGGCTGCGGCGCGGCGCCATCCATGCACGCGCTGCATGGGTCACGATGAACAGCACACCGATCAACGCCAGCAAGCCAAGCACGTAAAGCACGTACAGCCACGGCGTCATCTTGCCCTGCAGCAGCAGGTCCTGATTGATCGACGAGGCCACCAGCAAGGCCATCCAGCCGGCGATATCGACAAACAGGATCAGTGCGCCAAGCCGCGACAGCAGGCGCGAACGGCGCTGCGCAACACCCAGCACCAGCGGGTGACCATAGTGACGGCGCACCCACCCGCCCATGCCCCAGCCCAGCAGCGCCACGATCAACAGCAGGAACGACAGCCCGGCCCACAAGCTCACCGTGCCCAGCGAGTGCGAGCCGGACACACGCTGGAACACGAATACCGGCGCCTCGATGTCGGTTGCCCAGTAAGCCAAATGTCCCTTGTCGTCGTTGACGAACTTCAGGTGCGCGTCACCGTTGACCTCACGCCAGGTCAGTGGAGCCACCTCGCGCCAGTGCAGTGGTTTGCCGGCGTAGTTGTTCCACAGGGACACCACGATGGTGCCATCCGGTTGCGCCACGATGCTGGTCTGGCCGAGCAGGTACAGCAGCCGCAGCGCGCTGTCGTTGCGCCGGCTCGACTGGTACCAACCGGCCACATGGGCAGCATCGACCTTCGCCGTGGCCAGGGTCGGCTCCTTTGGCGCGCTGTACGGGAAGTAGCGATCAAGAAAGGACTGGAACACGGCCTTGCGGATCACATGCGCACCGCCCTCGTTGCCGGCGCTGTTGAACGACATGAAGACGCCGACGTTCGCATCCAGCATCAAGTGCAGGTCGCTGTGGAACACCACGGTGTCGCCGGCATGGCCGATGATCCGCTGGCCATGGCTGTTCTCCTGGTAGAACCCCAGGTCGAAGCCGTTGAGCCCGGGTGCCGCGGCATGTTGCAGGCTGTGCATCAATTCGGCGGTGGCCGGTTTCAGAATCTGCGTGTCGCCAAAGCGGCCATCCTGCAACTGGGCGATCATGAAGTTCGCCATGTCGGTCGCCGAACTGCTCAGCGCACCGGCCGGCGCCGGATCCACGGCTTCGAACGGATGCGGCTTGCCAGCCGAAGCGCGCTGGTAACCCTTCGCCATCAGCGGCGCCAGCTTCGCGGGCAAAGGCTGCGCGAAGCTGGAATGCTTCATCTGCAGCGGATTGAAGATGTGCTTCTGGATGTAGTCATCGAAGCGCTCGCCCGACACGCGCTGCACGATGTAGCCGGCCAGACCACAGCCATAGTTGGAGTACGCCACGATCTTGCCTGGCGGAAAGATGCGCGCCGGAATGTGCGTCTTCAGGTATGTCTCGAGATTCACGTCATCGGTGGAAGCCGGCATCAGGCCACGCGCGGTGTCCTCGAACCCCGGCGTATGGGTCATGAGGTTGCGCAGGGTCACGGGCTTCCCCTCCCGCGCGGGAATCTTGAAATCAAGATAGTCGTTGACGTCCCTGTCCAGATCGAGCTTGCCCAGTTCAACCTGCTGCATCACGGCGGTCCATGTGAACAGCTTGGAAGTGGAACCTGGCCGGAACAGTGTGGTTTCCGGCGAAGGCGCCTGGCGCGTTTCGAGATCGGCGTAACCGTAGCCGCGGGCAAACAGCAACTTGCCGTCCTTCACCACGCTGATCACGCCACCGGCAACATCGCCCCGCTCCAGCGCGAACGGCACCAGGCCATCGAAGAAGCTCGACAGATCCTCGCTGCTGAGCGCGTGCGGCTGATCATGGGTGATCGTGTTTGAAACCGTCGCCGCGGGCGCAGTCGCAACCACAGAGGTGGCCGCTGCCGGATTCGCCGATGGCGGCATCTGCGCCATCGACAAGCCTGCCACGCAAGTCGCGATCAGTGGCGCGAGGAATTTCACATGGCGATTCATTGCAGCGTTACTCCCGTGGTACCGGAATGCCCGGCTCAGAAATCGAGGCCGACCGTCACCCCGATGGTGCGCGGTGGCACGTAGGAAGCTGCAAACGGGCTCCCCAGCGGGTTCGTGGTTTCCGAACCCAGTGACGTGATACCGCGTGCATTGGCGAGGTTCTTCACGTACGCCTGGAACGTCCAGTTGCCCACATAGGCACCTGCGTGCAAATCGATGCCGTGGTAGCCGGGCACGGTGAGGCGCGGTCCGGGTACGGAGAGAAAATCGGTTTTGCGGGAACCGACGTAGCGATAGCTGCCGCCCACAAAGCCTGACCAGCCCCGGGAAAGCGGAAAGTTGTAATCCACCCCCAGGTTTGCGTTCCACTTGGGCACCCAGGGCAGCGCGTCGCCCTTGTAGCCATACAGCCCTGGTGGCGTGTCGGCGGTAAGCGTGGCATCGGTGTGGCTCGCGTTGGCCGACAGCACCAGGCCACTGATCGGCGTGTACTGCCAATTGGCCTCCACGCCCTGGCTCCTGGCCTTGCCGCCGTTGCTGAGAAATCCGAAACCATCTGCCGTCGAACTGATCTGCACCTGATTCCAGTCGACGTAGAACACGTCCGCGTCGAACGTCATGCGGTGATTCAACAGCGTGGATTTGAAACCGAGTTCGTAGCTGGTCAGCTTGTCCGGCGCGAAACTCACCGGAGCCCCCAGGCCTGGCGGCACGCCCGCGTTGGCACCTCCGGGGCGGAAGCCCGTAGCTACGCGTACATAGGCCATCAGATCGTCGCTGAACTTGAAACTGGGGTTGAACAGATAAGTGGTGGGGCTATCCGTGCTGGGTGTGGTGAAATTGCTGGGCCCCAGAAGCAGGCCATGACCCGTTTGCGTGTACGAGCTGCTGTCGTGGGTGTAGCGGGCTCCGACCAGCACGCTCAGCCGCGAGGTGGCGTGCCACGTCATGTCGGCGTAGCCGGCCCATTCCTTGAAGATGCCGGGTCCCACGTTGACGCTGACCAGGTCGGGCAGCGCGATCGGCGTCCCGGTAGCGGCATCGAACGGTTCCAGGTTCTGCACGTTGGTGCTGTGCTCGCGCGTGTAGAACGCGCCCACGCGCCAGGCCAGCAGCTGATCCTCGGGCGATTGCAGGCGCAGTTCCTGGGTGAACTTGCCGAGGTCGATTTGATTGGACAGGGCATAGCCGCCGTTGGCAAGACCAAAGACCGGATCGAGCAGCGGACCGTAGGCCATCGTGTAGTCGACATTGCGGTTGTTGTACAGCGTGCCGTAACTGCTGGATGAAACCAGCGTGGCCCAACCCATGTCCGCGTTGACTGAAAGGTCATAAAGCCGATGGCGCACGTTGAACAACCCCGTTCCGGCGGCGCGGCTTTCCTTCTGATAGCCATACAGGGGCTTCAGCGTAGCCGGATCCACATCCACGCCGAAGAAGGCCAGGTTGTCGCTGCTCAGGTTCTGCCCCAGCGCCGAAAGCCGCACCGAGACCTTGTCGGTCGGCAGCCACAGCAACTGCGCGCGGCCACCGCTGACATGGTCTTCGTTGACGTTCGATCTGCCGGTGTAGACATTGTCGATATAGCCGGGATCGTCGCGATGGTAGGCGTTGATGCGCAGGGCCAGCTTGTCGGCCACCAGCGGCAAGTTGAACATGGCCCGCTCGGAAAACCCGCTGCCGCCACCGGAGACACTGCTGTAGCCGGCCGAGACCCGGCCATAAGTCTGGGTGGCGTCCGGCGGGGTGGTGACAAACTTCACTATGCCGCCGAGCGAGTTCGCGCCATAGAGTGTCCCCTGCGGGCCGCGCAACACCTCCACGCGCTCGATATCCGCGGGGTCAAGGTCAGGGGTCAGTACGGCTCCGAGCGCGTAGACGGTACTCGATCCGTAGGGCGCATCGTCGATATAAGTGCTGACGCTGGCGTTGGCCTGGTTGCTGCCGGAAGTGATGCCGCGCAACACCAGCTGGGTGAAGCCGGCAGACTGGGAAATGAGATTGAGCCCCGGCACCTGGGTGGCGTAATCGGCAAAGCTGGTTGCCCCATTGCGCTGCAGATCATTCCCGGACATCGCTGCCACCGCCATCGGCACATCCTGCAACCGCTCCTTGCGCTTGTTCGCGGTTACCACGACGGTCGTCAGCTCGGTGGCCGTCGTGTGGTCGGGGGCCGGTGCCTGATCGCTCCGCCCCTGCTCGGCAGCAGGCGCATCGGATGTACTCATCGCGGATGCCGCCGTCGCGCCTGCAGCGTCGGCGGCCGACATCGAGGCAGCGATTCCCGGCAAACCGGCCAGGGCCATGGCGATGGCCAAAGAGATCCTGCGTCGACCGTGCTGCAAAGTGCGAACCCTCATGACGTTCTCCCCGGATGATCAAGTGGATCGTGTGCCGCTATTGGTAATTCATTAACATTTTAATGTCAAATGTTTTTGAATTAACATCAAAGGCGATCGTATTCCCATCGCCGGGCAGACAACAGCAGCACGTCAACACGAGGATGCACGAGGATGCGACGCGCTTGCGCATTCTCGTCGGAGGGCGGGCTCGCATGCCGGCGCGCCTGGCCCCGAACATCGCTCCGTTGGCAAGGCACAGCCAGTTGCGCTCAAGCGAATCGGCCGACGAAGCAGCCGGCGATCAGCTCGGAACAGCGGCTCGATGCAGCAACCCCGGGTCGATTGGTGCCGGGAGCAGGCCCAACATCCGCCCGATGACTATTCGATGGCCCGGACATCTGCGGCCGGGGCTTCCGCGCCCGGACGAGCAACGGCAGCAGCCTGCACCACGGTATCGAATGGTTCGAGCCAGTCTTGTGCTGTCAGCACCGGCAGCCCATGCGCGACGCGTGCCTTGTCGCATTGCGGGCTGATCGTGCCGAACTCCCACGAGGGCTGCACTTCGCGGCATACCGAGGGCCGTCGCTGGTAAATGCCGCAATGCGCTGCCACACCGAGAGTGCCTTGCAGCGCCACGCAACGTGTCGGCACGGCATGGGTACCGCGCATCGCCAATCGATGCGGGTCGAGTTTTTCGGTCAGCTCCGCTGGCACGATGCCACCGAGCGAGGCTTCGGCCTCCGACCAATGGAAAGCCACGCGAAAGAACGCGCAGCACGCACCACAGCGCAGACAGGGATGTTGCATCGGACTGACCAGGCGCACCCCGAGGCACGCAGCCCGCGCATTCTAGGATGCGCAAGGCTTGCTGAGTTGGCAAGCCTGCACAAGACGTTCAATTATCGCTCAGGGTTCGCCGGCAAACGTGTTGCACTGATCCATGTCGCCGCTGCTGAAACCGGTCTTGAACCACTTCACCCGCTGCGCCGAGGTGCCATGGGTGAACGTATCCGGCCGAACCCGACCCTGTGCCTGTTGCTGCAAGGTGTCGTCGCCGATATGGCTGGCGGCATTCAGCGCCGACTCGATATCACCCGGCTGCAGCCAGTTCAGCTCCTTCTGGCTGTGGTTGGCCCACACGCCGGCGTAGCAGTCGGCCTGCAACTCCTGCCGCACCGACAGGCCGTCGGCACCATCCATCGGCTGACCCTGGCGCTGCAACTGCTTCACGCGATCGAACACACCAGTGAGCTTCTGCACGTGATGGCCGACCTCGTGCGCGATCACATAGGCACGGGCGAAGTCGCCGGACGAGTGCAACTCGTCCTGCAACTGCTGGAAGAACGCGAGATCCAGATACACCTTCTGGTCGGCCGGGCAATAGAACGGCCCCACCGCCGTGGTGGCACCGCCGCAGCCGGTGCTGACGCCACCACTGAACAGGTGCAGCTTGGGATCGACATACGTCATTCCCTTGGCCTGGAAGATCTCGCCCCAGGTCTGCTCGGTCGAGTGCAGCACCGCACTGACAAACGCCTTCTGCCGGGGATCCACCTGCACCGGTGCGCTGGATTGCGTCGGTGCATACGACTGCCCGCCGCCCTGGCTGAGCAAGGCCAGCGGATTCTTGAAGAAGATCCAGCCGAGGATGGCCAGCACGATCAAGCCGCCCAGACCCATCCGGCCACCACCTCCGCCGAACTGCCGACCACCACCGCTGCCGCTATCGACCTCGACGTTGTCGCTGCTGCCGCCTTTCTGCCAATCCATAACTCCCCCGATCACCTGATGCACCGCCAGTGAGTGCCGTCGGGCGAAGATAGCTTCTTGCCTTCCATCACGCCATCGCTGATCTGCCGCTACAGTAGGCGAATTGACCACGAGGATTCACCATGACCCAATTGCCTGCCCTGGTTACCCTGCTTACCGTCTTGCTGTTGCTTGGCACCGTCTGGGCAGTTGGCCACGCTCGCGGCAAATACGTCATCAAGGCGCCGGCAATCACTGGACATCCCGCATTCGAACGCGCCTATCGGGTGCAGATGAACACGCTGGAACAGACCGTGATGTTCCTGCCCACGTTGTGGCTGGCTGCCAACTATGGTTTCAGCGGCTGGGCCGGCATCGCCGGGCTGGTCTGGCTGGCCGGCCGAACCTGGTACGCGGCGGCCTACCTGAATGATGCCGCCAAACGCGGACCGGGTTTCATGCTCGGCATGCTCGCCTTGGCAGCACTGCTGGTGATGGCGTGCATCGGCGTGGTGCGCGCCATGTCGGTCGGCTGAGTGCCTTGCCGCGCCACCCCGTGCTTCGATGCCCACGCGTCCAAGGCGTGATCGCAGGCACCGAGACCCTGCCAATCGGCCAATTGCGCACGACGCCGACGGACAGCTAAGTTGGTCACCATCGCCATGCTCCAACGCCGGGGCATTGGCCTGCGCATCCACTCCACCAGCCTCACTTCGGAACCCGTAACCATCGATACGCTCGCACCACCCTCGACGATACCGCCGCTGCCGCAGATGTCTCCCGCACCGACGCGTGCACCCGGGGTGTGGACTGCACTGGGATGGGTCGCGCTGTATTTCGCGCTGCAGGCCGTGGGCAGCGGCATGATCGTCGTGGTCATGGCCGTGGCGGCCGGGGCCTTTCACTCACTGGCTGACCTCGCGCGTGCCGGCGAAATCATTCACGCCATGCTGAATCGCCCCGGCATGCAGGCGCTGCTGGTGATCCTTGCCCTGACACTGGCCGCCTCGATGATCGTGCTGCTGCTGCACCGGCGCTGGCCGCAGCTGTGGTCGCTGGCGCGACCGCCGGGTTTCGGTTTCGTCCGTCCGGCGCGGGCAAGTTTCCTGCTGCTTGCGGTGGTCATCGGCCTCGCCGCACCGATTGTCGGTGGATGGCTGACCCAATGGCTGGCACATGGCCATCCCGTCACCCAGGACATTCGACAACTGGGCGAAAGCACGCCACTGGGCTGGCGCATACCGCTGGTGCTCGTGGTGGTGACCATGGGGCCGTTGGTGGAAGAACTGCTGTTCCGCGGCGTGTTGCTGTCCGCCCTGCTGCAGCGTTGGGGCAAGCTCGCGGCGATCGGCCTGAGTTCACTGGCGTTCGCCCTGGCCCATCTTCCGGGCCTGGACTGGCACGCGTTTGCGCTGCCCGACCTGTTACTGCTGGCGCTGGCCCTGGCCTGGTTGCGCCTGCGCTCGGAGTCGATCTGGCCCGGCGTCATCGCACATGGCGCCAACAATCTGCTGGCCGTGGCGGCATGGTTCATAGCCGCACGCCCCGGCGGCTGAAGTGGCCATCACCCGTTGGCGAACTCGCGCAGCAAGCGTGAGGTCTCGAACAGTGGCAGGCCCATCACCCCGGAATAGCTCCCCTGCAGATGCTCGATCAGCGCCGCACCGCGGCCCTGGATCGCGTAGCCGCCCGCCTTGCCGAACGGCTCGCCGGTCGCGACATAGGCCGCAATGGTCGCCTCATCGAGCGCGTTGAAACGCACCTGCGAAACACAGACATCGCTCAATGCGCGACCATCCGACACCAGCCACACCGCCGAGATCACCTCATGCGTGCGCCCGGCGAGTCGACCCAGCATGGCAGCTGCATCGTCACCATCACGCGGCTTGCCGAACACCTCGCCATCCAGCACCACCTCGGTATCCGAGCCGAGCACCATGGCATCATCGCGCTCGCCAGCAGCCAGGGTGGCCAGCCCTGCACGTGCCTTGTCGCGCGCCACGCGACTCACGTAAAGTCGCGGAGACTCGCTCTCGGCACGCACCTCCGGCACCTCGACATCAAGCACCGAGAACACCGCACCCAACTGCTCCAGAAGCTCGCGACGGCGCGGCGATTGCGAGGCGAGGTAAAGCATCGGCATTCCTTGAGTCGGAGGGATCGCCAGCATAGCCCTGGAACGGGACACGGCGCCGCAACTCACACCACTTTCTTCTTGCCGTCACCACCAGGCAGTCGCAACTCTTTTTCGATCACCCCATGGCGACTGCTGGAGACTCGATGCAGCAGCCCGGTGTCTTGTCTGCGCTCTCCGCTCGGAGTTTGGCCGGGAAAAGTGGACATCACGCAATCCCACGATCGCCATTGATCAAACTGCGCATTGATCCAGGGCTGATCGAGCCCTGTGTCGGGCTTGGGTGGCTTGCCGCACGACATGGCAAGATTGGTCTGCCGCCATGCCGCTTCAGGGATTGCTGAAGACGACGCCATGGGGCATGGCACTCCCCTGCCAGCCATCCGGCCACGCTCGGGCGAAATCGATCACGGATGGCTCGAGTGCCAGTTTGCCATTCCGTCGATCAATCGTCGCGAAGCGGACCTTGGCGGCGAGCGCGCCATAACCCGTGATGGCCAGCCGGTCGGCACCCGGTTCGAGCGCCAGCCAATGCGGATATTCATCCGGCGGCAGAAGAATGCGGCTGACTTCGCGCGGATGCTCCGGATCGTGTACGTCCAGACTCACGATGGCGTGCCCGCTCTGCATGGTCTCCACCAGATAATCACCTGCGACCACTGGCACTTCGCACATGCGGTAGCCAAAGTCATAGACATGTTGCAACGTCGGCTTGTCGCTCGTCAGGTCTCGGACCAGAAACAAACCGCAGTTGAAAGTCGGAACAAGAATCGTTTTCCCATCTGCAAGTACGCGCGGTTCCGATGAGTCGGCTGACGGGTCGTAGATCCAGTCCGATTCCGGCAATCGCAGGGTCTTGATCAACTTCAGATCGGAGAGTCGCCAGACCTGGACAACATGGCTGACCTGCGCCGCCATCATGTCTGCACTGCTGGTGACTGCACGATCACTGTTCGCAAGAACTGCCAGGCTGTATGGACGAATGTCGGGATGCCCGGGCACTTCGGCCGAGGCGGTTCTCACGACCCGACCCTGCGGATCGAACTCGACCAGTCCTCCCGCAGCGTGATTGAAGCCTCCGGAATACTGAAATGTTGCCAGCGTGTCGCCATTGGCCAGATAGGCAAAAGAATGTGGATAGCCGAAAGCGCCGATGCTGCCGAATTTCCGCAACAGCCGCGGATGCGGCGGGTCGCGAAGATCGAAGACGTAGGTGCGATTCCCGAGCCAGTCGTTGGCATACAGGACATCGTTCGCAGGCTCCACATAGTTCGTGTGGTGTGCCTGCACTGCGGTGCCGACCGGCAACGTCGCCACGAGCTTCCCGAACGCCGGCCCCGGACGCACATCGAAAACCGCAAGAAAGTCGTTACCCAGCCCAAGCGAGGCGCGCATCGCCGCCGCATCGGCCGGCTTGGTATAAGCCATCGTGGAAGCCTGGGGATGCTTCGCCTGCATCGCCCACACGAAAAGATAGTGGCTGGATGCCGACGCGGCATCGGTCATCAGCGGAACCGTCAGCAGCAGGAGCAACAGGCAGCCGGACATCATCTTCTTCATCGCTCACCCCCTTGCCGATTGAACGCAAGGCTACTTCACGACCGAGGCGTGTGGAACTGATTCCTGTGGCAGTGCCTTTTGCGACATATCGCCATGCCAACCGGGCGGTGACAACCAGCGCCCCGAAATGGACGCTCACCACAAGCTGCCGTTACAGCACCAGCCCATACTCGCAAAACCCCTGATCCCGCTGCCAGCCAACAGACTCGTACAGTGCCTGCGCGGGCAGATTGTCGAGGGCGGTGGACAGGGACAGGCTGGCTGCGCCCAGGCCCCGTGCGTGATCGGCGGCGGCGATCAGCAAGGCTCTGGCCACGCCCTGCCGGCGTGCGCTGCCTACGACGAACAGATCGTTGAGCAGATAAGTGCGCACGGCACGCACCGAGGAGAACAGCGGATAGAGCTGGGTAAAGCCCAGGCCCATACCGGAGGGATCGACTGCCAGCAGGATCTGCGACTCGTTTTTTGACAGACGCTCGGCGAGGAAGCTGCGCGCACGATCCGGATTGGAGGCTTGCCGGTAGAACTGGCGATAGCCATCGAACAGCGGCACCAGGGTATCCAGGTCGGCGACTGCGGCGAGACGGATATGCAAGCTCATGGCGACTCCGGTTGCAAAGCTTCGGCGCGGCCTCGCGCCGCTCGATTGCATCAGTTTGGCATCAGGCGCGGTGGTAGGGATGTCCGGCAATGATGGTGGTGGCGCGATACAACTGTTCGGCCAGCACCAGCCGCACCAGCATGTGCGGCAGAGTCAGCGGGCCCAGTGACCAGCGCTGGTCGGCTCGCTGCAACACCTCGGGTGCATGGCCGTCGGGGCCACCGATCAGGAACGCGAGATCACGGCCACCCATGCGCCACTGCGCCAGTTGCGCGGCCAGCTCCTCGCTGGACCAGGTCTTGCCGCGACCATCGAGCGCAATCACATGGCTGTCGTGCGACAAGGCGGCGAGGATCGCCGCACCTTCGTCCTGGATGGCCCGCGCGTCATCGCGGCCCTTGCCGCGGCTGCCGGGTTTCAGCTCGATCAGTTCCAGCGGCAGTTCGTGCGAGAGCCGCTTGCGGTACTCGGCAAAACCCTCGGCGACCCAGCCGGGCATGCGTTCGCCGACGGCAATCAGGCGCGCGCGCATCTTGCCGGATCAGCTCAGACAGCTTGCGCGGCGTCGGCGTCATAGCCGTGGTCGCCCACGGTCCACAGCCGCTCCAGGCCATAGAACTCGCGGATGCGCGGCAGCATCACGTGAACGATCACATCACCCAGATCCACCAGCACCCACTCGCCTTCCACTTCGCCTTCCACACCGAGCGGCATCACACCGGCCTTCTTGGCGAACTTGACGACTTCGTCGGCGATGGATTTGACGTGACGAGCCGAGGTGCCGGAGGCAATCACCAGCAAATCGGCGATGGAGGTCTTGCCGCGGACATCGATTTCACGCACTTCCTTGGCTTTCAATTCTTCGAGCGCGTCGACAACGGACTGGCGCAAGGTAGCCGTGGTGACGGATTTGTTCGTGCGGGCAGTGCTCAAGAGAATAGGCCTCGATACGGAATCACAGCGCAATATGGCGCGGGCGCAGTATACCCGCCCTGCCGCCAAGCGGTATTTCGACGCCATTCACGATCCCAGCTCCCGCCGGGCCAGCCGATACTCGTGCATCAGGCGGGCCACGAGCTCGGCAGCCGGCTGGGGTCGCACCAGGCTGGCCGCCTGCCCGCACCATTCGGACTGCAGATCGCCGCGCCCGGCTGCCGCGGCGGCACGACGCAATGGCGCGGTGAGCGCATTCAATACCGGATACGGCAACCCTTGTGCCGCCTCCGGCATGGCCTCGACAAAACGATTGCGCAAGCCGCGGGCCGCGCGGCCGGAGAAACCGGTGATGATGCTGACCTGATGTTCCTCGGCCCGCAGCAGATCCCGTTTCCAGGCCGCGGACGCCGAGCATTCCGGACAGGTGAGAAAGGCCGTGCCGAGCTGGCTGGCCGCCGCACCGAGAATCTCCGCCGCCAGCAAACCGCGACCGTCCATGATGGCGCCCGCTGCGATCACCGGAATCGACACGGCGCGCACGACCAGCGGCAGCAGCGCGAACAAGCCGATCATCGCGTCCCCGGCCCGGTGCAGAAAACTGCCACGATGACCACCGGCCTCGGCGCCCTGCACACAGACGGCATCCGCACCCGCCTCGGCCCAGGCGCGCGCTTCGGCTACCGTGGTCGCCGTACCGATGACGCAGATGTCACGCTGGTGCAGTTCGCGCAATTGCGCTGGGCCGATCACGCCAAAGGCGAAGCTCGCCACCGCCGGCCGCGCCTCGCACAGCGCGACGAATTGATCGGAAAACCGTGGCGCCCAGCGCGAGGGAACATGGCTGCGGACATCCAGGCCTTCTCTCTCCATCAGCGCGTCGAGTTGCTCGCAAGCTTTCGTCACGGCCACCATGTCGGCTTCGAAGTCGTCGGCAAGAACGAACAGGCCGATGGCATACGGTCGATCGCCAAGTGCCCGGATCTGCGCCGCCTGATCCAGAATTGCCTGCGGTTCCAGATAGCCTGCGCCGAGCGAGCCCAGTCCACCGGCGTTCGACACGGCCGCCACCAGGGCCGGGGGTGTCGAACCGGCCATCGGCGCCTGGATCAACGGATGCTCGATGCCAAGCCGGTTGGCGAATGATGAAGTCATGCCGGATGCCTGTGGCAAATGGATGCCCAAGTATCCGCCGCCGTCACGTCCAGACAAAGTGGTGGCTCAACTCCCCTGCCCGGCCACGATGTTCACCGTGATCGCGATGATGAACACGTTGAAGAAGAATGTGATCACACTGTGCAGCAGCACCACGCGGCGCAGATAACGGCTGGTGATCTGCACATCGGACACCTGGAAGCACATGCCGATCACGACCGCGAAATAGATGAAATCCCAGTAGTCGGGCTGCTCCGTCCCCGGAAAGTCGAGGCCGGTGTGCTTGTCGCCGAAATCGCCGTAGAAGCCGTGCGCATAATGGATTGCAAACATGGTGTTGAGGAACAGCCAGCTCAGCACCACGCTGGTCGCCGCCACCAGCAAGGCCAGTGCACCCCCTGTCGTGGCCGCATGCAACTCGTTGCCAAGCGCCACCAGTACCACCGCCGACAATACGATGCCACTCCACAACACGCCCCAGCGTCCCGTGTCCTGTGCCCGGGCCTGGCTGCGCATGTGCTCCTGCGTCGCCCGGTTGAACAAGTGGGCCAGGCTGCCCAGGAACACGATCGCGGCCAGGTCGAATGCCAGCAGGATGGCCGTCGCCACGGGCAGTTTCATGTGTACCAGGACCACCTCGGCCAGCATGAAAATGATCAGCGAGGCGATCATCCGCGGGCGGGATTTCACGTAATGGAAAGGCCGCCAGCGTCGTTGCTTTGGCGAGATCGTGTTGCCCTGCTCATCGCTGTCCACGCCAGCCTCCATGGCGCCAAGGCCGGCGCCGGCATGGCGCGATCATAGCGGGAGTCCAGGCACGCAGCGCATGATATTCGGGGTGCCTTTGCAGCCATGCCGCGGCATACGAACATGCCGGCCGGACCTTCCAGTTTTCCTGGTGTGCCGTATCAAAAGCCGCCTGCACCAGCGTCGACGCGATACCGCGTCCGCCCACGGCGGGCGGCACGCCGGTATGGGTAATCGTCATGACTCCCCCGGACAGTGTGTAGTCGAGCTCGCAGGTCGCACCATCGACGATGGTTTCGAAACGATGGGCAGACCGGTCGTGCCGGATCGAGAGCGACATGTTGATTCCGATGAGAGACAGACTCGCAGCATACGATCACCAGAAGCTAACCCGGCGTGAAGCAAGCCGACCGACACGTTCGCGCCAGCTGCATGCCATGCAGGCGATGCTGATGATCCACACACCCCCAGGCAGGAACACGGCATGAAGAAATCCGCATCCGCCCATTGGTCCGGCGGCATCAAGGACGGACAGGGCACCATCTCGACCGAGACCGGCGTGCTGCGCGAGGCGCCTTATGGCTTCAAATCACGCTTCGAGGACGGCCCCGGCACCAACCCCGAGGAGTTGATCGGGGCTGCCCATGCCGCCTGCTATTCCATGGCGCTGTCGCTTGGCCTGGGCAATGCCGGCCTCACCGCCCAAAGTATCGACACCAGCGCCGCGGTGACCCTGGACAAGGATGGCGACGGCTTCGCGATCACGGCGGTTCATCTGGTCTGCAAGGCCAGAGTGGCTGGTGCCGATGCCGCCAGCTTCGAAAAGATCGCCGAGGCCACCAAGCAGGGCTGCCCGGTGTCGAAGGTACTCAAGGCCACCATCACGCTGGACGCGCAGCTGACGGATTGAATGGAGCACAAGGCTCGCTCAGCAGACCGCCGCCCACTGTCCGTTCGAACCTGCATCGACAGCGTCGTCAAGCAGACGCCGCTGACGCACCGCCTCGGCGAGTCGCCGCAACACCTGCACCGAGGTATCCCAGTCGATGCAGCCATCGGTGATGCTCTGGCCATAACGAAGCGGCTGGCCAGGCTGCAATTCCTGGCGACCGCCGACCAGGTGGCTTTCGATCATCACACCGAGGATGCGCCGCTCGCCGGCAGCGATGCGACCGGCCAGATCCTCGATCACCAGCGGCTGGTTCTGCGGTTGCTTGGCGCTGTTGGCATGGCTGACGTCGATCATTACCTGGCCGCGCAGCCCGGCGCGATCAATCCGTGCACAAGCGGCGTCGACGCTGGCCTCGTCGTAATTGGGCACCTTGCCGCCACGCAGGATCACATGGCAATCGTCGTTGCCGCTGGTGGTGGCCACGGCAGCCTGGCCGTCCTTGGTCACTGCCATGAAATGATGCGGCTGCGCGGCGGCCTGCACCGCATCGACCGCGATCTTGACGTTGCCGTCGGTGCCGTTCTTGAAACCGACCGGGCAGGACAGACCCGATACCATCTCGCGGTGCACCTGACTCTCGGTGGTGCGCGCGCCGATCGCTCCCCATGCCACCAGGTCAGCGATGTATTGCGGCGTGATCATGTCGAGGAACTCGCAGCCGGCCGGCACACCCAGCGCATTGATGTCGCACAACAGGCCGCGTGCCATGCGCAGGCCCTTGTCGATCCGGCAACTGCCGTCCAGGTCCGGATCGTTGATCAACCCCTTCCAGCCCACGGTGGTGCGAGGTTTTTCGAAATACACCCGCATCACGATTTCCAGCGTATCGCCCAGCTCCTGTCGCAGCGGCGCCAGTCGCGCGGCGTATTCGAGCGCCGCGCGGGGGTCGTGGATCGAGCACGGTCCGATCACCACGGCCAGACGGTCGTCATGGCCGGCAAGAATACCTTGCAGGGCGAGGCGGGACGATTCCACGGTGGCAGCCGCGTGATCACCGATCGCGCAGTCGTGCATGACCTCGGCGGGCGTGCTGAGGCGGGTGATGGCGCGAATGCGCAGGTCGTCGGTCGGGTGCATGGCAGCGGTTCCTGGTGATTGCCAGTGGCGGCCATGAAAAAACCGCCAGCGGAGTGGCGGTTCGGTGAGGTTGTGTCGATCAGTTCAAAACGATCGCGCCCGCGCCGCCGCCATTGGCTTCGGATAGCCGTAAAACCAGAAATACAGGCGGGCGGTGAGTGCAGACATGTCCACATAAATAGCACAACCCATGCTCGATGCAAATGCCCGATCGCCCCAACCGGCCGGCCGAGGCCATGGCCACTCTGACGCTAGACTTCCCGCATGCCTGTTCTGCCCGACCTGCTGACCCGACCCGCCCGCGAAGCCATTCGCCACTGGGTATTGCGCGCATTCCCGCGCTCCGGCAGCGGCAGCCTCGACTACGACCATCCGCCGGGTGACGCGGGCCTGTTCGGACCGGACAGCGCTACCTGGCGGATACACTCGGACTTTCCCGGCATGCTGGCCGGTGGCCTGGCCGCACTGAGCCTGCAAACGCTGCACCCGCTGGCACTGGCCGGGGTCTGGGACCATTCCGATTTTCGCGACGACCTGATCGGCCGGCTTCGCCGTACCACGGCTTTTGTCGGCGGCACCACCTACGCGCCACGCGCGCAAGCCGAGGCGCTGATCGAGCAGGTTCGCAAGATCCATGCCCGGGTGGTCGGTACCGGCGAAGACGGCCGACCGTACTCGGCCAATGACCCGCACTTGCTGACCTGGGTGCATGTCACCGAAGCCTGCAGCTTCCTGCAGGGGTATCGTCGCTACAGCCACACGACGCTGCCTGCCGGCGCGGCCGATCGCTATTACGACGAGGTGCGGCGTGTTGCCGAAGCACTGGGCGCCACCGGGGTACCCGGCTCGGAAAAAGCGGTCGAGACCTATTTCCAGCGCATCCGACCGGAACTGATCCACACCGAACGTTCGCGCGTGGTGCTGGACCTGCTCTGGCAGGTACGCCTGCCAGTGCCGGCCGCAAGCCTGTCGCGCGACCTGTTCCTGCATGCCGGTGCCGCCCTGCTGCCGGATTGGGCCAACAGGCTGCTGGGACGAAGCGGCTGGCAGCAGCGGCAGGCTGAGCTGGCGGCCGGCATGCTGTGGTCGTTGGCCCCGATGTTTCGTGTCGCATTGAAAGACGGGATCGCCAGCCGTGCCTGCCGGCGCGTGGGCCGGGACCAGGGCGAACTGACCCGCTGGCGCTGAACGATCAATACGTCCGGACACCTGGCCCGCGATCGAGAGTCCGTGAAGAAAACCGCTTCCCGTGGCTTTCTTCCGTCGCGAGCCCGGTGCATGTCCGCACTCGCTCACGCGGATCAGTTGCTGGCACGATTGATTCGCGACCGGGCATCGGGCAACTGCTCCTGCGTTGCCTCAACTCGGGCATCGGGCAACTGCTCCTGCGTTGCCTCAACTCGGGCATCCATGCCCTCGCCATGCCCTCGCCATGCGTTCGCGATGATTTTGTCTTGGCCGGACGTCGAGTTTGAGGAAGCCACGAACTCTCAGGCGATTGCGCTGATCGCCGGGTCGTCAACCGGAGCCGATGCGACCTGGTTGCGACCGGCACGCTTGGCCGCGTACAGCGCCGTATCGGCACGCTTGAATACCGCTGCCGCGTCGCGCTCTCCCGGTGTCGCCGCGGTCACACCGATCGAGATGGTCAACTGCACGGCCTTTCCGTCAACGTGCGATGCAGTGGCCTCCACCGCGCTGCGAATGCGCTCGGCCAGATGCAAGGCGCCACTCAAACCGGAGTCCGGTGACAGCACGATGAACTCCTCGCCGCCGATCCGTCCGAGCATGTCACTCTCGCGCAGATTGGCACGAATGCCAGCCACCATCTCCTGCAATACCCGGTCGCCGCCCGCGTGGCCATAGCGGTCGTTGATCAGCTTGAAGTGATCCGCATCAAGCATCAGCACGGCCAGCGGCTGCTCCTTGCGCTCGGCGCGCGCCAGCAGGTAGTCCATCATCTCGTTGGTGGCCAGCCGATTTTTCACCCCGGTCAATGGATCGACACGGGCCAGCATGTTCAGCTCACCCTGCAGGATTTCGTTGTAGAGCAGCAGAAAGCCGATGCTGGCAAACAGTGGCTGCATGCCGGAAAACGCGATGTAGAAAAAATTGGTCGGGCTGGACACGCTGGTGGCGCCCGGCTGATGCTCGCCAAACAACAACTGGCCGCTGCGCCAGGCCACCAGCACTACCGCCATCACGCAAAACACCAGCAGCACGAGGCGCGCACGCGAGGACCGCCAGCGCAACTCCCGGGTCAGCGCCTCCACGTTCAGCAACATGTTCAACGTGATGGCCGCCGAACCCCACAGCACCCGGTTGAGATAGTCCGGCTGCACGACGCCGAACCAGGCCACCCCGAGCCAGCCGCACACGTTGATCGCCACTACCAGTCGCCAACGCAGCGCCTCCCCCAGCAGCATGCGCAGCGCGATCACACTCATGCCCATGGCAATCAGATTGAGCGCGTTGCCGCCCATCAGCAGCACGGCAGGTGGCACCAGGCTGCTCGCAGCGAGGGTCGCCCATCCGGCCGCCTCGACGCCGAAAGACGCCGCGCGAAGATGCAGGCTGCGGCGCGCCATCCCCGAGCCACCGTGCGCACCGGCCCACAGCATGATCGCCAGCACAGATGTCTGGACGGTGCTGATCAGCGACAGCGTTTCGATATGGATGGACATCATGCCCCCGCTGGGCCGATCGTTTGGTGGGCCGCGACCGTAATTTGCATCACTCCCGTGATCCAATGGTTCAATAATAGCGGCAGCACATGAACGTACTTAAGCGGCGGTGGCGTTGACAGTGGCGTGCGTTTCGCTACTTTCACCGGCATCGACCCCGATGGATGCAGGATGGCCACGCTCATTCCCACCCGCAACAGCTGCCTGCCCCGCATGACCGGCGGTGAGAAGCGCGTCTCAGAACGGCTGGAGCAGAAGCTCGAGGACGACTACCTGCTGTGGTACGACGTACCGGTGGGGCTGAAACAGCGGCATCCGGATTTCGTGGTGTTCCATCCGCGCCGCGGCCTGCTGGTGCTTGAGGTCAAGGACTGGAAGGCCGACACCATTCGTCACGCCGACAGTACCCAGTTCACCCTGGTCACCGAGCGCGGCCTGATCAAGGAAGCCAGCCCGCTGTTGCAGGCACGGGCGTACGCGCTGGAGATCGGCGTGGTGCTGGAGCGCGACCCGGCGTTGCGCCATCCGGAAGGCTCGCGCTATGCCGGCAAGCTGATCATGCCGTGGGCCTGGGGCGTGGTGCTGGCCAACATCACCCGCAGGCAGTTCGACGAAGGCGCGCTGGGCGAGGTGCTGCCCGAGCATCTGGTGATCTGCCGTGACGAAATCTATGAAACGGTCGAACCCGAGGCCTTGCAGGAGCGGCTGTGGGCCATGTTTCCGCAGGTGTATCCGGTAGCCATGACCCTGCCGCAGATCGACCGCGTGCGCTGGCATCTGTTCCCCGAATTGCGGGTGGAGGCCGGCAGCGGGCAGTTCGGTCTGTTCGGCCCCACCGCCGAGGCGGTGCGACCGCTGGAAATACCCGACCTGGTCAAGGTGATGGATTCGCAGCAGGAGCAACTGGCGCGTTCGATCGGCGGCGAACACCGGGTCATCCACGGCGTGGCCGGCTCCGGCAAGACCATGATCCTTGGCTTTCGCGCGATGCAACTGGCGCGCGAGATGGGCAAACCCATCCTGGTGCTCTGCTACAACAAGACCCTGGCGGCGCGGCTGGAGCAGTTGATCGGCGAACGCGGCCTGAGCGAGAAGGTGCAGGTCTACAACTTCCACAAATGGTGCCGCAGGATGCTGACGGCCTACCACGTGGATCTGCCCGTGCAGGGCAGCGAGGATTTCTTCGGGAAAATGGTGCAGAACGTCATCGACGGCGTCGATCGCGGCCAGATTCCGCGCTTCCAGTACGGTGCCGTGCTGGTCGACGAAGGCCACGATTTCGAACCGGACTGGTACAAGCTGATCGTGCAGATGATCGACCCGGCCACCAACTCGCTGCTGGTGCTGTACGACGACGCGCAGAACATCTACGGCAATACCGAGCGACGCAAGATCAGCTGGAAGAGTCTCGGCGTGCAGGCACAGGGCCGCACCACCATCCTCAAGCTCAACTACCGCAACACGCTGGAAATCCTCTCCGTGGCGCGCGTGTTCGCGCAGGATCTGCTGCAGTCGCGCAGCGACGACGACGACGGCGTGCCGCTGATCGCGCCGGAAAGCGCCGGCCGCCGCGGCGCCGTGCCCGAGCTGGTGCGCACCGACACTGCCCGCGCCCAGCTCGACGTGCTGATCGCCCGCCTGCGCGACGAACACGCGCATGGCCGCCCCTACTCCGACATGGCCGTGCTCTACCGCAACCAGTGGGAGGGCGAGAAGCTGCACGAAGTACTGCAGCAACTCGGCATCCCCAGCCGGCTCGCCGACAACGCCGGCAAGCAGACCCTGTTCGTGGTCGAGGACAGCGTCAAGCTGGTCACCATGCATTCCAGCAAGGGCCTGGAGTTTCCATTCGTGATCATCCCCGGGCTCGGTTCGTTGCCCAAGGAAGGCCAGCGCGAAGCCGACGAGGCGCGCCTGCTCTACGTGGCGATGACCCGCGCCACCGAACACCTGCTGCTGATCCACCATGACGACTCGGTGTTCTCCAAGCGCATCCGCGACTCGATCAACGAAGTGCAGGGGCAGCTGCAAGAAGCGCCATAACCTGGCCGCGCTGGCGCAGGAGCGGCCAATCGGCGACGCCAACCCAACCGTTGTCGGAGTGGCTTCAGCCGCGATGCCTTTGCCCTGCCCCATGGAAAGCATCGCGGCTGAAGCCGCTCCGACAGTATTGGGCACGATGAGGCGAAGCGTGCCTTCGACGAGTCGTTCTCACACGCCGCGGAAGAGTCGTGCGGACTGGTGCGCGCGGTAGCCGGATGCACTGACGACCAGCGCCGTAGCGCTGTCGCTGGACGTACTTGCCATCCACTTCAGCGGTCGCTTCCCGTGGAAGAAGCGCCTGCCGCAGCTGCTGCAAATGCTGGTGGCGCTGGGCCATGCCCGGCAGCAGAGTGAACGCCATAGCGCGACGCGTCCGGAAGCAAGTGGCCGGCACACTGGGCGCGGGGCAGAAATCATGGCGACGACGGATATTGGATATCTGTCGCCCAGTCATGGGAAATGACTTCAAGCACATCAAAGTAGGCGTCCAGCCCGGTGACCGGATGCCGGACCCTCGCCGGGAAGAGACCAGTCAACCTGCAGCCCTGTGGCGAATTGATCGGTGACCAAACGGGCGGATCCTGTTGGGCGCGAACCCGCAGGCGTGCGTGCCGGAATGATCCGTGGGCTTGATTCAGCGGCGGTACGCAGCCAGTAGCGCGGGATCATCGAACAACCCGGACGGCAATTGATAGCGCGGCTCGCGCCCGCTCGCCAGCAACTCGCGGACACGCGTGGCGGAAATTTCCAACGGGGTGACGGCCAGCGCGATCACGCGACCGGCCGGCGTGGCAAGCAATGCCGCGGGGTCGTTCACCCGGCGATCGGCGATTTCCCGCTGCAGCTCATCTGGCAACGGCGCCTGCTCGCCGGGGCGGCTGAGTACACCAATGTGCGCCAGCTCGAATAACTGGCGCCAACCGTGCCAACCCGGCAGGCCGGCAAAGGCATCGGCACCGAGCAGCAGTACCAGCGGACGCTCACTGTATTCGGCGCGCAGCTCTTTCATCGTGTCGACGGTATAGGACGGCCCGCCACGTTCCAGCTCGCGCGCGTCGAGAACCAACCGCGACTGATCGCGCAAGGCAACTCGCAACATCGCCAGCCGCTGCTGCGCACTGGCCATCGGCGGGGGCCGGTGCGGCGGGACACCCGAGGGCATCATCAGCACGTCGGCATCGAGCAGCTCGGCAGCTTCCCAGGCCACGCACAAATGACCGAGGTGGATCGGGTCGAAGGTGCCGCCAAAAATGGCCAGCGGTTTCACGCCAGCGCCTTCGCCGCCCGCGGCTCGGCGATCGCGGCGATCAGCCGTTCGGCCTCCAGCCATGCATTGCCGGTTTCGCGGCCTTTGGCGATGCGATCGATCCGCGCGGCACGCGCCAGGCATTGCAACCAGTGTTCACGTGGCGCACGGCGGAGTGCCTGGCGGAACAATTGTTCACGCGACTGCCATAGTCGTTCGGTCTTGGCCTGGGCAGCGAAATTCTGCGCATTGGCCAGGCGCAACGCCATCTGCAGCTGATTGACCAGCCAGCCCATCAGCCCGATCAGTTCGTCGCCTTCGGAACGCAGCCCGGCGAGCACGCGCAAGGCACGCGCGCCATCGCCGGCAAACGCCGCGTCAGTGAGCTTGAACACGTCGTAACGGGCGCTGTCGGCCACCAGGTTTTCCATCTCGGCGGCATCGATGCGGCCTTCGCCGTGCAAGACCACCAGCTTGTCGATCTCCTGCGCGGCGGCGAGCAGGTTGCCCTCGACCCGTTCGGCCAGCAAGGCGGCCGCATCGGGCGCGGCAGAGAGACCGCGCGAGGCAAGCCGCGCACCGATCCAGGCCGTCCATTCGTGCGGCCTGGGCGCATTGAACACCACCATCGTGTGGCTGGTGTCGAGCTTCTTGCTCCACGCACCGTCGTGCTTGCTGCTCCATTCCATCGCGGTGATCAGCAAGGTCACGTCGGGCGGCGGGTCGGCGCAGAACGCGGTGATCGCCTTGGCGCCCTCGATGCCGGGCCGACCGGTGGGCAGGCGCAGGTCGATCAGTCGGCGACTGGCAAACAGCGACATGCTGGCACCGGCGCGAGCCAGGTCGTTCCAGTCGAAGTGCTGGCCGACCTCCATCACTTCGCGCTCGAGGTACCCCAGCTTCCTGGCATGGGCGCGCAGCGCGTCGGCGGCCTCCAGTACCAGCAGTTCCTCACCCGCGAGCAGATAGACGCCATCCAGCCGATCGGCCGCCAACGCCATCTTCCACTGACCCGGGCTCAACGGCATCAGGGGGCACTGGCCGCCGGCGCCGGTACGGCCTGCGCATGCTCGCCAGCCGCCTGCAATCGGAACAGGATCGCCTGCACCATGTCGTCATTCAGGCTCTTCTTGAGTTGCTCGACCTGGGCTGCATTGCCGCTGGCGTCACTGGTGTCGTAACTGTATTCGCGCTGCATGTCGATGCGCTGCGGCGGCAGCAAGGTTTGTCCGTTGGCATCGTTGACGAAGAACTTGACGTGGTAACGCACCGCGTACTCGGTGATTCGCACATAACCACCCTGGCTCAGCGAATCGGTCTTGAAGGAAGCCGTCGGCACATTCAGTTCGGCGATGCCCGGGCCACTGTCGTCCTCGACATCGATGCCCGAGGCCACCAGCGCCTGCGTGAGCTTGCGCTGCAGATCGCCGCTGTCGCTGACGACCATGTGCACGCGCTGCATCCCCGCTGGCAACTTGACGTTCTCGCGCAGATGGAAGCCGCAGGCACTGAGGGCAAGCCCGGCGAGCAGCAGCAACGCGATCCGGAT
>DATMTH010000070.1:0-79355 GCA_035564915.1 Rhodanobacter sp.
GAAGCAGTCGATCGCCGAGTAGTGATGAGTGGGTGATTTCGGGTGGCTTTGCCTTGAGCTTCCATTGGTCAAGGAATGACAAATCAGATAGAAGGCAAGCAGTTACATCTTCGAATGCTGTCATTTTGGTCCCTGCGGAAATAGAATTTGGGTTTCCACGTCATAAAAGGCGCTGTTATCAAGATTGTACGGATTTCCCAAGTCGACCACGGTATAACTTTGCGCCTTTAATTTCGTCGCCCATGAAATATTCTCTTGATACAACATCGTCTGCTTGATCTCGTCTGACGTCAGGTATTCGCTGTCCCGCAATCCGGCAGCGAAATCCTGTTTGGCCTGCGACGCGACTTGCTGGAATTCATCGAGTGCGGATTTGGAAATATTCGTGCCGTCGAACAATTCTGTCTTGTATCCAAGATCGGACAGGCCGTTGCCGTAATCCCGGACGCCGACACGGGTATCGTTACCCATTGTTCTGCCTATGACGGCGACTTTCCCGTTGCTGCCGGGAAGAATGCGTTCTGCCTTCAGTCCGCTCACCTCAACGTCTTCAAGAGGTGCGACTGGCTTTGGAGGCGGCTGATCGTTTTTGGGCTTTTGGGCTGGATTCGTGCTCCGTTTCGGAGCCGGTGCGCTTTGCTTCCCGGGAGGTGGCCGATCATCAGGCCCGTTCGATTTGCTGGTGACGCGATTTGAGGATCTGGCTTCCTCCAGCGGCTGCAATCGCGGCTCAGCCTTCAACTTCCCCTCATTCCTCCTCATCCAATCTGCAAACCGGGTGCCGAGCTTGCTGCTTCGCACGTTGTCGGCCAGTTCGCCGATCGTGCCACGACCTTTGGCGAGGTAGGCGACGATGCCGACCAGCAGCAGGACAAACATCTGGACGTGGCCACGGGCCAAGGTGGCAGCAGCGTTTTGCAGGGCGAACGCGTCGACCTGTACCTGTTGCTGGGGCAATGGTGGCGGGGAGGCGGCCAGCCAGGCCTGGCGCAGGCCGTCGCGATAGTTGCGGGCGATCTGCGGCATGTCGTGCACGATGTATTCGGTGAGCGCCTTCAGGCCCATCACGATCAGGATCCACTCGCCGACCTGGGCGCCCGCCGTGGCGCCAATGGCGGCGCCGGGGATGGCGCCGACGCCGGCACCGCCAATGCCGCCGGCAATACCGCCGATCAGCGCGCCACCGCCGGTGGTTGTGATCATCACGACCAGGCATTGACGCAGCACGGCGAGGATGTCGTCGATGACCTCGCGCAGATCCAGTTCATGGAAGTCGCGCACGATCTGCCCGGCGGCGATGCCTTCGGAGCGTTCGATGGCCAGCTGCAGGCAGTCGGCGCGGGCCAGGATCAGGCGAGCTTCGGCACGGAGCGCAGACGCCTCCCGGCTGGCCCAGTCGCGAAGCTTGTGCCATGAGCCATCGATCCATCCCGTCACCGTCGTCCCTTCCCTGGAATCTCCATGTGGGCACGAGATTAACCCAGGCAGCAAGTGAATGGGCTTGACCGGTGTCGCGAATCCGATGGGTCCGGGCCTGAAACGGCTGGCTGCATCGAGTTTTCACCATTGGTTGCTGCATGTGCCGGGGAAGCCGCCAAGCTGGCTGCTCAGGCATGCAAACGACCTGCTGGATCTGGAATCCCTGACCGTGTCAGCAGTGCCCGCCACTGGGCCGATCCCGGTTGCGGGTGCTGGTTCGATTCCGGCAGGTGGGCCCGCGAAGTCATCCTCGTATATCGCCTCGAAGTACGTGTTTCATTGCCTCTCCTGAAACGAAAGGAGAAGGCTCATGCTTACGTTGGGTATCGAAGAAGAAGTACAGGTAGTCGACGGTTGTGGCGAGTTGGTGGCGCACGACCTGACACGTGATCCGGCGCAGCTCACCTTGCCCGAGGGTGAGCTGGACAGGGAGATTCATCGCTGCGTGATCGAGCTGAAAACCCGGGTCTGCCGCAGCGTTCCCGATCTGCTGGCAGCACTGGATGCGCTGCGCAATCAGGCACGGCGTCGGGCGGCGGCCCAGGGGCAATCAATCATCGTGGCCGGCCTGCATCCCACCGCCAGCTGGCAGGCGCAGGCCATGCATCTGGGGGCGGCGTTTCCGCATTACGCCGAGCTGGTGCAGGAGTATCAGGACGTCGCCCGCAGCGCTTTCAGCTTCGGCATGCACCTGCACCTGGGGCTGCCGGCGGGTGTGCCCCGCATGGCCGTGATGAACCGGTTGAGGCACGTGTTGCCCGAGGTACTGGCTCTGTCGGCCAGTTCGCCGTTCCTTGATGGTTGCGACACCGGGCTGCAGTCGTGGCGACACAGCTTGCTGGATCGTTACCCACGCATGGGCATGCCGGACACATGGGCCAGCGACGAGGCGTACATGGCACATGTCCAGCGGCTGCGGGGGGTTGGCTGCATCGGCCCCGAGCAGGCGCTGTGGCAGGACCTGCGGTTGCACCATCGTTACGGCACGCTTGAAGTGCGGATCATGGACACGCACCCGCAACTGCGACGTATCGGCCTGATCGCCACCTTGCTGGCATGGGAGACCCAGGCGATCCTGAAGGAGTTGCACGACGGTCACGCCGGCACCGTGTGGTCGCGCGCCTGTATCGACGAGAACAAATGGCGGGCGCGGCGCCATGGCCTGCGCGCGCGGTGGATCGACTGGGATCGGGATGAAGTCTGCGATACGCCGACCCGGTTCGCACGCTGGTGGACACGCCTGGCAGCGCAATCCGCTCACGTCGCCGAGCGCAACTATTGGGAACGCGAGCTTGCCGATGCGCTGGACGAGGGTACCTTCGCCGATCGTTTGCGCGCACGTGTTGCCAGCGACGCCGATTGGCCCGCCACGTTGCGCTGGATGGTGGAATCAAGTGCCGATTGCATGCCTGCCTTGCCGCAGGCGGGGGGCTGGCGATGAACGCGTTGCCTTCGCTGCAATTGCATCCGCTGGGTGGCGCCGCGTTGGAGCACTCGCTGGCACGGGTCGGGGCGCCACACCTTCCGTTGCAGCAACTGTCCGATCATTACGCGGTGGGCAACGAGGCATTGCGGCTGGCCTTGCAGTTCAAGCTGAAGAACCTGCTGGCAGGACTCGAGCCGCAGCTGCGCGCCGGTGGCGGTGGCTGGCCGAAGATTCCTGCCGACGTGCTGGCGCTGGACATGGCCTTTGTGGAGAGTGCCAGGCAGCCTTTTGAATTGGCATGGGTGGAGATTCAGGCGTTCACCTCGATGTTGCCCACCTTCCACACTCTGCATCTCGCGCAGCGTCAGGTGCACGGACTGGCATCAAGCTGGCTGCCTCACGACCCGCTGTCGCACGGTTCGGATTGGGTGGAGCAATTGCGCCCGTGGGTGGCGCCAGATGCGGCCACCGTGCTGGTCGAGGATCGTCCGCGCGAACGCACGACCTGGCCGGACCTCGACGCAGCCAGGCACTGGTGGCAGGTGGACGTGCATGACTGGCGCGACTTGCTGTCCGTGAACCGGCGGCTACGTCACCCGGGTAGTGGGCGCGAATATGGGCATGTCTGGAACCGGCTGATCCTGTCCGACCTCGAGCCCATCGATCGCCTGCGCGCCGAGGCGACATTGATGGCTGCCGACCGGCTCACCTGGCACAGTCATCCGGCATGGTATGAGCGCATCCATAAAGGCTGTCTCGCCGGGCAGGCATTGCAGGCACACGAAACCTGCCATTGGGTCGAGGATTGTCCGGATGCTGCGGGTGGCTGGGTCGAGCCCGATCGCTGGGTGGGCAAGGCTGTGGATGGTCACTCCGGCAGTGGCCTGCTGCTGGCGCCCACCACAGCCCAACTGCTTGGGCTGCCGCGACCGCGACGCTGGATCGTGCAGCGCCGCTTTCGTCAGCGACCGATCGGGCGGCATGCCGATACCGGCCAGCCCCTGTTCGGCGAATTGCGCTGCATGCTGGGTCTGGACGGACATCGCCCACCGTGGGTGATGGCGTGGATTCTGCGTCTGTCCACCGATGGCATCGCCACGCTCACCGGGCGGCAGACCGTTCCGGGCGAGGGCATGACGATGCTGTATTTCGAGCATGGTGACGACTGAGTTTGTCGTCAACGGAACACGCCGCGCAGGGTGGGTGCACGGCGTGTGGCGGGCATGGCCGATCGGCTGGATCAGCCCGTGCTGGCGAGGCTGGCGCTGGCCAGTTGCGGGAAGCGCGTGTGGATCGCGTGGCGTATGCCGGGCAGGTCGAGGCCGGCCATGCTCAGGACTTCCTCGCGACTGCCGTGTTCCAGATAGACGTCTGGAAGGCCGAGCTGCAGGATCGGCAGGGTGATGCCGTGTGCGGCCAGGCACTCGGCCACGGCCGAGCCGGCGCCGCCGGCAATGGCGTTGTCTTCGAGGGTGACGAAGCCGTCATGGCTATGGGCCAGTTCGATCAGCAGGGCTTCATCCAGCGGCTTCACGAAACGCATGTTGATCAGGGTGGCGTCGAGTTCGGCGGCAATTGTGGCGGCCGGTGCCAGCATCGCGCCGAAACTGAGCAGGGCCAGCCCATGGCCACGCCGACGCAGCTCGGCCTTGCCGATCGGCAACGTTTCCAGATGGTGGTGAATCGCGACACCGGGGCCGGTGCCGCGCGGGTAACGAATGGCGGCAGGGCCGTGATGCTGGAAGCCGGTGCTGAGCATGGCGCGGCACTCGTTTTCGTCGGCGGGTGCCATGATCACGAAGTTGGGCAGGCAGCGCAGGAAGGAGAGATCGAAACTGCCGCTGTGGGTGGCGCCGTCGGGCCCGACCACGCCGGCGCGGTCGATCGCGAAGGTGACGTCGAGGTTCTGCAGCGCCACGTCGTGGATGGCCTGGTCGTAGGCGCGCTGCAGAAAGGTCGAGTAGATCGCCACGACCGGCTTGGCCCCTTCGCAGGCCATGCCGGCGGCCAGGGTCACCGCATGCTGTTCGGCGATCGCCACGTCGAAATAGTGCTGCGGGTATTCCTTCGAGAAACGCACCAGGCCGGAGCCTTCGCGCATCGCCGGCGTGATCGCCAGCAGCCGCGGATCGGCGGCGGTCTGGTCGCATAGCCAGTCGCCGAACACATCGGTATAGGTCGGCTTGGCCGGGCCGGCCTTCTTTTTCAGGCCGGCCTGCGGGTCGAACGGGCCGACCGCGTGATATTCGATCTGTGCCTGTTCGGCCGGGGCATAACCCTTGCCCTTGGTGGTGATCACATGCAGCAACTGCGGGCCGGGCAGGTTTTTCACCGTGCGCAGTGCCTGCAGCAGTTGCGGGATGTTGTGGCCGTCGATCGGGCCGGTGTAGTGGAAACCCAGCTCCTCGAACAGGGTGGAGGGCACGAACATGCCTTTGGCGTGTTCCTCCCAGCGCTTGAACCAGCGACCCATGAACGATTGCTTCGGAATGGCCCGTTTGGCCCGCTCGCGCAACTGGTTCAAGCGACGGCTGGCCATCGCGCGCGCCATCATCTTGGTCATCGCGCCGACGTTCTCGCTGATCGACATGCCGTTGTCGTTGAACACCACCAGCATGTCCGGTTCGACGTCGCCGCCATGGTTGAGTGCCTCGAACGCCATGCCGGCGGTCATCGCGCCGTCGCCGATTACCGCCACCACCTTGCGATGGTCACCCTTGCGCTGGGCGGCGATGGCCATGCCCAGTGCGGCGGAGATGGAGGTGGACGAGTGGCCGACGCCGAAAGTGTCGTATTCGCTTTCCTCGCGGCGCGGGAACGGTGCCAGGCCGTCCTTCTTCTTGATCGTGGTGATCCGGTCGCGGCGGCCGGTGAGGATCTTGTGCGGATAGCACTGGTGGCCCACGTCCCAGACCAGCCGATCATGCGGGGTGTCGAACTCGTGATGCAGGGCCACGGTCAGCTCGACCACGCCCAGGCCGGCGCCGAAATGGCCACCGGAGCTGGCCACGGCCTCGATCAGGTACTGACGCAACTCGTCGGCGACGGCAGCAAGCTGGTTGTCCGGCACGCGGCGCAGGTCGGCCGGCGTCTCGATCGGTGCCAGGTGAGGGTAGCGGGTCACGTCATTCATCTGCATATTGTTGGCCCAGCGGCGGGGCGGGGCAAGGGCGGATAAGTGAACGGGCAGAGACAAGGGTGCCGAAATCGCTCCTGCACGCCGTTTGCACGGGGCCTGGAGGACGCTGCGGCAACGCCTTCGGGATCGCAGCCATGTCCATGCGCAAACTGTTTCGCCGTTTCGCCGAGGGTACCGCGCGCCAGGCCGGCAAGCCGACGGCCTTCATCCTGGCGGCGGCCCTGGTGGTGATATGGGCCGCTACCGGGCCATTGTTCGGCTACGGCGATACCTGGCAACTGGTGATCAACACCTCGACCACGATCATCACCTTCCTGATGGTGTTCCTGATCCAGAGCAGCCAGAACCGCGATACCTCGGCGCTGCAGATCAAGCTGGACGAGCTGATACGTACCAGTCGGGCGCATAACGCGCTGTTGAACCTGGAGGAACTGGACGAGGACGACCTCGAGCGCATCCGCACCCATTACTGCAAGCTGGCGAAAGCTGCCTACCAGAGCATTGACACGATCGAGCAGGATGCGAAGGACTTGCACAACGACGACGGCGAAGAGGCTGGTGACAGCCCCGCCAGCTGATGGCTGATTCCCGCCAGCTCAGGCACTCAACGGGCGTCGGTCGCGTGGCAGCCGGCTGACCAGAAACTCCATCTGGTCGGCCAGGATGTTGCGGTTGGACAAGATCAGGTGCTCCACCCAGCTGGGCCGATAGGGCACCGCCAGCAGCGGCATGTTCGCCTGCTGAGGGGTCTTGTTGCTTTTCTTCAGGTTGCAGGCAAGGCAGGCGCTGACCACGTTCTCCCACTCGTCCTTGCCATGCCTGGACAGCGGCAGCACGTGGTCGCGGGTCAGTTCGGCGCGGGCAAAGTGTTCGCCGCAGTACAGGCAGATGTGCCGGTCGCGGGAGAACAGGGCGGTGTTGGTCAGCGCGGGCGCCGGATCGATCGCGTGCTCGCGGCAATGGCCGGTGCTGGCGACGATCGGGTGCAACTGCAGCAGGCTTTGCTTGCCAAGGAGCCGGTTGTGGCCACCATGCACGGTCAGGCACGGGTCGCCCAGCGTCCAGGCCACGACGCCACGAACGTACAGGCAAACCGCATCCTGCCAGCTGATCCAGTCCAGGATGCGGCCGGTGGCATCCAGCGACAGCACGCGAGTCGCATGGAGATCGGCATGACGTGGCGCGTCCATCAGCATGTAAACAGTCCTTCAGCCGGGGCGGGAAAGGTCGTTCAGGCAATGCGGGAGCTTGTCTGGAGCCAGCATAGACCAATTGCATGGCAATTCGCATGCCGCCGCTGCGGGTTGCAGCCATGCAGTCGCCGTCCTGCGGTCGCGCTGATATGATCGACAGTCAACACAGACCTGACGCCGGGTTTGACAGGGGAGCTGCGGTAGCACCCCGGCACGGCGAGGGCAGAGGCAGATCAACGTGGCTGAAGTCATTTTCTACGAGCGCCCAGTAGCGCTCAATCGTACCGAGCACAAGGACTTGCATCTGAAGGGTGTGCCGAACATGAAGTTCGCCATGAATACCCATTCAGTGCCGCTGACCGGCGCGGAGTTTGGTGTCGCCGCGCGCGATCTGCTGATCGTGTTTGCTGGCAGCGAGGTCTCCAATGCCGGCCCGATCGCCCTGCTCGGTCTGCGTCAAAATGAGAATCTTTACGTCGATGCCGCGGGTCAGTGGGCGCCGAACGTCTACGTGCCGGCTTTCGTGCGCCGCTACCCGTTCGTGCTGGCCGAAAAGCCCGAAGGGCAGGCGGGGGACGATTTCACCGTATTCCTCGATGAGGGCTACGAAGGTTTCAATGCCAGCGAAGGTCAGCGCCTGTTCAACGAGGACGGCACAGACAGCGAGCTGCTGACCCATGCCGTGGGTTTCCTCGGCGAATTCCAGCAGAACGTGGCGCGCACCAAGTGGTTCATGCAGCAATTGGTTAAGCATGACCTGCTGGAGCCGCGCAACGTGCAGTTGCACAAGGGTGATCCGAATGACGGCCGGGCGATCAACCTCAACGGGCTGTTCGTGGTCAACGAGGAGAAACTGCGTGGCCTGGACGAAAAGGTGGCTCACGAGTTTGCGCGCGAAGGCGTGTTCGGCTGGATCTACGGCCATCTGCTGTCGCTGGCCAATATCGATCGGCTGGCCCGACGCCTCGAGGCGCGCGAACAGATCGAAGCGGCGGCGGGCAGCACCAGCACCAACTGATCGCCATCGCATCGGTTCGATCATGCAGAAGCCGCCTTCGGGCGGCTTCTGCCGTTGCAGCGTTCATCGAACCGGCTTGGCCAGCCGGAGCAGGTCCGTGGCGTAGCCGCTGGCTTCGTATAGCGCGCGAGCGCGCTGGTTGCCGGGGAATACCGCCAGAGTGACCATCCGGCATTGGTGTTCGCGTGCCCAAGCCTCGGCATGCGTGAGCAGTGCGCGGCCAATGCCTTTGCCTTCGTGTTGCGGGGCCACCGCCAGATCGGAGATGTGGCAGTTGCTGCGGCCGGTGAAGAAATCCGTCGTGCGTTGCAGGTGGATGAAACCGACCCGTTCGCCGCTGCGATCCTCGGCCACGAACAAATAGCTGTTCGCCGGCTGCTCATCCAGGTGCTTGAGCAGATCCTGGCGGATGCCCTCGATGCATTCGTGCCGTCGCCGCCAGTCGGGCAGGTCGAAATCGACGAAGCGCGGCACCAGTGCGAGGATGAAATCGTCATCATTCTCGGCCAGGCGAACAAGCAGGGATGAATCGTCCACAAGTGTCCAGGGTTTGGCGGCAGGTGATGGCCGTTTTTTACACCCTGCATGATGGTTGCGGAAGCCCCGCGGGATGACCCGTGTATATTTTCGCTGACGCGATGCCGTCGTCGGCGTCCGGCGCCGATCGTCAACTGTCAACCAAACCAGTGGAGTCAATCGTGCCGACCACGCGCCGCATCCATCTCCAGCCTGCAGACAACGCCGTGCTCGTGCAGGGCATGCGCGACATCCAGGCCGAGCTGAAACTGCCATTGGGTTTTCCGCCCGAGGTCGAGGCCGCTGCCGCGGCGGCCGCGGCGAATCCGCGCCTGCCCGAGCTGGATCGAACCGACATTGCGCTGGTCACCATCGACCCGGCCGAGTCGATGGATCTGGATCAGGCGATGTATGTCGAGCGGCGTGATGACGGCTATCGGGTGTACTACGCGATCGCGGATGTCGCTGCCTTCGTCAGCGCCGGTGACCCGATCGACCTGGAGGCCAATCGGCGCGGCGAGACGCTGTATGGCGCGGATGCGAAGATCCCGTTGCATCCCAAGGTGCTGTCAGAAGGCGCCACCTCCCTGTTGCCCGGCCAGCTGCGTCCGGCGCTGCTGTGGACGATCGATCTGGATCAGCGAGGCGAGATGGCTGCCATCGACGTGCGCCGCGCACGCGTCACCAGCCGCGCCAAGCTCAGTTACGACAGTGTGCAGGAGTTGATTGACGCCGGCCAGGCTGACCCGATGTGGGCGGTGTTGCGCGAGATCGGCGAGTTGCGCAAGCAGCGCGAGCAGGATCGGGGCGGCATCAGTCTGCCACTGCCGGAGCAGGAGATTGATGTCACTGCCGGGCAATGGAAGCTGGCCTTTCGCGCGCGCCGGGCGATCGAGGACTGGAACGAACAGATCTCGCTGCTTACCGGGATGGCCGCCGCGAAACTGATGGTGCAGGGCAAGGTCGGTTTGCTGCGCACTTTGCCAGAACCTGATCCGAAGGCGATCGGGCGCTTGCGCATCACGGCGCGGGCACTTGGGATCAGCTGGCCGGACACGCTGGATTATCCGGGTTTCATTCGTTCGCTCGACCCTGGCAACGATACCCACGTGGCGATGCTGACCGCCTGCACCACGGTATTGCGGGGTGCGGGCTATGCGGCATTCAACGGCAGCCTGCCCGAACAACCGATGCAATCGGCGATTGCCGCCGAATACACCCACGCGACCGCGCCGCTGCGTCGGCTGGTGGATCGCTACACCGGTGAGGTGTGCGTGGCGTTGTGCGCAAGGCAACCGGTGCCGGCGTGGGTGCTGGGCGCGTTGCCGGGCTTGCCGGCAACCATGCAGGCCTCGGCCCGGCGCGCGCATCAGTACGAGAAGGCCGTGCTCGATCTGGCCGAGGCGGCCGTGCTGGCATCGCATGTGGGCGAGAAGTTCGATGGCGCGATCGTCGAGGTTTCCGTGAGCGATCCTGGCAAAGGCCTGGCGATGGTGCGGGTGCCCGCGATCGAGGCCAGCGTGACATCGACTGCGCCGTTGCCGCTGGGTGCGGACGTCAAGCTCACGCTGGCGGAGGCTGACCCGGGCAAACGGCTGACACGCTTCACGCTGGGCTGAAGGATTGCCGGGACGGCGGGCCAGGTGTCAGCGCACGATGGCCGCCGATTTCCTCGGGGTGTCGCGGGTATTTCGGGCGCTGCCTCGACATGACGTCGAGGCAGCGCCCTGTACGGTTACGGTGCAGTCGTTGCGACCGCGCCGGCACCGCTGGAATCCACGGTCAACGAGACGCGACGGTTGTCGCGGCCTTGATCATGGCTGGCGCCCTTGGCGACCTGACGATTGCTGTCTTCGCCGTAGCTGACTGCGCGAACCTGATCCGCTGGCAGGCCGCTACTCACCAGGAAATCACGCACGGCGTCGGCGCGCTGCATGCCGAGCTTCTTGTTATAGGCGCGCGAACCGGCCGGATCGGCGAAGCCTTCCACCGTGATCAGCACGTTGGGGTGATATTTGCTGATCGTGGCAGCAAAGTCCTGCAGCGCGGGTTTATCCTGTTCGTTCAGGGTGGCGCTGTTGAAGGCGAAATGCGCCACGGTGTCGATGCTGACGCGGCCCTGCATGGCGGTGATCTGGGCGTCGTACTTGGTGAATTGCGACTGCATCTGCTGCTTGATCCCGTCGATCTGTTGCTGCTGGTCCTGCTGTTTCTGCTGCAGCTGCTGGATGGCGGTATTGAAATCGGACTGTTTGACGTACTGCGAGCAGCCGGCCAAGCCCAGTGTCATGAAACCTGCGGCCAGCACGGCCATGCGGGTAATCCGGGTGTTCATCGCAATCTCCTGGTGTTCGGCTCACGTGGACATGACAGCAGTGCGCAAGCGGTTGATGTGGAATGTTTGAAGGCTGTCCATCAAAACCTAACCCATCATGGTGAGAAGAACACGTAAAACGGGCACATGCGCTGTGCACCTGTTCAGGTTGAGTTGCATTGACGCGGATCGGCCAGGTTGGCCAGTCGGCCGCCATCACCGATCACGCTGTTGCGTTCGCTTGCCGGATGGCGTGCGAAAAATCGGTGTCGGCGGCAATGGACTTCGCGCGTTCGGTGACATGGCCCCGCTGTCGAAGTTCGTCCAGCGGCAGCGACTGGTCAAGCATGCCGATTTCATAAAGATATTCCGGCAAATAGCCGGTCAGCAGCAGGCGCATGTCCCACGGCAGGCCGGGATCGATCTTCCGTGCCATCCGGTGAACGAGGGTGCTGCAGTTCGAGGTGAAGGTGTTGTAGAACGCCGGCCGTGAGGCCAGCCGGTTCGCTGCGGCGAGATACGCGAGGAACAGGGCGCGCATGGTGCCGCGTTCGATGCACAACGGATACAGATAGACATCCTCATGGCGCACATTCGTGCGCACGCGGATGATGTCGCCCTCGTCGGCAGCGACCAGGATGGTTTCGAACTGCTTGAAGAAGCCGCCGATCGAGGAGTACTTCTGGTCGCGACGCTTGCGTACCTCCACCGAGAACACCAGGTGACGACCGTCGTCGAAGCCGAACGAGATCATCGCGTGGGCGATCGCCGGGCCGCTCCAGTAGGACAGCACGGCATCGGCACTGACCAGTTGATCGAGATCATGCGTGCGCTGCTCCCAGCGTATGTCGTAATCGCTGTCGCTGCGCCAGCGAAAGTTGCGCACGTTGTCGAGCACTGCATGATCGTCGTGCACCTGGCCGACCAGCAGACGGGCGACGTCGTCGCGCCAGGCGCGCAGGTTGGACGGCGTGATGCTGATCCACCAAAGCATCACGACCGCATGGATCGCCGCATAGAGGGCCAGCGGCGGCCAGCTGTGCCGGTGCCACATCAGGACAAACAGCGAGGCCACCAGTGCGGTCCACAAGATGCTGCCCAGCAAGCGCAGCAAGAGGTTGCCGGGCAGCCGATAGTAAAGCGCCAGCGCTGCCCAGGCCCCCGACAGGAACGCGAGCAAGGCGACCATTGCAAAGAGCGTGAGGCGTCCGAGCATGCTGGCTCGATGCCACATCGTGCCGACGCTTTGTCGCTGCGGGATCACCCCTGCCGGTACAGCTTCATCAGCCCGACCACGCCCAGCCCCCATGCGCCGTTGAGCAGCAGCGCACCGATGATGATTTTCGGGTCGAAGCCGCCGCCCATCGGGCCGCCCTTGAGCGGGAAGACCACGAACAGTGCCACGATGCTTGGCAGCAGTGCGCCCCAGATCGCACCCCACAGCCAGCGCTTGCCATCGCGCAGGTGGCGGATCAAGGCCCACAGCGCGATACCCCACAGCCCGCCCCAGAAAGCCAGCGAGATTACCGCGGGCACACCCCATGGCGGCACCGGGGCCATGTTCCATGCGGCCCGCGGAAATGCGCCGATCAGATGCAGCAATTCAAGCAGACCCTGATGGAAGGCCAGGGTCGAGACAAAACCTGCAACGAAAGCCAGTAGCCATTTCATGGCGAACTCCGCGAGTGAACAGGGCGGCCGCTGCATCGTGCCTGCATGGCGCAGCGGTCATGGGCATCTTGATGGTCGTGGCCGCTGCTGGCAAACGCCGATTCGGTGGCATGCCGGGGGTGAGGAAGACGTCGTTGCCGGCCGTTGGCAAAGTTGGCAAGACTGTTGCTTGGGTAAAGACATGAACGATCATGCCTACGACATCTCACATCTGCTTGAGTCCGACTCGATCCAGGTCGAAGTCGCCACCCCCCGCATTGTCAGCGCGCCGCGTGCCGTGCCGTCAAAGCCCAAGCCACCGGGGCCGGCAGCGGCGCAGGCTGCACTGGCCATGGAGCTGATGCAATGCGCCTCGGTACATGACGCGTTCGTCGAGCAGTTCATGCGCATGGACGCCACCGCTACGCGTGACAGCTACGCCTGACGAGCGGAAATCGTCGGCCATGGCCGATGTCACGCTTGAGAAATATGTGACCCGTTTCGGCACATCACACTGACCCAACCGGTCGCTGTGGTACCCGGGCAACCATCGTCTGCATGCATTCCATAGAAAAGGCCCGGAGCAACCGGGCCTGTTCATGGACTGATCGGCCTTCGATCAATCGATCAGTGGCAAGCTGTCCACGCCGGCCTCGATCGCGGCCTGGTGGGTACTGCAGCGCGGCAGGATGCGCGCGAAGTAGAACGCCGCCGTGTCGCGTTTGGCCCGCTTGAATGCGGCCGGATGGCTGCCCGCCTCGGCGGCGGCCACGCTGCGTGCCCACAGGTAGGCGAGTGCGACGTAGCCGGAGTAGTAAAGATAATCGGTTGCCGCTGCACCGAGCTCTTCCGGGTTGGCCTGCACGCGTTCGGCCAGCTTCAGCGTGAGGTCGCTCCAGTTGCGGGTTGCCACGGCGAGCGGGGCAATGAAGGCACGCAGGTTTTCATCCGCGCTGTGCCGTTGGCAGAATGCGCTGATTTCTTCCAGGAAGTGCTTGAAGCCGACGCCCTGCAACTGGAGGATCTTGCGACCGAGCAGGTCGGCCGCCTGGATCCCGGTGGTGCCTTCATACAGGGTGATGATGCGTGCATCACGCACGAACTGCTCCATGCCGTTCTCGGCGATGTAGCCGTGCCCGCCGTAGATCTGCAGCGCCTCCTTGGTGCACTCCTGGGCCAGTTCGGTCACCATGCCCTTGGCGATCGGAATCAGGAAGGCAACCAGTTCGCCGGCTGCCTTGCGTGCCGCTTCGTCGGTGCTGCGGTGCTCGATATCGGTCTGCAGTGCGGTGTACAGCACCAGCGCGCGCGAGCCTTCGACAAAGGCGCGCTGGGTCAGCAGCATGCGCCGCACGTCCGGTTGCACCAGCAGGTTGTCGGCCGGCTTGTCGGGAAATTTCGGGCCGGACAGCGCGCGCGACTGCAGTCGCTCGCGGGCGTAGTTGAGGCTGTTCTGCAGCGCACGCTCGGCCAGCGCAAGGCCTTGCACGCCTACCGACAGGCGTGCCGCATTCATCATGGTGAACATCGCCATCAGGCCTTTGTGCGGCTTGCCGATCAGATAGCCCTCGGCACCGTCGAAGTTCATCACGCAGGTGGAGCAGGCGTGGATGCCCATCTTGTGCTCGATCGCCCCCGCGGCGACCGTGTTGCGTTCGCCGAGCGAGCCATCCGGGTTCACCTTGAACTTGGGCACGATGAACATCGAAATGCCGCGGCTGCCTTCCGGTGCGTCAGGCAGGCGCGCCAACACCAGATGCACGATGTTCCCGGTGAGGTCGTGTTCGCCGGCGCTGATGAAGATCTTGGTGCCGGTGAGACGGTATTTCTGGTTGCCGTCGGCATCCTTGTCGCCCGGTTCGGCGCGGGTTTTCAGCAAGCCAAGATCGGAGCCGGCCTGTGGCTCGGTCAGACACATCGTGCCGGTCCAGCGGCCTTCGACGATCGGCTTCATGTAGTGCTCGCGCTGCCACTCCTCGCCGTGCATTTCCATCGCATGGGTGGCGCCTTCGGACAGCAGCGGGTACAGGCTCCAAGCCAGGTTGCCCGACTGGAATATCTCGGTGGTTGCCGTGCCCAGCACGCCCGGCAAGGCCTGGCCGCCATATTTCTCGGGGTTGGTCAGGCCGGTCCAGCCACCTTCGGCGAACTGCCTGAAGGCCTCCTTGAAGCTCTTCGGCGTGGTGACCGCTCCGGTAGCCTTGTCGAATTGGCAGCCTTCGGCGTCGGCCGGGCCGTTGGTCGGCGCCAGCAACTGCTCGCTGAGGCGGCCGGCCTCTTCCAGTACGGCGTCGATCAGGTCGCGACTGTGGGCTTCGCCATCAGCCAGCGCAGTGAGGGTCTTTTCGGCGTCGAGCACATCGAACAGGGCGAAGCGCAGATCGTCGAGAGGGGCCTTGTAAGCGGTCATGGTGGTTCCTTGGGATAAGCGATGGAGCAAGGTAAGCGGGTCAGCGCCAGGTATTGGTGATGCCTGGCACCGGAGAGATCCAGGCGTTGCCATCGAACTCGAAGTCTCGCACCCGTTTTTCCTGTTCGGGTTTGGCGCTGGCGCTGCCATTGATGTGATAAGCCACGGCACCGGCACTGCCTTTGTCGGCAACAGCCTGCAGCGTCTGGCTCATCGCCGTGGTGGGCAGCAGGTCGAGCTGGATCACGTCGCCGGCCAGCGCCGGGATGTCGCGTTTGAACGTCGCATGCAGCCGCACCGGCATCAGGCTGGCGATCTGCAACTGGCCATCCAGCGACTTGAAATCCATTTCGCCGTAGCTGTTGTTCTGGATACGCAGGGTCAGTCGCCATTGGCCATCCGCTTGCACCTGCAGCTGCTGGATGCTCACGGTGGGCGGGTAGACGCTCTTCTTCGGCGGCCCGCAGCCGATCAGGCCGGTGCCGAACAGGATCAGCAGCGAAATTTGCAGGAGTCGTTTCATGGGATGTCCTCAAACGATTGTTTGAATCTTAGCAAAGTTGGCGCAAATTCCCATAAGCCGCCACAACGGGCATTATTCCGGCTCCGTTTCGTACCAGCAGACTTGTTCATGACTTCAGCTACACATGCACGCCGCATCGTCGCCCGTCGTTCACCGATCCATGGCAACGGCGTCTTCGCCGTCAGTGCCATCGCCAGGGGCGAGCGGGTGATCGAGTACAAGGGCAAGTTGCTCAGTCACGACGAAGCGGACGAGCTGTACGCCGAAGGCGCCGAAACCGGGCATACATTCCTGTTCACGCTCAATGATGACTACATCATCGACGCCAACCAGGGCGGCAACAGCGCACGCTGGATCAATCACAGCTGCGAGCCGAACTGTCGTGCCGTGGTCGAAGAAAGCGCCAGCGGCAATCCGCGCCGCGACAAGGTGGTGATCGAGGCCGCCCGCAACATCAAGCCCGGCGAGGAACTCACTTACGATTACGGCATCGTGCTGGAGATCCCGCATACCGCGCGTCTGAAAAAGCTGTGGAAGTGCCTGTGCGGCTCGCCGAGATGCAGCGGTACCCTGCTCAAGCCGAAGCGCAGGGCCGCGGCAAGCTGACCGGTACCCGTCCTGCGGCATGCCTCCTGCCCAGGGTCTGGCCAGGCGTGCCGGCGTGGCATGTGTCGGGCATGACGGCAACGCGATCGTGCTGCCGCGGCGGACAGGGAGACGCGACGCGGGAACGCCCCCTTGCTGCTGCCTTCGGGAGGTTGATCAGTCCTCCTCCGGATGTGGTTTCCATGCCTCGCTGAGCTGCTTCTGCACGGTGGCCGGTACGGTTTCGTAGTGGCTCAGGTCGAGGCTGTAGCGACCACGGCCGCCGGTCATCGATTTGAGTTCGGTGGGATAGTCGACCAGTTCGGCCAACGGCACCTGCGCCTTGATGACCAGTTCGCCACCGCGCTGGGTGTCGGTGCCCATGATGCGCGCGCGCTTGCTGGCAAGGCCGCCGGTGACATCGCCGACATGGTGCTCGGGTATCGTCACCTCGACGTTGACGATCGGCTCGAGCACCACCGGGTGGGCCTTGACCACCGCGTCGAGGAACGCCTTCCTGCCGGCGCTGATGAAGGCCACTTCCTTCGAGTCGACCGCATGGTACTTGCCGTCGTGGACGGTCACGCGAAGATCCTGCAAGGGATAGCCGGCGATCGCGCCGTGCTGCATCGCCTGGTGCACGCCTTTCTCGATCGCCGGCAGGAATTGGCCGGGAATCACGCCGCCCTTGATCGCGTCGACAAACTCGAAGCCGGCGCCGCGATCGAGCGGCTCGATGCGCAGGAATACCTCGCCAAACTGGCCGGCGCCACCGGTCTGCTTCTTGTGCCGATGATGACCCTCGGCGTGTGCAGCGATGGTTTCGCGGTAGGCGATGCGCGGCGGGTGCGTCTCCACCTCGACGCCGTAGCGTTCGCGCATGCGTTCCAGCATCACCTTCAGGTGCAGGTCGGACAGGCCGCGCACCACGGTTTCGTTGAGCTCCTTGTGATGTTCGACGCGAAAGCAGGGATCCTCCTCGGCCAACCGCATCAGCGCATTGGAAAGTTTCTGTTCCTGGCCGGTGTGCCTGGGCTCCAGCGCCAGGCCATACATCGGCAGGGGAAATTTCAACGGTGCCAGCGTGATCAGGTCTTCGTCGTGCGAATCGTGCAGCACCGCATCGAAATGGATGTCCTCGACCTTGGCGACAGCGGCGAGATCGCCCGGGATCGCTTCGTCGATCTCGACATGGTTCTTGCCCTGCAGACGGAACAGGTGGCCGACCTTGAACGGTTTGCGACCGTCGTCGACCAGCAGCTGGCTGTCGCGCCGGATCGTGCCCTGCCATACGCGGAACACGCCGAGCTTGCCGACGAACGGGTCGTTGACGATCTTGAACACATCGGCGATGACGTGTGCGTCCGGCTCGCTGCTGACCTCGAGCGGTGTGCCGTCGCCACGCACGAACGGTGGCGGGTTGCCTTCGGTGGGGTCGGGCAGAAGCCTGGCGGCGACATCGAGCAGCTCTTTCACGCCGGCGCCGGTGCGCGCACTGACGAAGCAGATCGGCACCAGATGTCCTTCGCGCAGGCACTGCTCGAACGCGTCATGCAATTGCTGCGTGGTCAGTGCGTCTTCGCCGTCATCCAGATAGCAGCCCATCACCGTTTCGTTGATTTCCACCACCTGATCCAGGATCTGCTGATGCGCCTCGGCCAGCGATGAAAAATCGGTGCTTCCCTCGGCGTGGAAAAAGCAGTCCAGAACCCGGTTGCCACGGTTGGCAGGCAGGTTCACCGGCAGGCATTCGCTGCCAAACTCCTCGCGCAGGGCGTCTACCAGGGCGGCCAGGCGAGCACCATCGAAGTCGATCTTGTTGATCACCAGCACGCGTGCCAGGCCGCGTTCGCGGGCGTGCATCATCATGCGCCGGGTGCTGTGCTCGATGCCGTTGATCGCGTTGACGACCACCGCCACGGTTTCCACCGCGGCCAGGGACGCCAGGGTGGCGCCACGGAAATCCGGGTAGCCGGCGGTGTCGATCAGGTTGATGCGGCAGTCGCCGTGCTCGAGCTGGGCCACGCAACTGTCGATCGAATGCACGCGTGCCTTTTCTTGGCTGTCGGTATCGGACACCGTGCTGCCGCGTTCGACCGTACCCTGGGTCTGGATCACGCCACCAGCCTGCAGCAACGCTTCGAACAGTGTGGTCTTGCCGGCACCGGGATGGCCGGCGAGTGCGATGTTGCGGATGTTTTCCGTGGAATACAGCACGAGAATCCTCCCTCTGCAGGGCGTGGCCTCGTGGCATCAACAGCACCGCGTGAGGCCGCGCGTGGCGGCAACGAGCCTGTCTACGAGATGCGTGCAGCCCGCGCGAGGCCGTAGACGGCCTCGGCATGGCGGGCCGTCATGGTCGTCCTGCCCAACGGCGGGCGAGGGCGGTCATGGCGGAGTCGGCGCGGGCGCCGGTCGTCTAGACTTGTGCGAACCGCCGGTCGGGTCAAGCTGCACTGCGGGGAACCGCCTGCACCATGCCGCGGTCAATCCGTGACAGGCAGCGGACTGTTGCCCGAGCCATTTGATCGAGGTTCATGCTGCAGCAAGATATTGCCCGTCGCCCCCCGACACACCCACGAGGCTCGTTATCGCCCCTGCCCAGCTCGACCATCCGCGCCAGTCGAACCCGTCGGGCTCCGCAGGCGAACCATCGCATGGTGGCCCGCCGGCCGCGATGGATTGGCCCGTGCGTGTGCCGCCTTCCCGGCGCAAGCGGGTGATCGCGCGCCGCCCGCATGCGGGTGCACTGCTGGTGGCGGCGTTGCTGCATGGCTTGTTCGTGCTGGTGGCCTGGTATGGCATGCGCCCCGGGACAGCCTTGCCGGCGCATGTTGCCGTGTCGAACGAGATCATGCAGATACGTTTCATCGACGCCGCACCGCGCGCGGCGGCAGCGCCGCCCCCGCCATCGCTGCCACCGTTGCCGTCGCGGAAACCTCCGCCACGAGCACCGCGGCCGATCGAGCCGCCTTCACCTGGTGCGCTGGTCGTCACTCCGCCACCGACGCGGCTGTTTGACGAGCATGGTCAGCCATTGTTGCCGGCACCATCGTCCAGTACGGCCCCTGCCCCCGGCTATGTGCAGCGCTTGCCGCAAGGCGATCGCCGGATCATGCGTCACGACAGCCCGATCAAATACCAGTCGACGCGTTTCGAGCAGGACTGGGACAGTGGCGGCAATGCGGTCGACGGCGCGCTGCAGAAACTGGTGGACAAGACCACAGTGAAGAAAACCATCCGCTTGCCCGGCGGTATCCGCATTCACTGCGCGATCTCCATCGCGATGCTGGCCGGTGGCTGCGGTGGCGACCCGCCGCCACCGCCGTCGAAAAAGGATGGCGACGAACGCCTGAACATGGCGCCTGCAGCATCGCTGGATGGTCATCCGCATGCCCCCAAACCACCGAGTGTCGAGGCATGCATCGCGATGTATCGGGCCGGCAAACCACTGGCTTGGGGCTGCCCGGTGGATACGCCGAACCGATCGGTCGACGCCGAACGGCGGGAGCATCTGCCGGCTGCCGCCAAACAGCACTGAGCCCCGAGCGGAAGCACAGTCGCGGCCGTTACACTTGGCGGCATGCCCTTGCTCCCCTCGGATCCCTCCGCCTCCGGTCGCTCTGCCAACCCTGCACGGGTGATGCTGAATTCGCCACTGGCTGCCGCGACCCGTGCACGGGTTTACCGCCAGCGCACCCGCGTGCGGCCATCGGAGCGAGGATTGCAGGTGCTGGGGATGCTTGGCGCCCTGCTGGTGCACCTGGTTTTCCTGTTCGGTTTCGTGCTCGGTCCGGCATTCGAGCCGACCCTGCCGCCGCCACCGCCAGAACAGGTGGTATTGCAGATCCGGATGATCGAGCCGCCACCGCCACCACCGGTGCACGGTACGCCACCAAAAGAGCGCGGCCCGCGACATCAGGGGCGGCGCAATCCGCCTGTGGTCGTCAGCGAGCGCAGTGCCAATGTCGAGGCCGTCGCGTCGCCGACGCCACCGTTGAAACCGGCGCAACCCAGGCCCGGGATGCCGGTCGTCGTCACCGCGGCGAAGGCCATGGCCATCAAGCTCAAGCCTGCGCCATCCAGGCGCAGGCTCGCGGCAGCCAAGCCCAGGCCAGTGACTGCGCCGATCAACCTGAAACAGGTTGCGCCGCCGGTATCCGAGCCGAAGCCGACTGCCCCTCAACCACCCGCGCTGGCGCCGCCGACACCGAAGGCGAAGCCGGTGCCGCCACCGTTGCAACCAGAACCGGTACGTGCGCCGCAGCTCGAAGGCAATCTCCCGTTGCTGCCGCCCATGTCGCTGGCGATGCCGACCGTGTCGCAGCCTTCCTCGCCGGTGGACCTGCCGAGCATGACGATGCATGTGGACATGCAGAAACTGGCAGTCGCGCCAATCAAAGTGATGCCGGCGACACCGCCTGCCGCGCCGCAGGTACCGAAAATGCAGCCGTTGTCGCTGCCGGCCCAGCCATCGCCACAGTTGAACCTGCAGCCGGCGACGATCGCGCCGGTCGTGGCGACGGCACAAGTGCAGGTGCAAGCGGAGGTGCCAGCACAAGTGCCCGTACAAGTACCTGTGCAAGTACCCGTACAGCCCAAGGCGATCACGCTCGCTCGGCCCGAATTGCAGGCGGCTCCGTCAAGCACGGTCGCGGCCGTGGCGGCACCGACGCCGGTCGCGCAGACCCGGCTCGCGCTGGCGCCCGTGCCGGCCCCGCCGGCGATTCAGCCTGGCAAACTGCAGCCTGAGTTGAGTACGCCGGTCACGGTGGCCAGTGTGGTACCCGCAACCGAGACCAAGGTCAACCCATCGACACCCGCGGCCAAGTCGGTTGGCACCGAGTCGGCCAGCATGTCGAAGTCCGTGCCGCAAGCGGGCGAGACAAGCGGTCCGCCGGATATCAGCCGATCCCCCGAGGCCACCCCGCAAGGCAGTGACGACGCCATCGTGGGCGAGGCTGCCGCTGTCGTCACGGCCACGCCAGAGGCCAACTCCGGCCATGCGATGACTGCACCGGAGCCGGGGCAGGGCAAGTCTGGCAAGTTGCAAGGTGCGGGGAAAACCGGTGGCGACCAGCCCGGTGCCGGGCAGGGCGAAAAGCATGGCAGTCTCGATGACTACGTGCAGCTGAAGCCGCATGGCGACACCAGGATCATGCGCCATGGCGCGCCGGATATCGGCTACCAGCCCACGCGTTTCGATCAGGCCTGGACACCCGAGGGCGAGAGCTCGATCGATACCGCGTTGCGTCACGCCGTGGAGAAAACCACGATGAAGCACACTTTCCACCTGCCGCAAGGCGTGCGTGTGGAATGTGCGGTGACGCCACTGTTGCCCATTTCGCTGCTCGGTTGCCACAATCCCGACCCGCCGGCGAAACCACTGCCGGACAAGATCTACGATCGCCTGAACATGGCGCCAGCGAAACCGTTGGCGCCAGCTGCCGCGACGAGCGCGGCAAGACCACCGGCACCCATGATCGAGGTCGACAATGGCGCCGAATGTGTCGCGGCTCGCCTCACCGGTGGCCCGTTGCCGCCCGGATGCGAGAACGACGAGCTGCCCGGGCGGCCGCGCCGTGCGCCCGCATCGTCATCCAGTTCGTGGGTGCCTGCGAGCGATCAGTTTCACTGAAGTTCGAGCCTGGCGGAATGGCTTGACCGCAAGCGCCCATCCGCCGATGAACGCAACATCGTCAGGTCTTCAAGCCAGGGCGGTGGCTGCCGAGTCATGGCGTGACGCTCGCTTGCGCGCCATCGCGCGTTTGAAATCCTTGCGGAAATGGCCCAGCAATGCACGCCAGGGCGACAGCTCCGGCTGCGGCGCGAGGCCGGCGCCGAGGCGTTCGATCTGGTGATAATACCAACCGGCCTGGGCCTGGTTGTTGAACGCCCGCACGGTCAGGAATTTGCTGTTCGGGCCACGCCAACCCTTGCCCAGCAACAGCCGGTCTTCCGGCACCGGCAAGGTGGCGAGGCGGCCGGCCAGCATCTGTGCCGGGAAGTCGGGGTCGAGGCAGAACGGGCGGGCGATCCCGATCAAATCGGTATCGCCCGCGCGCAGGGCGGCTTCCATGCCGGCCAGGGTACGAAAGCCGCCGGTGATCATCACCGGCATGCTGGCGGCGGCCTTGATCGCCCTGGCGTACTTCAGGAAGGTCGCCTCGCGTTCGCGCGTGCTGTCGCGGATCTCGGCGGGGTCATGGGCCTTGAAGAACTCGATCTGCTCATACGTGCCACCGGAGATTTCCAGCAGGTCGATACCCGCTTCGCTGAGCCAGCCGACCACCTGCAGGCATTCCTGCTCGGTGAAGCCGCCCTTGACGAAGTCGGAAGAGTTGAGCTTCACCGATATCGGGTAGTCGCTGCCGACGCTGGCACGTACCGCGCGCACGACGTCGAGCAGCAGGCCGGCGCGGTTTTCCAGCGAACCACCCCAGCGATCGTGGCGCCGGTTGGTGCGTGGCGACAGGAATTGCGACAGCAGGTAACCGTGGGCGGAATGGATCTGCACGCCGTCGAAGCCGGCCAGTTTCAGCACGGCGGCGGTGCGCGCGAAACGGGCGACCACGTCGAGGATGTCGGCTTCGGTCATCGCGCGCGGCTTGCCGAAATTGCCGGCCACGGCCAGCCGTACCTCCGACGGTGCCAGCGGCGTCGACGTGACCAGACGCGGGCATTGTCGGCCCGGATGGCTGATTTGCGCCCACAACTGGCTGCCACCGGCGTGCACCACGTCGGCCCAGGTCTTCAGCGCGTCGAGGCCGGAATGGTCTTCCACCACCACGTTGCCGGCGCGTTCCAGATAGCGACGATCGATCATGATGTTGCCGCTGAGATGCATGGCCGCTCCACCCCGGCCCCAGCTGGCATAAAGGCGCCGATGCGCGGCGGTGGCCTGGCCGGTGGGGCTGGCCAGACCTTCGGTCATCGCCGACTTGCCCAGGCGGTTGGTCAGCGTGTGGCCGCACGGGAGGGTGAGAGGTTGTTCGATCAAGCGGGCGATCCGTCGGCGTATGTACCGACATGGTGCGGGTCACGGCCGCCAACATCAATTGCCGTCGAGTGAACCATGGTCGGCGTCTGCGCGCCGGGCGGTGTTCCCTTACAGCTGACCGATCACCAGTTGCACCAGCAGACTGCTGACCGATACCGCTGCCCACACACCCAGACCCAGCAGGATGGGGCGCGCGCCGCTGGAGATCATCTTGCGCAGGTTGGCAGACAGGCCGATGGCGCTGAGCGCCACGATGATCAGGAATTCGGCAAGCATGTGCAGCGCGGGCTGGATCGCCACCGGCACCCAGCCGGCCGTGCGGATGCCCGAGGCCACCAGAAACCACAGGATGAACCAGGGAAAGATGCCGGCCAGGCTGAAGTGACCGACGCTGCCGGCTTGGGCGTGCTTGCGCTTTTCGCGGGCGGCGACCACGAAGGCGAGCACCAGGCAGACCGGGATGATCAGGGTGGCGCGGGTCAGCTTGACGATGGTGGCGTAGTCGCCGGCGGCGTGGCTGTAGCTGTAGCCCGCGGCCACCACCGAGGAGGTGTCGTTGATCGCGGTACCGGCCCACAGGCCGAAGCCGAGATCGGACATGTGCATCAGGTGTCCGAGCAGCGGAAACAGCAGCACGGCGACGACGTTGAACAGAAAGATGGTGGAGATCGCGAACGCGGTGTCGTGATCGTCCGGGCGGATGATCGGCGTCACCGCCGCAATCGCCGAGCCGCCGCAGATCGCCGTGCCCACGCCGATCAGGATTTTCAGCTTGTCGTGCACGCCGAGCCAGCGGCCGAGCGACCAGGCACTGAGGAAGGCCACGCTCATCGTGATCAGGGTCACCCACAGTGATTCGAGGCCGGTCTTCGCCACCTGGGTGAGGCTCAGCCCGAAGCCAAGCGCGATGATCGACCACTGCAGCACCTGCTTGCCGCCAAACTGGATGCCCGGCGTGAAACGTGCATCCGGTGCCAGCAGGTTGCGCACCAGAATACCCAGCACGATACCGAACACCGGTCCGCCGATCAGTGGTGCCCAGTGCCCCAACAGCAGGGCGATCAGGCCGATCGCCACGGCCAGCAACAGGCCGGGTGCGCGGGCGCGCAGGGTGGGGTGGAGCGTGCTGGCTATGGAAGGGGAGTTCATGCAGGAAATCTGTCGGGTGTTCGTGGCAATGTCGCTATTGTCCGCTCGGTTCCGGATCAGGAAAACTTGGAATATCTGATCAACCCTATAAGATCGGCTGATGATCAATATCAGTCCGCGCCAGCTCGATGTATTCGTGCAGATCGCCTTGCTGGGCAGCGTGCGCGCTGCGGCCGAGCGCCTGCACCTGACCCAGCCAGCCGCCAGCATGGCGCTGGCGGAAATGGAGCGGCAACTCGACGCGCCGGTATTCGATCGCGAGCGCGGTCGCCTGCATCTCAATGCACGCGGGCGCGAGTTGCTGCCGCTGGCGCAGGAGTTGCTGGAGCGCCATGCCGAGTTTGGTCGGCGTGGCAGTGACGATGGCGCGACCCTTGCCGGCGAGTTGCGCATCGGCGCCAGCAACACGGTCGGCAATTACCGGGTGGGCGAATTGCTCGGCTCGTTCGTGCGTGCGCACCCGCAGGTGGCGATTCGCTTGCGGGTGGCGAACACCGAGGCGATCGCTGCCGGCATGCTCGATCACAGCCTGGATATTGGCTGCGTCGAGGGACCGGTGACCCATCCGCAACTGGAAGTCCGGTCGTGGCGCGACGATCTGCTGGCCGTATGCGCGGCGCCAGGCCATCCGCTGGCACGCAGGCGCAGTCTGAAATCGGCTGATTTCGCGGGCGCCCGCTGGGTGCTGCGCGAGCCGGGCTCGGCTACGCGCGCCACCAGCGAGCGTGTGCTGGCCCAACTGCCGCCGGGTGAAACCGTGCTCGAGCTCGATCAGATCGAGGCAATCAAGCAGGTGGTGGTGGCAGGGCTGGGCATCGCCTGCCTGCCGGCGGTGGCGATCACCGATGCGGTCGCCGCCGGTCACCTGAAGGCACTCCATACCCCGTTCCTCGACCTGCGTCGCAAGCTCTCGCTGCTGCTGCATCGGCAGAAGTATCGCGGTGCCTTGCTGGATGCGTTTCTGGATTCGCTCTGAATCCATCGACGGATGAAAGCCCAGCGGTTGAAGCCGATCCGACAGTTATTGTCGGGTGACGATCCCGGCCAGTATCGCCTCGGCTTGCTCGTGCGTGGGCGCGCGCAACAATTGCGCCGCATGCCGGCGCAGGTGGGCGCGGTCGAGTGTGGCGAGGCGATCGCGTACCAGCAGGATCTGGCTCGGATGCATGCTGAATTCGTTGAGGCCGAGCAGCAGCAGCAACGCGGTGAAGTTCACGTCGCCGGCGATTTCGCCACACAGGCTTACCGGCTTTTTTGCGCGGCGACCGGCACTGATCACGTGTGACAGCAGTCGCAACAATGCCGGTTGCAACGGGTTGTAGATGTTGTCCAGCGCGTCGTTGCCGCGATCGGCGGCGAGCACGTACTGGGCCAGATCATTGGTGCCGATGGCCACGAAGTCGCAATGCTCGAGCAGCGCGCGCACATTGATCGCCGCGGCCGGCACTTCGATCATCGCACCCAGCGGCAGCTTCTCCGGCAGGTCGATACTCTCGCGCTTCAGTTCCTGTCGTGCCAGCTTGAACAGCGTGCGAACGGCGATGATTTCGTCCGGCTGAGTGACCATCGGCACCAGCACGCGCACCGGCCCGTAGCAGGCCGCACGCAGGATCGCGCGGATCTGGGTGGTGAACACCGACGGGTGACGCAGCGACAGCCGCACGCCGCGCACGCCAAGCGCGGGGTTCTCTTCGCCGCGGGTGGCCAGGCCGGCGGCGTCGGCCTTGTCGGCACCAAGATCCATGGTGCGGATGGTTACCGGCAGGCCGCCCATGCCCATCACCAGGTCGCGATAGGCGATGAATTGCTCGTCTTCGGACGGCAATACCTTCTTGCGCAGGAACAGGAATTCGGTACGGTACAGGCCGACGCCGTCGGCACCGCGTGCACGCGCCATCGCCACGTCATTGCCGGTTTCGGCATTCGCCAGCAAACAGATTTCGGCGCCGTCGGCGGTGCGGGTGGGCGCATTCGCCAGCTTGGCCAGGCGCCGCCCTTCGTTGGCGGCCTCGCGCTGCCAGGCACGGTAGCGCGACAGATCCTGGGCGGTCGGGTGCAGCACCGTCTCGCCGCGCTCGGCATCCAGCAAGATCAGATCGTCGTCATGGATTTCGGACATCGCATCGCGGGTGCCGACCAGCATCGGCAGGCCCAGGCTGCGTGCCAGGATGGCGCTGTGCGAGTAGGTGCTGCCGGAGTTGGCAACCACCCCGAGCAGGCCGTTGCCGGCCAGTTGAGCCATGTCGGCCGGGGCGATGGTGTCGGCGATCAGGATCTCGCCGACGCGCGCGGCCAGTTTGCGTTCTTCCGGGCTGGTCTGCCTTTGCAGTGCGGAAATGACCCGGTTGATCACCTGCTCGACGTCTTCCTTGCGGCTGCGCAGGTAGGGGTCGTCCATCGCCTCGAATACGGCGGACAGCCGGTCACGTTGTTTCTTCAGCGCGGCGCCGGGGCGGTACCGCCCGATCCGTACCAGGTCGTCCAGCCCGCGCAGCAGTTCGGCGTCGTCCAGCAGCAGGCTGTGCGCGTCGATGAATTCGTTGACCTCGCGTGCCAGGGCGCCATGCAACTTGCCGCGCAGCTCGCGCAGTTCCTGCCTTGCCGCATCCAGCGCCTGATGCAGCAAGGCAAGCTCGTTCTCGATCTCGTCTTCACCCAGCGGACGGGTGTCGACGGCATAGCGACTGGGCTGCACCAGCCGCGCGCGTCCCAGCGCCATGCCGCGGGCGGCGATGGTGCCGTTGAGCACCTGCCTCATGGCGTGGCCCCCGTGAAGCCGGAACGGTGAGACGGGATGTGGGCGGAGGTGAAGCAAACCGGCAGCATCGAGCCGGCAGCGAACTGGCGGCCAGCGCACAGACTGCTTCCAACGATTCCCGCTTCCCGCTTTCCGACTCCCATCCGGATCACGCTCCCTCGTCGAACTTGCGTTCGAACAGTTCGGCCACCGCGCTCAGGGCGGATTCCTCGTCCGGGCCATCGGCACGCAGGGTCAGTGTGGTGCCGATGCCGGCGGCCAGCATCATCACGCCCATGATGCTTTGCGCGTTGACCTCGCGCCCCTTGCTGATCAGCCAGACACTGGACTTGAAGCCTTGTACCAGCTGCACCAGTTTGGCCGAGGCGCGCGCGTGCAGGCCGAGTTTGTTGGAAACAACGATTTCTTGCTCAAGCATGAAACAGGGCGTCCTTGGGGTCAGAGGCAGTGAAAGCAGGCATGCCGTAGTGGAACCAGCGTCGGCAAGGGCGTTCGACGACACTCACGACATGGCACTTCCTCCGGGCGCAGCAGGCGGGCGATTTTTTGCAGCCTCTCAGGCATGGTCGATGAAAATTCCCCCACGGCCACCACTGGCCGCGATCTCGGCCAGTTCGTCCAATGGTTTTTCAGCGTAGTTGAGTACACGCAGCAGCATCGGCAGATTGAGCCCCGATACGCAGCGAAGATGCACGCCGAGCTCGCCCAGCGAGAGTCCGATGTTGCAAGGCGTGGCGCCATACAGATCGGCGAGGATCAGTACGCCTTCGCCATGATCGAGATCGCGCGCGTGGTGGGCCGTGAGCGTGCGCATCACCTCAGTATCCGCATTTGGCGGCACTTCCACCGCGGATACCCGCAACGGCAATGCAGGCATCACGTGGCGGGCGGCGGAAATCAATGCCTTGCCAACCGCTTCGTGAGTCATCAGCAGCACGCCGACGCTCATGTCCTGGAGTCCGCTAGTGGGCTGTTGTCGTGCGACATGGTCATCATTCGAGCTCGCGATGGAAGGTGAGCACACCTTCGCGCCGGTCACGATAGTAGCTGGCCAGCTTTTCCACCAGATAGACCGAACGATGGCGACCACCGGTGCAGCCGACCGAGATGGTCAGGTAACTGCGGTCGTCCTGTTCGAAGCGGGGTATCCAGGTGTCCAGCCAGCGCACGGTATCGGTGAAGTACTCGCCGACCATCGACTGGCTGTCGAGAAATTCGCGTACCGGCGCATCCTTGCCCGACAACGGTCGCAGGTGCGGCTGCCAGTGCGGGTTGGGCAGGCAGCGCGCGTCGTATACGAAATCGGCATCCAGCGGCAGGCCACGCTTGAACGCGAACGACTGGAACATCAGGGTCAGCCCCTCGGTGGCGCGGGCAAAGCCGGTGGCGATCAGTCGACGCAGCTGGTGCACATTCAATTCGCTGGAGTCGATCACCTGCTCGGCGATCGCCGCCAGTGGCCGCAGCATGCGACGCTCCTGCGCGATGGCGTCGGCCAGTGACACGCCGCGCATGGCCAGCGGATGGCGCCGGCGGGTTTCCGAATAGCGCTTGATCAGCACGCTGTCACTGCAGTCGACGAAGACCAGATGCACCTGAACCCCCGCGCTGGCGAGGTCGGACAGCACCTGCGGCATGTGCTGGAAATCCTCGCCGGTATTGCGTACATCCACGCCCACCGCGATGCGTCGTGGCCGACCGCGACGGTCGCCGCGGGTGGTGGCGTCGATCAGTTCCGACAGCAATACCGAGGGCAGGTTGTCGACGCAGTAGAATTCGAGGTCTTCCAGCGCGCGCAATGCCACCGTCTTGCCGCCACCGGACATGCCGGTCAGCACGATCAGGTGGACCTTGCGTGAATCGTCCGCCGTGTTGTCGGGCCTGCGGGTGTCTTTCGTGCTCATGCGGTCACCATGGAGGCAGTCGGCGCAATTGATGCGCTTGCCGGTCAATGAAGGTTTGCGCCGGATCGATGCCTTTGCTCTTCAGCGCATGGCTGCGCACGGCGGTTTCCACCAGCACGGCGATATTGCGCCCCGAGGCCACCGGTATGGTGATCATCGGCACGTCCACGTCGAGAATGCGGCGGTGTCCGATGTCGCCGGTGAGCCGGGTCAGGGCGTCGGTGTCGTCATCATCGCGCATGGGTTTGAGGTGCACCACCAGGCGCAGGTATTTGGATGCCTTGACCGACATGTGGCCGAACATCTCGCGCACGTTGAGCACGCCCAGGCCGCGCACTTCGAGCAGGTCCTGCAGCAGTTCGGGACAGGTGCCGTCGATCACGTCCGGCGCGATCAGGGTGAATTCGGTGGCGTCGTCGGCGACCAGTCGGTGACCGCGGCTGATCAGCTCCAGTGCCAGTTCGCTCTTGCCGGAGCCGGGTTCGCCGGTGATCAGCACACCGATCGAGAACACTTCGAGGAACACGCCATGCAGGGTGGTCTTGGCCGCCAGCATGCGTGCCAGGTGGTATTGCAGATAGGTCAGCAGCTCATGCCCGCGCTTGGGGCTGATCCATAGCGGGGTGTCGGTTTCCTCGGCCACTTCGCGCAGGTCGGCCGGGACGGGCTGATCCTTGCTCACGATCAATGCCACCGGTTGATAGGCGGCGACCTTGTGCATCACTTCCCAGCGCTGGCGCGAATCCAGCCCGTCGAGGAAGTTCAGTTCCTCCGTGCCGATGATCTGGATCTTGTTGGGATAGATGACATTGAGATAGCCGATCAGCGACGGCCGGCGCGCTTGCGCCGCACCGGGTTCGAGCAGGCGGGATTCCCCGCGCATGCCGGACAGCCAGCGCAATGCCATGCGCTCGTGGACGCTGTCGTAGAGTTGTCGGGCACTGATCCGATCCAAGCAGGCTTCCTCGGCAACGCAGTTGGAGCCCGGCGGGCTGCTGCGACGACATGGCCATTGTGCCAGCTTGCACGGGTGGGTGTGTTCGGAACAAGTCTTCCCGGCCGGTCGAATCGGGCCGGGAGTCTGTCGAACGGTGGGTTGGCCGGGTTCGCGAATCGGCGAAACGGGGTCTGCACAGCCAGGTTTTCGCCTCGATGAGCACGGCCTGACGGAGCACTGAATCTTTTCGACCTTGCACTCCTGGCGGAGCGCAAGATCGACGCGGCGGCTGCCGCTGCAGACTCAGCCGTATTGACGTGCCTCGCGCGTTTCGTGCTGGTGCTTGTCGCTGACTTTCTCGCGATGCTTGCGCAGCTGGCTGACCAGCTTGTCGAACAATACGTCGATGGAGGCATACATGTCGGCCTCGGTGGCTTCGGCATGCAGGGTGGAGCCGATCACTCCAAGCGTGCCCTCGGCACGTTGTCGGAGCTTGTCCACCGACAACACGACAGTGAGGCTGAGCAACTTGTCGTCGAGGCGGGTGAGGCGGTCGAGCTTGGCGGTGGCGTGTTCGCGCAGCGCAGGAGTGATTTCGATCTGCTGGCCGCTGAGTTGGAATTGCATGGGCGCCTCCTCTGGTGGTGCAGTGCCGCTTTCGCGGCGGATGGACGTGCCGCCGCCGGTGGGTGGAGGCACATCGTCAATCATTCTCTACTACAAGGATGGGAACGTTTGTGTGATATCCAAGTTCCCTTGGCAGGGGTTCTTTTGCGTCGGCATCGCCACGTTCAGCTGGCGCGCTGGCGTTCGCTGGATGTGGGAATGCGCAACCCCTCCCGGTATTTGGCGACGGTACGGCGGGCGACCTGGATGCCCTTGCTCTGGAGCTCTTCGGCAATGGCCTGGTCGGACAGTGGCTTGCGTACATCTTCGGCATCGATCAACTTGCGCAGCATGGCCTGGATCGCGGTGGCCGAAGCGCTGCCGCCGTCTTCGGTGGAGACGCCGCTGGAAAAGAAATATTTCAGCTCGAAGGTGCCGCGCGGGGTGTGCAGGTATTTTCGCGTGGTCACGCGAGAGATGGTGGATTCATGCATGCCCACCTCCTCGGCGACTTCGCGCAGCACCAGCGGATGCATCGCCTCCGGGCCGTAATCGAGGAAGGCACTCTGCCGGCGCACGATCGCCTCGGCTACCTTGAACAGGGTTTCGGCACGCGATTCCAGGCTCTTGATCAGCCAGCGCGCCTCCTGCAACTGGCCACGCATCCAGCTGGCATCCTCGCCGCGTGCCTTGGCGATCAGGCCGCAGTAATGCTGGTTCAGCCCCAGCCGGGGCTGCGAGTCGGGGTTGAGGCTGACCCGCCAGCGGTTACCCTCGCGCAGCGCGTAGACGTCCGGTGCCACGTATTCGACCGGAGTCGTGTCCAGCGCCGCGCCGGGACGCGGGTCGAGGCTGCGGATCAGTACCGCGGCCTCGGCCACATCGTCCGTGCTGGCGCGCAGCCGCCGCGCCAGCCGCGCGATGTCGTTGCGCGCCAGCAGCTCCAGTTCCTCGTCGACGATGCGCAGGGCCAGCTCGCGCTGCGGCGTACCCGGGTCGAATTGCTGCAATTGAACGCGCAGGCAATCACGCAGGTCGATGCTGCCGACGCCGGCGGGGTCGAAGCCTTGCAGCTGGCGTCGTACCGCCTCGACCTCTTCGACGCTGGCATTGAAATCGGGCGGCAAGGCGGCGAGCACCGCGTCCATGCCTTCGCTCAGGTAGCCGGCTGGATTGAGCGCGTCGATCAGCACGGTGGCGATCAGATGTTCGCGTGAATTGAAGGTGGCCAGGTTGAGCTGCCACATCAGATGCTGCTGCAGCGTTTCCGGCGCGGCATTCTGGGGTTCGAAATCGTCGTCGCCGCGATTGCCGGAGCTGCTGCCGGCACTGCTGCCGGAGAAATCGATCGGTGACTCGGCGACACCACCGCCATCGCCCCAGTCGCTCATCTCGTCACCATCGCCATCACTGCTGCTGCTCGTCGTGGCAACGGTTTCGATGCTCGAATATTCGCTTTCGGATGCGGTGCCGCGTTCTGCTTCGTCCTCTTCCTCGATTTCCTCGGCAAACTCCAGCAACGGGTTGCTTTCGGTGATCTGGCGCAGTTCTGCCTCGAGCTCAAGTTGTGAGAGCTGCAGCAGACGGATCGCCTGCTGCAATTGCGGCGTCAGGGTCAGCTGCTGGTGGAGGCGAAACTGTAAGGCGGGTTTCATGCCAGCCGGAAATGGGGGACGTGACGACATCCTAGCGCGTGCCTGCCGCAGCGGCCATAGTTCAATTGGCTCGGCCATCGACGGCGGGCAGATTCCGGCGGCGCACGGATCGGCCGTGCTCATCCCGGTCAAAGCCGGGTCGTGCGTATTCCCGCGCTCACGGCCATGCGGGAGGCCGCGAATTTCCGCTTTCGCTGGCATCAGTGGCTGTCCGGCATCGACGCTTGAGCCGGCATTCCCGGGTCAGAGCCGGAATTCGCGCCCCAGATAGACCTCGCGCACCTTCTCGTCGGCGAGGATGTGTGCCGGGGTGCCGCGCGAGAGCACCTGGCCCTCGTTCAGGATGTAGGCGCGGTCGCAGATGCCCAGAGTTTCGCGCACATTGTGGTCGGTGATCAGCACGCCGATGCCCCGTTCCTTCAGGTGCCGCACGATGCGCTGGATCTCGCCGACCGAGATCGGGTCGACACCGGCAAACGGCTCGTCCAGCAACATGTAGCGCGGATTGGCAGCCAGTGCGCGAGCGATCTCCACCCGTCGGCGCTCGCCGCCGGACAGGCTGATGCCTTTTTGTCCGGCGATGTGGGCGATCTTCAGTTCATCCAGCAGGCTTTCCAGTTCGCTGCTGCGCTGTTGTGCGCCGAGCCCACTGCGCAACTCCAGCACCGCCATGATGTTGTCGGCCACGCTGAGTCGACGGAACACCGAGGCTTCCTGCGGCAGGTAACCGATGCCCAGCCGGGCGCGCGCGTGCATCGCCAGGCCGGTGATGTTCTGCTTGTCCAGGGTGATGCTGCCGGCATCGGCAGCGATCAGGCCCACCACCATGTAAAAGCAGGTGGTCTTGCCGGCGCCGTTGGGGCCGAGCAGACCGACCACTTCACCCTCGCGGATCGAGAATCCGAAATCGCGCACGACCTGGCGCGCCTTGAAACTTTTTTGCAGACCTTCGGCAGAAAGCATGCTCAGTGGCCACCCTGCGGTGCGCTTTGTGCAGGCGCAGGCGCCGTGCTGCCTGCTTTCGCGGGTTTGGGCAGGAAGATCATGTGCACATAACCGTCGCCACCGCTGCTGCCGTTCATCTGCGACGTCTGGGTGTTGTAAGTGAGCGTGTCGCCGTGGGCTTCGCCACGACCCTGCTGGCGCACGCTGGCGTGCCCCTTCAAGGTCGCGATGCCCTTGATGTTGTCGTAATCGAGCGTCTGCGCCTCGCCGGTCATCAGATTGCCGTTGTCATCCAGTTGCTGGATATGCGCATGGCCGCTGACCACGATGCGACTCAGTTGCTGGTCGGCGTCGGTATGGATTTCGGCAAGGTCGCCGGTGATCTTGAGCGTGCCCTGGACCAATTGGACATGCCCGATCAGCTTGGTGATGCTGTTGGGTGCGTTGAAGCCACTGAAGGAGTCCGCGTGCACGACCTGCATCGGCTGACTGCGATCATCCTTCTTTGCCAGTGCCGGCTGCAGCAGCAGCATGCCCATCGTGATCAGGACGAGTCGGAGCATTCCGCGGGCGTGAAAAAAGGATGCCATGGACGTCATGGAGAAGTTCCAGATGATTGTCAGTGAGGTTGGCGCGCATGCCGATGCCGGTCATTCTACTGTCGCCCTGCGCAAGCTGGGCGGATTGGGCCGTTTCCATGCGGTTCTCCTTTGGCCACGCGGTCACATCCGACGTGTGCATGGAGGCTTCTGGTTGTGCGACGCCGCCGGCATCGGTGAATGCCGGGCGGTGCATGTAGACCGGACCCTGCAGTTTGAGGATCGTGCCGGGCTTGTTGACCCAGCCGTAACGCGACTGGCCCTGCCAATCAGGCACGCCTGCCTGCTTGGCCGGCATCTGAAAGGTGGGCGAGTTGAGGTACAGCGAGTCGTCGCCCTCGCGGCGTTCGACCCGGGGCGACTGCATGTGCAGGCCCGGTTTGCCGTCGATGCCGTATTCGATCACCCTGGCATCGGTCAGGGTGTAACCCGAGCGTGGCGGACCGACGAAGTCATGGGTTTGCGGGGCCGGGCCCAGCCACCACAGCAACAACTGGCTTGCGGCGGCGGCCAGGCCGATGACGATGGTGGCGACCGGCAGGCGCCGGTCACGCAGCCACAGGCGCAGATTCACTGCCAGTGCTCCCGTTCGGCGTCGCTCTTGCCTTGCGCGAACAACAGCAGGTCGCATACCTCGCGTGCGGCACCTTCGCCACCACGCAGGCTGGTTCGCCAGTGCGCCTGTTCGGCGATCCACGGGTGTGCGTTGGCGACAGCCACGGCCAATCCGGCCAGGCGCATCGGTGCCAGATCAGGCAGGTCGTCGCCGACAAAGGCTGCCTGTTCCGGCTGCAGCCGCAGCGCATCGAACAATTCCAGCAGGCAGGCACGCTTGTCCCGTTGGCCCTGATAGACATGGGCAATACCCAGTTCTTCGGCGCGCAATGCCACCGGATGGCTGATCCGCGCGGTGATCAGCGCCACCTCGATGCCGTTGGCCTGCAGCCGTTTGAGGCCGAGCCCGTCATGCACGTGAAACACCTTGGTTTCGTGCCCGTCCTCGGCGTACCACAGGCGGCCATCAGTCAACGTGCCATCCACATCGAACGCCGCCAGGCGAATTTTCGCGGCGCGTTCGAGGACGTGGGTTGGCAGGCTGGCTAGGTAATCGTTGGGCATGGCGTTGGTGTTCCGGGAGTGGCCAAGTCAAGATCGACGTGTTTGATTTTTCTGATTTGTCGAGACAGATCAGAGTCGGGATCAGACCACACGGGCACGGAGCAGATCATGAATGTTCAGTGCGCCGACGACGTGTTGCTCGTCGTCGACCACCAGCAGCGCATGGATCTGGTGTTTTTCCATCAGTTGTGCGGCTTCGGCGGCAAGCTTGTCCGCACCGATCGTCTTCGGGCCGCGGGTCATCAGCTCGGCGACGCTGGCGCCACGCAGATCCACATTCTTGTCGTCCAGTGCCCGGCGCAGATCGCCGTCGGTAAATACACCGAGCAGGCGCTGTTCGGCGTCGACCACGGCGGTCATGCCGAGATGCTTGAGGGTCATCTCGACCAGGGCCACGGCAAGGCTGGCATCCGGCGACACCCGCGGCACCTCGTCGCCGCTGTGCATCACGTCGCTGATGTGCAGCAGCAGGCGCCGGCCCAGTGCGCCGGCCGGGTGCGAACGGGCGAAGTCGTCCGAAGTGAAGCCGCGCGCTTCGAGCAGGGCGATCGCCAGTGCATCACCCAGCACCAGTGCTGCCGTGGTGCTGGTGGTTGGTGCCAGACCCAGTGGGCAGGCTTCGCTGGAGATGCTGCCGTCCAGGTGCACGTCGGCCTCGCGTGCCAGCGAGGAGGTGGGCTTGCCGGTGATCGCGATCAGCGGAATCCCCTGGCGCTTGATCACCGGCAGGATGAACAGCAGTTCGTCGGTCTCGCCCGAATAGGACAGCGCCAGCACCACGTCCTGCGGCAGGATCATGCCCAGGTCGCCGTGGCTGGCTTCACCGGGATGCACGAAGAACGCCGGGGTGCCGGTGGAGGCGAGGGTGGCGGCGATCTTGCGCGCCACATGCCCGGATTTGCCCATCCCGCTGACGACGACCCGGCCCGTGCAACCCAGGATGAGCCGGCAGGCTTCGACGAATTCCGGGCCGACGCGCGCTTCCAGTGCTTGCACGGCCACCGCCTCGGCGGCGATCACCGTGCGCGCACTGCGCACGATGGCGTCCGGGTTCAGCTGGGTCGACGCGGTTGGGACGATGCGTGCGTTCATGTGTGCTCGAAGAGGGCGGGTGAGGTTGACGCCGTGGTCGGCGCGCGACGCCGCTGCCGATCCGGCCGCGTTGTCATTTCTGTGCCAGCGGATTTCCATTACCATGGCATATCCGCATTTTAACGTCATAAGTCAGCGCCATGGTTCTTCGCGAAGCGGAAAACCATGCCCGGCCGACTCGAATCCCCATGGAATCGCCAATGGACCCTGCCCGCATCAAGGCAATGATTGAAGATGGCCTGGCCGGTGCCCAGGCCCGTGTCGAAGGTGCCGACGGCGTGCATTTCGAGGCTACCGTGATCGCCAGCCAGTTTGCCGGCAAGCTGCCGCTGGCACGGCATCGACTGGTATATGCCACGCTTGGCGAGCTGATGGGCGGCGCCATCCACGCACTGGCACTGAAAACCCTGACCCCCGAGGAAGCCGCGGCGCGCCCTTGATGGCTGCAGCCGTACCTCCCGCTTACCTATTATTGAAGGACATTCGATGGCCAAGATCCTGATCAGTGGCGGTACGCCGCTCCAAGGCGAGGTCGCCATTTCCGGCGCCAAGAACGCCGTGCTGCCGATTCTCGCCGGCTGCCTGCTGGCCGACGAACCGGTCAGCATCGGCAACGTGCCGCATCTGCACGATGTCACCACCTTCATCGAACTGTTGGGCCAGATGGGCGTGCAGCTGGTGCTGGACGACCGCATGAAGATGCATGTCGACCCGCGCACCACCAGCACCTGCGTGGCCCCGTACGACCTGGTGCGCACGATGCGCGCCTCGATCCTGGTGCTGGGCCCGCTGGTGGCGCGCTTCGGCCAGGCCGAGGTCTCGCTGCCGGGCGGTTGCGCGATCGGTTCGCGTCCGGTCGACCAGCATATCCGCGGCCTGCAGGCGCTGGGCGCCGAGATCACGGTCGAGAACGGCTACATCAAGGCCAGGGCATCGCGGCTGAAAGGCGCGCGCATCGTGATGGACATGGTCACCGTCACCGGGACCGAAAACATCATGATGGCGGCTACCCTGGCGCAAGGCACCACGGTGATCGAAAACGCCGCGCAGGAACCCGAGGTGGTGGATCTGGCGCATTGCCTGATGGCGATGGGCGCGCAGATCGAGGGCGAAGGCACCTCGACCATGGTCATCCACGGCGTCGAACGCCTGCATGGCGCCGAATACAGCGTGCTGCCCGACCGCATCGAGACCGGCACCTTCCTGGTCGGTGCGGCGATGACCGGCGGCAAGGTGCGCGCCCGGCATGCCCGGGCCAACACGCTCGACGCGGTACTGGCCAAGCTGGAAGAGACCGGCGCGCATATCACCACCGGCGAGGACTGGATCGAACTGGACATGGGCGGGCGCCGACCGAAGGCGGTCAGCATCAGCACGGCACCGTACCCGGCCTTTCCGACCGACATGCAGGCGCAGTTCACCGCACTCAACTGCATCGCCGAAGGCACCGGCGTGGTTACCGAGACGGTGTTCGAGAACCGTTTCATGCACGCGCAGGAACTGCGGCGACTGGGCGCCAACATCCAGCTGGATGGCAACACCGCGGTGATCAATGGTGTGTCGCAGATGAGCGGCGCGCCGATCATGGCCACCGACTTGCGCGCCTCGGCCTGCCTGGTACTGGCCGGGCTGGTCGCCAAAGGCGACACGATCGTCGATCGCGTCTACCACATCGACCGTGGCTACGAGAACATCGAGGAAAAGCTCGGCGTGCTCGGTGCGCACATCAGGCGCCTGCCGAACTGAGGCAGCAATCCTGCCTGAGATGATTTGCCGATTTCTGCTGGTGACTGCAGGACATCCCGGCATCGGGCGATGATGTGACGGGCAAGAGTCGGCGCCGCGAGTGGAGCGAGGCGGTGGTCGCAGCCACACTCCGCGGGGCGTGGCCGGAATATTCCCGCTGTTCGGACGGGTCGTCATGAATGGCGACCCGATCGCAAGCCGGTTGAGCCGTGCAACAGGCTGGATCCAGACGGTCAGCACGCTGCCCGGCGTGATGCCGGCAAGTTTCGTCAACGGATGGGCGCTGGTTGTGCAAGCATGTCCGCGAACTGGATCGCCAGGCGCGGTCTTGAACCTTCAGTCGGTCTTGTAACTCACCAGCTCCATCATCAGGTCGCCGCCATCGTGCTGCGACAGCTTCACCGGTAGCGGATAGCGCTCGGGTGCGTACCATGCGCTGAAGCCGCGGTCGGCGTCGGTACGATCGATCCGCTCGGCCTCGAAACTGCCCGCGGGGACATTCACGACCTCCTTGCCGCTGACCTTGAATTGCTGGGTCTGAACTTCCTGGCGTACCGCGACGGCCAGCTTCACCTGTTGCTTGCCGGCCTGGAGTGCCACGCCAAGTGCCAGCGGCAGGGTATTGCGTTCGACGATGCCGGGCCTGGCAGGATAAGTCTCGCTGCGCTTGCCGTCGTCGACGCTGACCCGGTTGCTGTTCCAGTCGACGCGCAGATGGCGCTGCTTGTTCTTGATGCCGGTGTGCAGTTCGTAGTCGTAGCTGAGCGCTTCGGGCAGGTCGCCCTTCCAGCGGAAACGCGATGTCTCATCCACGCTGGCACCGAGCATCGCTGCCAGGCCACTCGTGCCCTGGACACTCTTGCGATAGGTCCACTGGCCGTTGCCATCGTTGTGCAGGGTGATCGTGGCGTTGCCCATCGGGCTGTCACCACGAAGAACCTTGTAGGTGGCGGTGAAGGCGGTCGGAGCAGCGGCGTTGGCCGTGCCAAGGAGCAGGGCGAACCCGAGCAGGGAAGCGAGCATTGATCGAATTGTCATGCGCGGAGTCTGCCGAGGTCGGGCTGAACGGCGGATCACTCCAGGCCGCGATCACCAAGAGCCAGCGGCGCCGACAGCGGCTGGCGGTCGTACTGCATGGTGCCGCTTTGCCATTGCAGGCGCCGGTTGGCCAGCAGGGCCAGCACTGCCGGCAGCAGGCGGTGTTCCAGCGGAAGCAGCCGTTGTGCCAGGCGCTGCTCGTCGTCGCCGGGTTCGATCGTCAGGCGTGCCTGCGCGATCAGCGGGCCGCCATCGAGTTCGGCGGTCACGAAATGCACGCTGGCGCCGTGTTCGGTGTCGCCGGCTTCGAGCGCGCGCCGGTGGGTGTGCAGGCCGCGATACTTCGGCAGCAGCGAGGGATGGATGTTGATGACGCGGCCTTCCCACGGACGCAACGCCGCGCCGTCGATGACCCGCATGAAGCCGGCCAGCACCAGCAGCTCCGCACCGCTGTCGGTGATTCGTTCGAACAGGTCGAGGTCGTAGCTGCGCCGATCCGGATAATGGCGCGGGTCGAGTGCCAGGGTGGGGATGTTCGCGGCCTGCGCCAGCCGCAGCGCGCCGGCAGCAGCCTTGTCGCTGCCTACCAGCGCGAAATCCACCGGCAGTTCGCCGCGGTCACGTGCATCGAGCAGGGCGGCAAGATTGCTGCCGCGCCCGGAAGCGAGCACGGCAACCCTGGGCAGTGACTTGGTCATCGGCAGCCTGCGAATATCAACCGATGTGGACGCGTTCGTCGCCCTGCGCAGGCACGATCTCGCCGATCACCGAACTGGCCAGGCCATGCGTTGCCAGCAGCGCGGAGGCGGCCGTGACCGCAGCGCGCGGCAGGATCAGGGTGAAGCCGACGCCGCAGTTGAAGGTGCGCCACATTTCCTCGCGTGCCACGTTGCCTTCGCGCATCAACCAGTCAAATACCGGCGGCAGCACGATGGCCGAGGCATCCAGTGCGATGCCGAGCCCGTCGGGCACGACGCGGATGATGTTCTCCTTCAGCCCGCCACCGGTGATGTGGGCGGCACCATGTACCGAGCCGCTGTTCATCAACTCCAGCATCGGCTTGACGTAGATCGTGGTCGGTGCCATCAGTGCATCGGCCAGTTTCACGCCGCCGAGGTCGAGATCCAGCGGGTTGCCGGCGCGGTCAAGGATCTTGCGGATCAGCGAATAACCGTTGGAATGCGGACCGCTGGAGGCCACGCCGAGAATCATGTCGCCAGCGACGATGGCGTCGCCGGTGAGCATCTGCGATTTTTCCACCGCCGCGACGGTGAAGCCGGCCAGGTCGTATTCGCCGGGCGGATACATGTCCGGCATCTCGGCGGTTTCGCCGCCGATCAGCGCGCAGCCGGCCAGTTCGCAACCCTTGGCGATGCCGCCGACCACGGCCACGGTGGTCTCGATGTCGAGCTTGCCGGTGGCGAAGTAATCGAGGAAGAACAGCGGTTCGGCACCCTGCACCAGCACGTCGTTGACACACATGCCGACCAGGTCGATGCCGATGGTGTCATGCCGGTTGAGGATTTGAGCCAGTTTCAGCTTGGTGCCGACGCCATCGGTGCCGGAGACCAGCACCGGCTCACTGTAACGGCCGGAGAGGTCGAACAGGCCGCCGAAGCCGCCCAGCCCGCCCATCACTTCGGGGCGGAAGGTGCGCTTGACCAAGGGCTTGATGCGTTCGACCACGGCATTGCCGGCATCGATATCCACGCCGGCGGCGCGGTAGGTAAGGGCGTCTGACATGGCGAAAACCGACCTGGATTAAGCGAACGAGTTTAGCAGCATGTGTCGATGAATCCGGCAGCACCGGTCAAACGATGGTGCTGCCGGATGGACGCTGAGGGCGCGATTGGGCAGACTGCCCCGAGATTTCCATCGAAGACACCTGTGTCCATGCGCCTTTTCCGCCTGCCGATCGCCATCATGCTGCTGGGTTTTGCCGTGCTGCCTGCGCTGCATGCCCAGAATTCCGGTTCGCCCTATTCGGTCACCGTGCCGGTCGTCGATACCAGCGAGGCGCAGCGCGATCAGGCGTTTTCCATCGCACTGAGTCAGGTGATGACGCGGATTGCCGGTGGCCGGGATCTGCGCGGTCAGACTGGCTACGCGGATGCACTGGCAGGTGCCGGTGCATTGGTGCAGAAATTCCAGTACGAGAAGGCGACCACCGGCCTGGTGCTGGATGTGGACTTCGCGCCAGCTTCGGTGCGCCAGCTGGTTTCCAGGATTGGCGTGGTCAGCGCCGGGATCAAGCCGCCGGTGTTGCTGCTGGTGCAGGGATCGGATGGCAGCCTGCTTGACCAGACGGCGCTGGACAGCCTGGCTGCCGCTGCCACCGCGCGCGGTGCCCGCGTGGTCTATCCCGCTGCAGCCGGCTCGCTGGATGTCGACAAGATCGCCGCTGCCGATCCGGCTGCGTTGGCGGCGATCAACCAGCAATATCACACGGGCCTGGTGTTGCTCGGCAAGCTGCATGGCGGGTCGGCTGACTGGACCCTGGTTTCCGGCGGGCAGGTGCAGCACTGGAGCAATGGCGGCACCAGCAAGGACGCCTTGCTTGGCAACGCCGGCAATGGCTTGGTCGATCGGCTCGGCAAGCAGCTCAACGTGATTGGCGCCGGTTCCAGTGAGGGCAAGCTGTGGGTCGGCGGGCTGCAGTCGGCAACCGACTATGCCGGTCTGCTGGCGGCATTGAATGCGGACCCCTCGGTGCAGAGTGTGATCACCGTGGGTGCGCAGAACGATGGCGTGCTGCTGGAGGTCAAGGCGTCGGTGCCGATCAGTGCGCTGGCAGCGAATCTCGCGGCGGGTGGCCGCTTGCTGCTGCAGGGCGAAGCGCATGCCGGCGCGGATGCCAATCTGCGCTGGTTGCAGGCGCACTGAAATGGAACAGGACCACTCGCGTCGCTGGCAGCTGTTTGCGATCGCAGCCGTCATCGTCTACCTGATCTGGTTGCTCGCACCGGTGCTGATGCCGTTTGCGGTCGCCGCCATGCTGGCTTACCTGGGTGATCCGCTGGCCGACCGGCTGGAGCGGCTCGGTCTGAGCCGCAACTGGGCGGCGACCGTCGTATTCGTGGTGTTGCTGGTCGTGCTCGTCGGCGTGCTGCTTCTGCTGATTCCGTTGATTGCGCACCAGGTCGAAAACCTGGTCAGCAACTTGCCCCGCTACGGCGACTGGGCACAGAACGTGGCTTGGCCGTGGCTGCAGGCGCGCCTGCACCTTGACCCGGACACGTTCGACAGCGACAGCCTGCTGCAGGCGATCAAGGCTCATATCGGTTCCATCGGCGGCGTGGCGACGGTGGTTTTGGGCAAGGTGTCGCGCTCGGGCGTAGGCATCGCGATGTGGCTGACCAACCTGGTGCTGATCCCGGTGGTGGCGTTCTATCTGTTGCGTGACTGGGATCGGCTGGTAGCCACGATTGACCAGATGCTGCCACGCTCGCTTCAGCCCACCATCGCGCACCTTGCACGCGAATCGGACCGGATCCTCGGTGCGTTCGTGCGCGGCCAGTTGCTGGTGATGCTGGCGCTGGGCGTGTTCTACGGCGCCGGCCTGGGTTTTGTCGGCCTTTCAGTGGGGTTGTTGATCGGCATGGTCGCCGGCCTGCTCAGCTTCGTGCCGTACCTGGGCTTCATCATCGGTTTCGTGGCGGCGATCATCGCCGCACTGGTGCAGTTCGGTGACTGGACCCACCTGCTGCTGGTTTGCGGCGTGTTTGCCGTCGGCCAGTTGCTGGAAGGCTATGTGCTGGTACCCAAGCTGGTGGGTGACAAGATCGGGCTGCACCCGGTGGCGGTGATCTTCGCCGTGCTGGCTGGAGGCTACCTGTTCGGCTTCCTTGGCGTACTGCTGGCCTTGCCGGCGGCGTCGGTGATCATGGTGTTGCTGCGCTACCTGATCGAACGTTACCGGTTGAGCGAGCTGTACAACGATGCGGGGCCGGAAGATCCGGTGATCGCCGAGGTGGATGTCGTGGTATCTCGCGATGGCGATGTCGAGGCAGACACGCTGGCAGCGCCGGGCGACTCGGTCGAACCATGATCCCCCAGCTTCCATTGGCCCTGCGCTGGCCGCGACGCCAGCGTTTCGAGCATTTCCATGCCGGTGCCAATGCGGCAGCGCTGGCCGCCGTGCAGGCCGTGGCAGTCGAGCCAGGTGCACCCTGGGTCTACCTGCATGGCCCAGCCGGCAGCGGTCGCAGCCATTTGCTGATGGCTGCCTGCCAGGCCGCGGCGGGACGCCGGGTGCAATATTTGCCGCTGGCAGCGCTGAGTGAGCCCGCCGCGGCCCTGCGTGGCGTCGCCGGCAGCGAGCTGCTGGCACTGGACGATGTGGGTGCCATCGCCGGCAATCGTGACGCCGAGCACGCACTGTTCGATCTCTACAACCGCGCGCGCGCCGAAGGCAGCGTGTTGCTGTTCGCTGCCGATGCCACGCCGACCTCGCTGGGTATCGAGTTGCCCGACCTGCGCTCACGCCTGGGTGCCTGCACCCAGTTTGCCCTGAAGCCGCTCGACGACGACGAGCGCCGCGCGGTGCTCAAGGCGCAGGCCGCCGCACGCGGCATCGAGCTGGACGACAGCGTGCTGGACTGGTTGTTCGCCCGTTATGCACGCGACCTTGGCGCGTTGCTCGACCTGCTGGACAAGCTCGATGTGGCGTCGCTGGCAGCGCAGCGGCGGATCACGATTCCGTTTCTGCGCGGATTCCTGCGCGAAATGATCGGCTGACCCATTCAGGCCTTGAGCAGTGCCGGCGTGGCCTGCTGGCCGATCGCGTCGACCATGGCCTTCGCCACATGCAAGTTGCCGGCGACGATGTTGCCGCTTTCAGGAATGCCGTCGCGGCCGGCAAAGTCGCAATAGCGACCGCCGGCCTCATGCACCAGCAGCACGCCGGCGGCCATGTCCCAGGCTTTCAGGCCGATCTCGAAGTAGCCGTCGTAGCGGCCGGCGGCGACATAGGCCAGATCCAGCGCGGCGGAGCCGGAACGGCGGATGTCCTCGGCCTGGCCGAGGATGGCGCGGGTCATGTCGAGCTGCGGCACCAGGTGCTCGCGTTGGCGGAACGGGAAGCCGGTGGCGATCATCGCACCGCCCAGGTTCTCGCGCTTGCCCACGCGCATGCGGCGGTCGTTGAGATAGGCGCCGTCGCCCTTGCTGGCGGTGTACAGCTCGTCGCGCAGCGGGTCGAACACCACCGCGTGGATCGGCACGCCCTTTTCCAGCAGCGCGATGGAAACGCTGAAGTGCGGGATGCCGCGCAGGTAGTTGTGGGTGCCGTCGAGCGGGTCGATCACCCAGGTCAGCGGGCCCTTGCCGGTCTGGCCACTTTCCTCGGCGAGGATCGCGTGGTCGGGGTAGGCGCGGCGCAGTTCCTTGATGATTTCCGCTTCGGCCAGCTTGTCGACTTCGGAGACGAAATCGAGCTGCTGCTTTTCGACGACGTTGAGGCCGTCGATGCGGTTCATGTAGCGCAGGATGATGTTGCCTGCGGAACGGGCGGCGCGCGCCGCGATCGTGACGTGTGGTCGGGCCATGGGTTTCGACTTTGGAAGAGAGCGGGGTTGCGGTCGGCGATTCTAGCAGAGGCGGGGCTGGCCGGGCCGCTGCGGTTGCTCCGGTCGGGCCAGCAGTCGCTGCGCATCCGTTATCCTTGGCGGTGATTTCCCAGCTGGTTACCGCATGAGCGCCTTACCTGAACTCGCCGCCCGCATCCGCTATGTACTGGTGCGCACCTCGCATCCGGGCAATATCGGCAGTGCGGCGCGGGCGATCCGCACCATGGGCTTCGAGCGGCTGGAGCTGGTCGCGCCGGCGCGTTTCCCCGATCGCGAAGCGAGTGCGCTGGCTGCCGGTGCCGATGAGGTGCTGGAGCGGGCCGGCGTGCATGCCGGGATGGTTGATGGCCTTGCCGGGTGCAATTTCGTGCTCGGTTTGTCGGCGCGTCGGCGCGGGGTGACCCTGCCGGAACTGTCGCCCCGCGAGGCCGCTGCCCAGGCATGGGCGGCGGCAGCGCGCGGCGAGCAGGTGGCGCTGGTATTCGGCAACGAACGCAGCGGCCTGGAAAACGAGGAGCTGGCGCGCTGCCACGCGATGGTGCGGATACCCAGCGTGGATGATTTCAGCTCGCTCAACCTGTCGCAGGCCGTACAGGTGATGGCCTACGAACTGCGTATGGCGATGCTGGAGGAAGCGCCTGCCGCGGCACCGCCGCCCGAGCACGACGAGCCGCCGGCCGATGCTTCGCAGATGGAAAAGTTCTACGAGCATCTGGCGCAGACCCTGGACGACATCGACTTCCACAAGGGACGCACGCCGACCACGATCATGCTGCGCCTGCGCAAACTGTTCCAGCGCGCGCAGATGGATGAGCGCGAGTTGCGCGTATTGCACGGGATTCTGGCAGATGCCCAGCGCATGGCGGAGCTGGCCAGGGGCAAGGGCGATTAGCCGGGCAATCGGTTGGGTCGATTTTGTCCGGGCGGCTTCGGCTGCGGTGCTTCTGCCGCGCATTGCCTCCAGGCACGAGCATCGGGGCTGAAGTTGTTCCAAGGTGAAGGCGCGCACGCGTGCGGTGTTCGCGTGCCTATTGCTCGTCGTCGCCCAGTTCCAGCGAAGGCGCTGGCGTGACCAGCAGCTTGTCGATGCGCGCGCCATCAAGGTCGACGACCTCGAAGCGGATGCCGTGCCAGGCGAACACCTCGCCGGTTTGCGGAACGTGGCCCAGCGCGGTCATCACCATGCCGGCGACGGTGCGGAAATCGTGCTCGTCTTCGCCGGGAAGCTCGATGATCTGCAGCAGTTCACGCAGGTCGTCGGTGGACAGGCCGCCATCGATCAGCCAGCTGCCGTCGGCGCGATGCACGATGGGTGCGTTTTCGTCATCGTTGCCGTGGCCGATCTGGCTGGCGCCGACCACCGCCGATAGCAGGTCGTTGACGGTGACCACGCCCTCGATGTCGCCATATTCGTCGACCACCAGTGCCAGCGGGGTCTCGGCATCGCGGAACTCTTCCAGCAGATCCAGCGCCCGCGCCGCGGCCGGTACGAACAGCGGTTTGGACAGGTGGCTGAACAGGTCGGGACTGCCTTCGGCAAAACTGTGCAGCATCAGCTTGACCTCGACCACGCCGACGACGTCGCTCTCGTCGCCGCGATAGACCGGATAGCGCGAGTACGGCGTTTGCCGCAACACGTCGATGTTCTCCTCGCGCGGGGCGTCGATGTCGAGCCAGGCGATGCGCATGCGCGGGGTCATCACGCTGTCGACGGTGCGGTCACCCAGGCGCAGCACGCGGTTGACCATGTTGTGTTCGTCGCGGTCGAGCACGCCTTGTTCGGCGCTCTCGGCCACCAGCAGGCGGATCTCGTCCTCGGTCACGATGCCGCTGCCTTGCTGCTTGACCCGCAGCAGTCGCAGCAACAGGTTGCTGGAGACGTTGAGCGTCCATACGAATGGTGCGCTCAGGCGGGACAGCACCAGCATCGGAATCGCCACATAGGACGACAACCTTTCCGGCGCGGCCAGCGCCAGCCGCTTGGGTACCAGTTCGCCGATCACCACCTGGATGAAGGAAATCAGGATGAAGCCCAGCACGATGCCGCTGATCCGTGCGTACGGCAGCAGCCAGCCGAGTCTTTCGCCTTGCAGCGCCTGGCCGATGTGCGCACCCAGCGCGTCGCCGGCGATCGCGCCGGTGATCAGCATGACCAGGGTGATGCCGACCTGCACCGTGGACAGGAAGTATTCCGGCGACTCCGCATGACGCAGCGCCAGTGCAGCCTTGCGGCTGGTCTTGGCCATCTGCTTGAGCCGGCTCTTGCGGGAAACCACCAGCGCCATTTCGGACAAGGCGAAGAAGCCGTTGCACAGGGCCAGCACGAAGACCAGCGCGATTTCGGTCAGCATCGGGTCGATGATGGAGGAGGGGGCATGGGTACAGTGTAAGGGCAGTCGGGTGTGTACTTCACCTTCGCATGATGCAGGGCAGCATCGTCGTCCTGTAACATCCCGCCTATTCATCATCCTCAGGCATGCCCGCATGTTTTCATTGCAGACGATTTTCGGCAAAGGCGACAAGTTCTACGGCTTGCTCGAGCAAAGTGCAGCCACCGCCTGCGAAAGCGCCAAGGCCTTGCATGACTTGCTGACCCAGGCCGGGCAGGAATCGATGATGGCCGCCTTCGCGGCTACCCGTGCCCGCGAAAAGGAGCTTGCCGCGCAGATCAGCGAGGGCCTGGTGAACACCTTCGTCACCGCGCTCGATCGCGAGGATATCGAGGCGCTGAATTCGGCGCTGTACAAGATTCCCAAGACCATCGAGAAATTTGCCGAGCGCTTCGAGATCGTCGCCTCGCGGCTGCAGGGGGTGGACTTTGCCCAGCGCGCGCTGGTGCTGCAGCGCTCCAGCGAGGTGGTGGTCGAGATGATCGGCGAATTGCGTCGCGGGCTGCGCATCGACCCGGTGAAGAAGCTGCAGGATCGGCTGCAGGCGCTGGAGTCGGAAGGTGACCGCATGCTGCTGGCGCCCTACCGCACGCTGTATGTCGAAGGCAACGATGCCATGCGTGCGATGCTGGCCAAGGACCTGTTCGAGTTGATCGAGAAGGCCATCGACAAGTGCCGTGATGTCGGCAATATCGTCTATTCGATCGTGCTGAAGAACTCCTGAGGGCTTGCCGTGATCCTGCGTCTGACGACCTGCCTGATCGTGCTGCCGCCGCCCGCGGGCGCTCGCCTTTGCGTTGCCGGGGCGGGCGAATGAGCATTGTCATTGCGGTGGTGGTGATCGCGCTGATATTCACCTATATCAACGGTTTTCACGACACCGCCAACTCGATCGCCACGGTGGTGGCGACCAAGGTGCTGACCCCGGGTCAGGCCGTGCTGATGGCGGCTGGCACCAACCTGCTCGGTGCGTTCATGGGCACAGCGGTGGCGGCCACGATCGCGTCCGGGCTGATCAATGCCGGCGTGATCGAGATGAGTTCGCAGTTGCTGATCTGCGCCTTGCTCGCCGCGATCGTGTGGAACCTGATCACCTGGTGGCTGGGCCTGCCGTCCAGTTCCAGCCATGCGCTGGTCGGTTCGCTGGTCGGTGCGGCGATCGCCGCCTCAGGCAACAATTTCGATTCGGTGATCTGGGTTGACGGTGGCGTGATCAAGGGTACCGGCGTGATTCCCAAGGTGATCATTCCGATGGTGCTGTCGCCGTTGGGTGGCTTCATCATCAGCTTCCTGCTGATGGGTGCGCTTTATGCGCTGCTTGCGTGGTTTGCCAACCGGCAGGGCTGGTCGCGCCGGTTCGGGCGCACACCGTTCGTCAATTTCTTCTTCGGCAAGGCGCAGATCCTGTCGGCCGGCGCGATGGGTGTGGCGCATGGCATGAACGACGCACAGAAGAGCATGGGCATCATCGCGCTGGCACTGGCAGGCGGCACCGCCACGCATCAGTTCGATCAGCTGCCGCAGTGGCTGGGTTTCCTGCGCATCGCCGAGAACCCGGTGGGCGGCTTTGCGATCCCGGTGTGGGTGAAGGTGGTTTCCGCACTGACCATGGCCGCCGGCACGGCTGGTGGTGGCTGGCGCATCATCAAGACGCTTGGCCACAAGATGGTCAAGCTGCACCCGATCAACGGTTTCGCCGCCGAAACCAGTTCGGCGCTGGTGATCCTGGTGGCGTCGGTGTTCGGCATTCCGGTGTCGACCACCCATAACGTGTCCGCTTCGATCATGGGCGTGGGCGCGGCCAAGCGCTTCAATGCAATCCGCTGGTCGGTGGTCGAACGGATGGTATGGGCATGGATACTGACCCTGCCGATCACCGCCTTGCTGGCCTACGGCATGGTGGGTTTGTTCCGCCTGTTCTGAGCGAGCTTGATCCGGGTTCGTCGCATGCGCCGAACGAACGGATTGCAGTCGTTGCGGCGGGAACCGCCCCGGCAGGTCTTGTTTCTACAGTGTGTCACCGCCGGAGGCGATGACCCGCTCCAGCTGATCGCCGAGCGAGCCCAGTTCGCTGATGACGCGTTCCAGCTCGGTGGCGTCAAGGAACTCGTACAGACGGTTTTCGCACAAGTGCAGGTACGGCGAACCGTCGAGATCGGCGACCGACAGGAAGCCTGTGCGTTGCTGCCAGTTGAAACGCAGGCAGCGAACCGGGTCGGTACCTGAAAGCGGCCCGATCGGCGTGGATACGCGCAGATAGCGCCGGCCGGATTCGCCTTCGAGCTCGGCAAGGTAGATGCCTTGATTGCGCTTGCCCCGCAGCTCCAGGTCGAAACTGATCAGGTAGGGATCGTTATGATGCAAGGGGTACTGGCTACCGATGTGGGAGCGCACGGCTTCGAAGTGACGCATGAGGCGGCTTCCGCTGACAAGAGGCCCTGCTACTCTGCCATGCTTGCCCGTTCACAGCACGTAAACTCGATGACTGCGGGAAATTCGACTGCCGCAGCGAGGGCGTCGCCGGGCGTTCGTGACAAGGCCTGTCCCGACCAGGCCAGGCCCGCGGAGTCTGGCGAACCGGCGACCCGGGTGTGGGGCCACAGCAATGCCGCCGCGGGTGTTCGGCGGCATTCGCACCACGGGCACTCCTGCGCTCGTGGCAGGCCGGCCGCTTTTTTCACAGCCTCTCATGGTGATTGCGCATGACCGAAAGCCATCAACGCGTGTTTTCCGCGATCGCCGCGATTCCCCGCGGCCGGGTTGCCAGCTATGGCGCGATTGCTGCCCGCGCGGGTTTGCCCGGGCGGGCCCGGCTGGTGGGCAGGCTGCTGGGTGAGGTGCCTGATGGCATGCAACTGCCCTGGTTTCGGGTGCTGCGTTCCAGTGGCCAGATCGCGTTCCCGCCGGGCAGCCGCGGCTTTCGTGAACAGAGCCGGCTGTTGCGGGCCGAGGGCGTCGAGGTGAAGAACGGCCGGGTGCCGCTGTCGCGGTTCGGGTTGGACGGCAACCTGGATCACGCGTTGTGGGGCATGCCGGAGGATTGAGGCCGATTGCCTGCCCGAAAATCAGTGCAATCCGACATCACGGACACGGCGAGCTGTCACTGGTTTGTTAGCATATGTTCGATGAAATCCCGTGCCCTCGACCTGTTGCAGAGTGTTTTTGGCTACCCCAGCTTTCGCGGCCAGCAGCAGGCTGTCGTCGAGCACCTCAGCGAGGGCGGTGATGCGCTGGTGCTGATGCCGACCGGCGGTGGCAAGTCGCTGTGCTATCAGATTCCCGCGTTGCTTCGCCAGGGCACCGGCATCGTGGTATCGCCGCTGATTGCGTTGATGCAGGATCAGGTCGACGCGTTACGCGAGGCCGGCGTGGCGGCCGCGTTTCTCAATTCCAGCCTTGCCGCGGACGAGCAGCGCGAAGTCGAGCGGCAGTTGCAGGCCGGCGAATTGAATCTGCTTTACGTGGCGCCGGAGCGACTGCTCACCGGTCGCTTCCTGGCACAGCTGGAACGCACGGAAGTGGCGCTGTTCGCGATTGACGAGGCACACTGCGTCTCGCAGTGGGGACACGACTTCCGCCCGGAGTACCGCGAACTGGCGATTCTGCACCAGCGCTTCCCCGCGGTGCCCCGGATAGCGCTTACCGCCACCGCCGATCCACGCACCCGCGAGGAGATTGTCGAGCGGTTGTCGCTGCAGAACGCACGGCAGTTCGTCTCCAGCTTCGACCGGCCGAACATCGGCTACCGTGTCGGCCTGCGTCACAACGCGAAACGCCAACTGGGCGAATTCCTGCTGGGTCACGAGGGCGAATCGGGCATCGTCTATTGCCTCAGCCGGCGCAAGGTCGACGACACCGCGGCGTGGTTGGCCGAGTCCGGCATCGAGGCGCTGCCGTACCATGCCGGGCTGGATGCGGCGACCCGCGCGAAAAACCAGCAGCGGTTCCTGCGCGAGGACGGCGTGGTGATGGTCGCCACGGTCGCCTTCGGCATGGGCATCGACAAGCCCGACGTGCGATTCGTGGCGCACCTGGATCTGCCGCGCAGCATCGAGGGCTACTACCAGGAAACCGGCCGAGCCGGTCGTGACGGCCTGCCGGCCGAAGCGTGGATGATCTACGGTTTGTCCGACGTGGTCACCATGAGCCAGATGATTGCGCAGTCCGAATCGGCTGACGAACGCAAACGGGTCGAACGGCAGAAGCTGGAGTCGCTGCTGGCTTATGCAGAGGCCACCGGCTGTCGTCGGCAACGCCTGCTCGGCGCATTCGGCGAGAATTATCCGCAACCTTGTGGCCACTGCGACAACTGCGTCGCGCCGCCGAAAACCTGGGATGCGACGGTACCGTCGCAGAAGGCGTTGTCGGCCGTGTATCGCACCGGACAACGCTTCGGTTCCGGCCATGTGATCGACGTGTTGCGTGGCGAGGAAACCGAGCGGGTGTTGAGTCTGGATCACCACCGCCTGAGCACCTTCGGCATCGGTGTCGAGATGGACGAAAAGCAATGGCGCTCGGTGTTCCGCCAGCTGTTGGCCGCCGGTTTGCTCGAAGCCGATGCCGAAGGCTACGGCACCTTGCGACTCACGACGGCCAGTCGTGCCGTGCTCAGTGGTGGCCAGAGCGTGAAACTGCGCGAGGATGCCCGTCCCGAGCGCGCCAGTCGCCGTCGCCGCGACAGCAAGCTGGTCACCGGCGGCAGCCTGGGCATCGAGGCTTACGAGCAGCCGATGTGGGACGAACTGCGCGCGTTGCGCACGCAACTGGCCAGGCAGCAGGGCGTGCCACCTTACGTGGTGTTCCACGACGCCACCTTGCTGGCGATGCTGCGCGCGTTGCCGGCCAATGAGGACGAACTGGCCACCATCAGCGGTGTGGGCGAGGCCAAACTCAAGCGGTACGGTCAGGACTTTCTGGCGGTGATCAACGCGGTCGAATGAGCCGTTCTTGCGCAGGTGATTGATCAGGGTGGGGCGCCGGAGCGATGCCGCGGTGGCTCGGCTTTGACTGGCCCAGCATGAACGTATTCCCAGGACGAGCCAGATCAGGGTATGCTTGCGACAAGGTATGACAGCGCTGTCATATCTTGCGACGAAAGGCGTTTGCATGGGCAGAACCGGGTTTCGGCAGCCACCGGGCCCGCTTTGCGGCACTGTCATGCAGGTGCATACGTATTCAGTCGGACAGCGGCATCACGGCACCGCAGAATCGGTGGCCTGAGCACTGGCCATGACGTGGGGGACGCGATGAGCTCGATGAAGGCGACAGATGGATTGGGGCAGCATGCCACCTTGCGGGTGGTGCTTATTTCGGCCGCGGCGGCGCTGGGTGGCTTCCTGTTCGGTTTCGATACCGCGGTGATCAACGGCGCGGTCGATGCGATTCGTGGCAGCTTCGCGCTGAGCGCGGGCCAGATCGGATTCACGGTGTCATGTGCCTTGCTGGGCTCGGCGTTGGGCGCCTGGTATGCGGGCATGCTGGCCAACCGTTTCGGCCGGGTGCGCACCATGCAGGTCGCCGCGGTGCTGCTGGTGGCTGCGGCGCTGGGTTCGGGCCTGGCGACAGCGGTATGGGATCTGATCGTGTGGCGACTGGTCGGCGGTATCGGCGTCGGCGTGGCCTCGGTGATCGCGCCCACCTATATCGCCGAAGTGGCGCCTGCGCGCATTCGTGGTCGACTCGGTTCGATGCAGCAACTGGCGATTGTGCTGGGCATCTTCGCGGCGTTGCTGAGTGATGCCTGGCTGGCCGATGTGGCGGGCGGGGCGGCAGGCATGTTGTGGATGGGCATGGCGGCGTGGCGCTGGATGTTCCTGGCGGCAACGGTGCCGGCGGTGATCTACGGGCTGCTGGTGCTGGCGGTGCCGGAATCGCCGCGTCACCTGGTGGCCAAGGGCCGCCTGGCGGAAGCGCGCGTGGTGTTGCAGAAAGTGCTGAACATGCACAGTGAGGTGGCGTTGGACAGGAAGCTTGGCGACATCGAGGCCAGCCTGCGCTCGGAACACAAGCCGCGCCTGCGCGATCTGTGCAGCAAGAAAACAGGTCTGTTGCCGGTGGTGTGGATTGGCATCCTGCTGTCGGTGTTCCAGCAGTTCGTTGGCATCAACGTGATCTTCTACTACTCGACCACGTTGTGGCACTCGGTCGGCTTCAGTGATGCCGACTCGTTCAAGATCACCGTGGTCACTTCGATCGTCAATGTACTGGTCACCCTGGTGGCGATTTCGCTGGTCGACAAGATCGGGCGCAAGCCGCTGCTGGTGATCGGCTCGGCAGGCATGGCGATCACCCTCGGCGCGATGGCCTGGTGCTTCTCGCAGGCCACCGGCACGGGTGCCGAGCTGAGTCTCCCGGGTGCCACCGGCATGGTGGCGCTGGTGGCGGCGAATGCCTACGTGGTGTTTTTCGGGGTGAGCTGGGGGCCGGTGGTATGGGTGCTGCTGGGCGAGATGTTCCCCAACCGGATCCGCGCCACCGCGCTGGCGGTCGCCGCGGCGGCTCAATGGCTGGCCAACTTCGCGATCAGCTACTCGTTCCCCTCGCTGGCCGAGATCGGCCTGACGTTCGCCTACGGCCTGTATGCCGGGTTTGCCCTGTTGTCGCTGCTGTTCGTGATGTACGCCGTTCGCGAGACCAAGGGCATCGAGCTGGAGGACATGCAGGCATGAGCGGCGGCGCCAGCATGCCGGCCGGTCACGCCGGGGATGTCGCCTCCGTGACCGGTCACTGCCGTTGCATCGAGGCACGCCGTGCCGTCTACGACAGACGCCGCGCAAAGCGGTTAGGATTCGCCATGGGCGGCGGCCATGACTTGGCTGCCGTGGCGCACCTCGACCAGATGCTTGCGGATCACATTGCGGATGAAGGGAAAAGCCACATCGATCGACATCGCCCATCTCGCCGGGGTTTCCCAGGCGACGGTGTCGCGCGCCCTGGCTGGTAGCCCGCTGGTCAACGAGGAAACGCGGCGGCGGATACAGGCGGCCGCCGAGCAGCTGAACTACAAGGTCGACAAGAACGCTTCCAACTTGCGGCGCATGCACACCGGTACGCTGGCGTTGCTGTTCTTCGAGGATCCGACCGCCGACGAGTCGCATATCAACCCGTTCTTCCTGTCCATGCTCGGCTCGATTACCCGCGCCTGTGCATTGCAGGGGCATGACCTGCTGATCTCGTTCCAGCAGCTGTCCGATGACTGGCATGCCGACTTTGCCGACAGCAAGAAGGCCGACGGCCTGATCCTGCTCGGCTACGGCGACTACTTGGCGTACCGCGACAAGCTGGAAAAACTGGTCGAGCACGGTACCCGCTTCGTGCGCTGGGGTGCGGTGTTGCCGGATCAGCCCGGGGTGTCGTTCGGCAGCGACAATGTGCGCGGTGGACAGGAAGTTGCGACACATCTGATCGAGCGCGGCTGCAGGCGCATTGCCTTTCTCGGCGACGCCTCCAGCCATTATCCGGAGTTCTTTGGCCGTTATCGTGGTTATGTCGATGCGTTGCAGGAAGCGGGTATCGAGATCGATCCGACGCTGCAGGAAAATGCGGAAAGCACCGAGCATTCCGGTTACGAGGCGATGCGTGCCCTGATCCTGCGCGAGGTGGGGTTCGATGCGGTATTCGCCGCCAGTGACCTGATCGCGATTGGCGCCATGCGTGCGCTGGGCGATCACGGCCTGCGGGTGCCGCAGGATGTGGCGCTGGCCGGCTTCGACGACATCGCCACCGCCAGCTTCGTCAACCCGCCGCTGACCACCGTGCTGCAGGATACCGGGCATGCCGGCGCCGTGCTGGTGGACAGCCTGCTCAGCCTGATTCGCGGCGACACGGTCGAGAGCGAAGTGTTGCCGGTCAAGCTGATGGTGCGGCGCTCAAGTTTGCGCTGAGCGTCTGGCCGCTTCGGTGGCTTCCGGTCAGGCAGCCGCCGGTTCGCGCACACGCAAGGTGAACAGGCCGGCCACGAACAGGCTGGCACCGCCCAGCGCCAGTGCGTAGACGGGCTGGTCGTGGAAGCACAGTCGCAACAGCAGGCCGAGTACGCTGGCGGCCATCAGTTGCGGAATCACGATGAAGAAATTGAAGATGCCCATGTACACGCCCATCTTCCGGGCGGGCAGGTTGTCCGAGAGCATGGCGTAGGGCAGCGACAGGATCGAAGCCCAGGCGAAGCCGATGCCGACCATCGACAGCAGCAGCCAGTTCGGGTCGCGCACGAACAGGAACGACAGCAGCCCGGCGCCACCCAGCCACAGGTTGATCAGATGGCTCCAGCGCAGGCCGATGCGACGCACCAGCAACGGTATGGCAATGGCCGCGAGCGCGGCAAAGCCGTTGTACGCGCCCATCAGCACGCCGACCCAGTTGGCGCCGGTGTTGTAGGCCGCCGAATGGGGGTCGCTGCTGCCAAACTGCACGGCAGTCACTGCCGGTGTGGTGTAGATCCACATTGCGAACAGCGCGAACCACGAGAAAAACTGCACCACTGCGAGTCGGCGCATGGCGTCGGGCATGCTGTACAAGTCGCCCATCACCTGACGCAGCATGCCGTCGCTGCGGGTTCCGGCCAGCCACACAAACAGCGCGCCGAACACAGCCAGGCCGCCAACCAGAACGTAGAGCTCCTTTTCCAGCACGAAATGGCGGATCGCCAGCAGCACCAGGGTGGCGGCGGCCAGCAGCAACAGGCCGGGCAGCCACGCGCGATGCGCCTCGACGAGGGGTTGCGCCGCATCGTCGTCGAATGCGCGCAATTGTTCGGGTGGATACTCGCGCGTGGACAGTACCGTCCACAGCACCGTTCCCAGCAGCACCACGCCGCCAAAGTAGAAGGCGTATTTCACCGTGTCGGGAATCGCCCCGTCCGGGGCGATATTGCTGACGCCGACCTTGGCCAGCAGCCATGGCATCAACGAGGCCACCACCGCGCCGACGCCGATGAACACACTCTGCATCGAGAATCCGAGCGGACGCTGGCGCTCCGGCAACTGATCGCCGACGAAAGCGCGGAACGGCTCCATCGACACATTGAACGAGGCATCCATGATCCACAGCAGGCCCGCAGCCACCCACAGCGCGGGCGAGTTGGGCATCGCCAGCAGGGCCAGCGTGGCCAGGATCGCACCGGCCAGGAAATACGGCCGACGCCGGCCAAGCCGGTTCCATGTGCGGTCGGAGTAATGGCCGATGATCGGTTGCACGATCAGCCCGGTAAGCGGCGCGGCGACCCACAGGATCGGGATGTCGTTGACGTTGGCGCCCAGCGTCTGGAAGATCCGGCTGACGTTGGCATTCTGCAGCGCGAAGCCGAACTGGATGCCCAGGAAACCGAAGCACATGTTCCAGATCTGCCAGAACGACAGCTCGGGTTTTTTCGTCATGGTGTGGTGATTCCCCCGGCCAGCGGCGCGATCAGCAGATCGTCGATGTCGGCCTTGTTCAACGCGCCGTCGATGCCGCCGGCACCGCCGGTGTAGTGCGCGAAGTGTTGCAGGTAGCTCATGTTGAAACCATCCTCCAGCGCGAACGCACAACGCACCTTGGCAGTGACATTGAACTCGGCATATGTCGAGCGCTGCGTACCCGCGCTGTGCGGCATGACCAGCGGAACGCGCTGCGGGGTGTGGCCATCGCAGTCGATGGCCAGCCATTTCACCGCAGCGGTCACGCCGGTACTGATCGGGCCATGCGCGTTGCGATAGTCGACCGCAACGCGATAGTTGCCGCTGGCGGGTGCCATCCAGTGACGCGGCCAGTTGCCGGCAACCTTGTCGACCTGGCCGACACAGGTCGCCGGACTGGGCAGGGATTCCAGGCCATCGGCTGGGTCGACGCGAGTGGCACGCACGCAACCGAGACCCCCGGTTCGCGGAAGGCTGCCATGGCCGTCGATGACGCCGGCACGCCGACCGTTGACGTAAAGCTGCAGCTTGCCGTCACCCTTGACGAGCCAGTGATCGGCTTCGGCCGCCAGCGTCGGTGCGGCTGGCGCGACCGGCGCGTACAGAGGCGCGCCCGTGCGCATGGGAGTCATGTCCGCATGAATGGCCTTCAGTATCACTGTCGTATGCTTGCCCAGGGTGCTGCTGCGGGCGGTGACCAGCAGGTTGCCGTCGCGACTCCCGGGCAGCTGCAGGGTGATCTGGCGATCAGGCAGGTTCAAGCTGATCGCATGGCGCTTGCCAAACAGCATCGGTACCAGTGACATGGGCAATTTCGGCTGTACCTTGCCGTCTTCCTCAAGGCCGAACACGCCTTCGGTCACCACGTCCAGATACGCCGCCACCGACCACAGCTGGCGCGGCGAGTTGACCACCGGACCGCTCAACTTGCCCTCGTCGACATGCTGGCCCTGGCTCAGCAGTTCGTAATTTTCCAGGTTGGAGCCGTACAGCGCAGCCCCGCGCATCACCGATTCGATTTCACGGGCGATCCGTGCAGGGTCGTTCACCGTACGCGCGGCACGTAGTGCGTAAGCGCTGACAAAGGGCCAGATCGCGCGGTTGTGGTAGATCGGCTGGTCGATGCGTTCGGGCCACATCACCGGGCTGCCGGCCGCCCAGCCGGGGTAGTTCTGCAAGGCTTGCCGGGCGTGCTCGCGATCGGCCACGCCGCTGATCACGGCCAGTGAAATACCGAGCAGGTCATAAGTATCGACCGGCATGCCGTCACCGCCGATATAGCTCATGTACATGCCGCGATCGGCACGCCAGAAGTGCTTGTTGATCGCCACTTTCAATGCGTTGGCGTCGGCGCGATAAATCGTCGCGGCCTGCGGCTGGTGGCGTGTGGCGGCCATGGCAGCTGCCAGTTTCAGTGCCTGGTAATGCAGGACGTTGGTGGACAGCGCAAACGATTGCGCGATGAAGCCGACGTTGTCCGCCGTCCACGCCGGGTAGCTCTGCTCGCGCCAGTCCATGAAGGACGTCTCGCCACGGTACAGGCCCGACGTCGTGTCGAACGCGTACTGCCGATCCTGCGCCAGGGTGTCGCGCAAGGCAGGCCATGCCTTGTCGGCAAATGCGCGGTCATCCAGCAGGTGCTGCGCGCCGAGAAACCACACCACGCGATCGGTGCTGATCGGCCAGCTGCCACCCGAGCCGGTGTCCTGCATGACGTACAGACCTTGCGGTGCAGCTGGCACGCGCACGCCCGACAGTTTGAATTCAAGCCCGTTGCGCGAGCGTGCCGGATCAAAGCGCCACAAGCCAAGGTCGATCGAGTACGACAGGTCGCGCGTCCACACATACGGCCACTTCAACCCGGTCTCGAAGCAATGGCAGGGAATGGGTGCGCCATGATCGAACGCGCCATCACGAATCGCACTGACCGAGTCCTGCCGCAGATCGTCCTGCGCCATGGCGTACAGGCCGTTGAACAACACGCTGGCGGTATCTGCGTGGAACGGTTGCGGCGGAATCACGCGTTGCCCGAATGGCCAGGCCAGGGTGTACGCGCCCTGCGTGTCGCGCTGCATGCTCACATGCTCGCCGTGCCAGTCCAGTCCGTCCAGCCAGACAGGCGACTCGGTGGGCGCGGCAGCCATGGCGGTGGCCAGAAGCAGGCTCAGCATGGCGAAAACACCGGCTGCTGGATGGGGCTGATACAGGGCATGGTCAGGGTCTCCGGCAACAGTTATGTCACGACAGGACTCGCCTGACATGTTGCAGCTGCAACATCGGCGGCACGATGGTTTGTGGGTCCGTCCTGCATGGTAGGTGCCGTTGCTGTGCAACAGCCAGTCGGTGCATACGTATTCATTGTCGGCGTACCGGCAGGGTCAGAGGACGCTGGCGCACGCATTGCCGGGTGGGCGGCCTGATTCACCCGCTTTTCCATCGACCTGCCGACCATCGAAGCCGGAATGCTCGCAGCTTCCACAGTCGCCTGATTTTTCGAGCAATTTGCCGACGCCAGGCATCAATCGAGAGGCCGAGCCTGCATGAGCCGAACGATTTGAAGGCCGCGCTCCGGCAAGGGGCGCCGCTGCCATGCGGACGGGGCGACGGATATTGCCTTGCGAATTGACAGCGCTGTCAATTGTGTCATTCTGCGGTTCTGCGCAAAACCTGCGTGCTTTTGTGGAGTCCCGAAGTGCAGCATTCCCCGAACCCGGCTTCCTTGCTGAATCGTCTGGCCCTGAGCCTCCTGATCGCTGGCGCATTGTTCGTGCCGGCTTCCACTCTGCTGGCGAAAGGCAGGGTTCCTGCCGCGACCGTGCACCCGGAACTGTGGCCGCAGGGCAGGTCGCCGCTGCCCGCCGATCCGGCGATGGAAGCGAGAGTGAAGGCGCTGCTGGCGCGAATGTCGGTTGAGGCGAAAGTGGGCCAGATGATCCAGGCGGATATCAAGTACGTGACGCCGGACGACGTACGCACATATCAACTCGGTTCGATTCTTGCCGGTGGCAACTCCGGTCCCGATGGCGGGGAATATGGAACGGGTGCGCAATGGCGCAAGCTTTCGGACACTTTCTATCGTGCATCGATGGACCGTACCGGCGGCCGTCTGGCGATCCCGGTGCTGTTCGGCATCGATGCCGTGCATGGGCACAACAATCTGGTCGGCAGCACCTTGTTTCCGCAGAACGTCGGATTGGGCGCCACGCGTGATCCGCAACTTATCCGCCAGATCGGTGCAGCCACCGCGCAGGAACTGCGCGCCACCGGCATCAGCTGGACTTTCGCTCCCACCTTGACCGTGCCGCAGGACAATCGCTGGGGACGTTCCTACGAAGGCTATTCGGAAAACCCGCGACTGGTGGCGCGGTATGCGTCGGCGATCGTGGGCGGACTGGAGGGTGCCGTCGGTACGCCGCAATTCCTGGATTCCGATCATGTGATTGCCACTGCCAAGCATTTTCTGGGTGATGGCGGCACCAAGGACGGCAAGGATCAAGGCGACGCCGAGGTCAGTGAAACGGTATTGCGCGACATACATGGGGCCGGCTACCCACCGGCAATCAAGGCCGGTGTGCAGGTGGTGATGGTCTCGTTCTCCAGCTGGAACGGCGTCAAGATGGCCGGCAACAAGGCGCTGATCACCGACGTGCTGAAAAAGCGCATGGGCTTTGACGGCATCGTGCTGGGTGACTGGAACGCGCATGGCCAGGTGCCCGGCTGCACCAACGAAGACTGCGCGGCCGCCTATAACGCCGGCCTGGACATGCTGGAGGCGCCCGATTCGTGGAAGGGCCTGTACCGGCACACCGTGGCCGAAGTGAAGTCCGGGGTGATCCCGATGAGTCGCGTCGATGATGCGGTGAGCCGGATCCTGCGGGTGAAGATGCGTCTGGGCATGTTCAAGGCTGGCTTGCCCAGCGACAACCCGCTGGCGCGCGCGGCGGAAAAAGTGATCGGCAATCCGGCGCACCGCGCGTTGGCACGCCGCGCGGTGCGCGAGTCACTGGTGTTGCTGAAAAACCAGCACGGCCTGCTGCCGCTGGATCCGCGCAAACGCATCCTGGTGGCGGGCGATGGTGCGGACAACATTTCCAAGCAGAACGGTGGCTGGACCCTGACCTGGCAAGGCACGGGCCTCACCAACGCAAACTTCCCCGGAGCCACCTCGATCTGGGCCGGCATCAATCAACAGGTTCGTGCCGCGGGCGGCACCGCCGTGCTTTCGGTCGATGGCAGCTACAAGCAAAAGCCCGATGCCGCCATCGTGGTGTTTGGCGAGGATCCCTACGCCGAGTTCCAGGGCGATCTGCCGAACCTCGCTTACAAGCCAGGCAACGAGCATGACCTCGACCTGCTGCGCCGCCTGCATGCGCAGGGCGTGCCCGTGGTGGCGCTATTCATCACCGGTCGGCCGCTGTGGGTGAATCGCGAGATCAATGCATCCGATGCGTTCGTGGTGGCATGGCTGCCTGGCAGCGAAGGGGAGGGGATTGCCGACGTGCTGTTGCGCAAGCGCGATGGAAGCATCGACCACGATTTCCACGGCAAGCTGGCCTATTCATGGCCGCGCACGGCGATCCAGACGCCACTCAACCTGGGGCAGCCGAATTACCACCCTCAATTCCCGTATGGCTATGGCCTGACCTATGCTGATGCCGGCGACCTCGCCCCGTTGCCGGAGCAGGCCGGAATTGCACTGAATGATGTCCGCGCCGGTGTGTACATGCTGCACGGTCAACCTGTGCATGGCTTTACGCTGCAATTGGCAGCCCATGGCGAAACCACGACGGCCGCAGCGGCGCCCGCGAGCACCCCTGATCGCAGCCTGCGCATGACCGCGGTCGACTACAAGGCGCAGGAGGATGCCCGTCGTCTGGACTGGACTGGCCCGGGTGCGGCGAGCGTGGCGCTGAAGAGTGCCTCGCCACTGGATCTGGATCGCCAGACCAATGGCGACGTGATGCTGGTTGCCACATTGCGCGTCGATGCGCTGTCGCCGAAAGGCACGGAAATCGGTGTCACCTGCGGCAGCGGCTGCAGCGCACGAGTTCCGGTGGGGGGGCAAATGGCCGCGTTGCCGCGCGGCAAGTGGTTGCGCGTGGGCATATCGCTGAAATGCTTCCGCGATGCCGGTGCCAACATGAGCAAACTGGATCGGCCATTCGAATGGTTCGGCAGCCCGGGCGAAAACGTGGTGATCACCGACGTGGCCTTGGGCACCGTGGCGGACAAGACCCTGGACTGCGGGAAGCATTGAGCTGGCCTCGACCCAGGGGATACGAAATCGGACGGGCTCTGCTCTGGCAACGCGCCATGTCGTTCCCTCTTGTTCATGCGTGGGGACTGAAGCAGGATCGGACGAGGCTTTTCCACAGCTTCGTCAGCTGCCAGACAGGGGGGCGTCCGACGTCCTGTAAACACTGTGCAATCAAATCCCGGATGCTGCGGCTCTTTGTGTCGGCTGCGGAGTGCCCAGCGGGGTTGTTCCGGTGGCGGGTGCCCGTGTTGCAAAGAGTCGCATCTAGTCCATCGTCCTCGGAATCTTTTTCGGTGGGTTGGGCATAGCCAATTTCTACGCCCGGCACACAGGCCGAGCCATCGCACAGATTATTCATCTCACCGCTGATCGGCTGGCTGATCATTCCGCTGATTGCAGTCTGGATTCGGGTAATCGAGGAGCCCTGCACGGTAAAGGCAGACGCCTTAGGCGTTGCGTTTATCTGAGCCGGGCTGACCACTTCAAGCCGAGCCGTGGAAAGCCGGGCGTCACCTTTGCGGATGCAGGCACGTCCTGCTGATCAAGGCGTGAGCAACGGGCTGGCGCCGGCTCCGCCTGCAGGGCCAGCGGCAATGGTCGTGGACTCCGGTCGGTGCGCCGGTGCGGCGCCATGCCGATCTTTTCCAGTCAGGGTGTCGAAGCAGGATCATCAGAGGCTTGGCATCGCCAGGCCAAACGTCCGGGGTGCCGCCGGGCTTTTCCGGCACCTGCCCTTGCCGGGCGGACAAGGCACTTTCACCTGCAGGCAGTTGCTCGCTGCGGGACCAAAAAAAGGATGCCCCGTTGCCGGGGCATCCAGTGGCGACAGCTAAGGGAGGGGTCTGTCGCCGGAGGGAATCGCCTGCAGGGTCAGAACCAGAAGCCGACCTGGACGCCGTAGGTTCGCGGCGGCAGGTACTGCGAGGTGAACACGACGTTGCCGTTGGCCAGCAGGGTGCTGCCGGCGGCACTGCTCTTGATCTTGTCGTCCGATACGTTCTGCACATAGGCGTTGACGTACCACTTGTCGTTCGGCTCGGTGTAGCGCAAGGAGAGGTCACCACGGACGTAGGCCTTCTGCTTGTCGCCATCACCGAAGTTGAACCAGCTCAGCCACTGGGCGCTCTGGTATTGGGCGCTCACGCGGGGAGTCAGGCGGCCGCCGTTGCCCAGCACGAAATCGTGCTCGTAGATGGCGGTGAGCGACAGATTCGGCGCATGCGGCAAGTCATTGCCGGAAATGTCCATGCAATTGTTGCTGATGGTCGATTCGGGCGGGCAGGCTGTGGGTACGTAGTAATCGTTGCTGGCCGCGTACTTCTCGGTACCCAGTTCCTTTTTCGGGATCACCGACAGCACCAGCGTGGCGCGATCATTGGTCTGCTGATAAGCCAGCTCGGATTCGAAGCCGGCTACCTTGGTCTTGCCGCCGACGTTGGAGAAACCCAGTCCATGCGTGCCATCGGGGTAGGTCACCGGTGCCGACAACTGGTAGTTCTTGAACACCTCGTAATAGGCGGCACTGTTCCATGTCAGGTGGCCATCGAGGAAGGCGAACTTGGCGCCGATCTCGTAGTTGGTCAGCGTTTCCGGTTGGTACAGGGCGCCACCATCCTGGGTTCCGCCCGATTTGTAGCCGGTGGAGACGCTCGCGTAGATCATGCTGTTGGCGCTGAGGTCATGGTCGATGCGCACCAGCCAGGTGGGCTTGCTCTTGCTGTAAGTCGCATCGTTGTGCTGGCTGATGTTGAAGCCGACATCGCCAGGCTGTTCGCCCGGCGAGATCGGCAGCGCCGGATAGGCCGCATCGTAACCCCAGCCCCAGTTGATGCCGCCATTGTTCTGTCGCTTGTCGTGTGACCAGCGTGCGCCACCGGTGAGGTTCCAGGTGTCGCTCATGTGCCAGGTGGCCTGGCCGAAGACGGCGGTCGAGGTGACCAGTTCCTCGGGCTGGGTGAACGCACCCTGCCAGCTGACCGTACCCTGCTGGGTACCGTTCATGATCGGGATGTCGAAGCGGATGTTGTTGTTCTCGTGCTCGTAGTACGCGCCGAGAATCCAGTCCACCGCATTGCTGCCTTTGGATTTCAGATCGAGTTCGTGGCTGTAGCTGGTGTAATTGGAGAAGTTGGTACGGTCTTCCTGGTATACGCCATTGGTGGTGAAGCTGGTCGGCACGTTCACGCCGCCATCCTGATCGAAATCGCTTTTACCCGAATAGCGGTTGTAGCCGGCGACGTAACTCAGCTCCATGCTGTCGTTGATGGTCCAGTCCATGTGGCTGCGCACCGACTTGGAGGTGCGATCCAGGTAGGGCGCCACATCGATCAGCGCCGACCAGAAATCCTGGCCCGGTCGGGGCTGCTGCATCAGGTTCATGCTGGGCGTGCCGGTATCCTTGAAATACTCGTACGACAGATCCCACATGAAGTTGTCGCTGGGCTTCCATCGAGCGCTGATGCGCGCGGCCGATTGATCCTGCGAGTTGTACTTCTTGCCCTTCTGGATGAACAGATTCGTGTTGATCGGCTGGAAGCTCGCCAGGTCGCCGCCGGAGGCGAGATAGTTTGCCTGCTGTTGCGCAAGGGTCGGGATCTGGCCGGTCGGGTTCTGATAATCGACGTAACCGTCGTGCTGCTCATGCACGGCTGCAACGCGCATGGCGAAGGTGCTGCTGATCGGCAGGTTCACCGCCGCACGCATGCCGCTCTGGTTGTAGTTGCCCAGCTCGAGCGTGCCGTTGCCGTAGAAGCCGCCGTCGATGTCGGGCTTGACCGTGGTGAAGCTGATCGCGCCGGCGGTGGAGTTGCGACCCCACAAGGTGCCCTGCGGGCCACGCAGCACCTGCACGCTGTCCATGTCCAGCAACAAGCTGGCAGCAGCCTCGGCACGCGCGGTGTACACACCGTCGACGAAGGTGGCGACCTCGGGATCGGCATACTCGGTCTTGGCGCTGTCGTTGCCGATGCCGCGCAAGGTCAGGGTGACCACACCATGATCGCCTTCGGAAGTTCCTTGCAGGCCGGGCACCAGCTTGGTGAGGTCCTGCACGGTCATGACCCGTTCCTTGTCGAGCGTGTCGCCACCGATCGCGGTAATCGCGACGGGGGTCTTCTGCAGCGGTGTCGAACGTTTGGTCGCGGTAACCTGGATCGTGTCCAGGTTCTTGACTTCTTTCCTGCCGGCGGCGTTTTGCGTGCTTGCATCCTGGCCCGCGGCGTGTACGGCAGCGGTAGCAAATATGGCGGTCATGGCGACGTACAGTGCCGAGTAGCGTAGTTTCATTTCACCCTCTCCCCAAATCGTCGTGATCATGCGGTAGTCTGATGATAGCGCTGTCAATCGGTATGACAGCGCTGTCATTCGAAATGCTACAGCGAATAATGCAGATATGCTTGCTGCAGAGCAGCATGCCGGAGGAAGGTTGATGCCACGTATGAAGAAGATCCTGGTTGTGGGTGGCGGCACGGCTGGTTGGCTGACGGCATGCTATCTGGCCAAGGCGTTGAACAGCGTTTCGGCGGACAGTATCCAGGTGGAACTGGTCGAATCGCCGAACATCGGTGCCCTTGGCGTGGGCGAGGGCACGTTCCCCTCCATCCGCGGCACCCTGGCGGCCATTGGCCTGGACGAGCGTCGATTTTTCGTCGGTGCGGCTGCGACATTCAAGCAGGGAGTGCACTTTGTCGATTGGGTACGCCCGGCAAGCGAGCCCGGGCAGCATCACTATTTCCATCCCTTCAATCATCCGAGTCAGCGCAGCGGCAATCCCGAACTGCTGCCTTACTGGCTGCTGGGTGCTGCGCCTGCCGACATGCCGTATGCCGAGGCGGTGTCGATGCAGCAGCGGGTCGTGCAGGCAGGGCGTGCGCCCAAGCGCATGACCGACGGGAACTACCTTGGCCCGATGAATTACGCCTACCATTTCGATGCGGCGTGCTTTGCCAAGGTGCTGGCTGAGCATGGCCAGGGTCTGGGCGTGAAACGCCAGCTGGCCACCGTGGAACATGCGGAACTGGACCAGCAGGGTGCGATTGCATGCGTGGTCACTCGCGAGCTCGGCGCACTCAGTGCGGATTTGTATATCGACTGTACCGGCTTGCGCGGCACCCTCATTGGCGGCGCGATGCAGTCGCCAATGCGCAGTCTGCGCGACGTGCTGTTCTGCGATCGCGCGGTGGCTGTGCAGGTGCCTGACGAAACGCCCGATGCGCCGATTCGACCCTATACCGTCTCTACCGCACAGGAGGCAGGCTGGATCTGGGACATCGGTCTGCAGCGGCGACGTGGCACCGGCTACGTCTATTCCTCGCAACACACCGAGCCCGGGCGCGCCGAGGAAGTGATCCGCGGCTACCTCGGTCGGGCTGCGGAAAAACTGGATGCGAGGCATATCAAGTTCGACCCTGGCTACCGGCCCGAGCCCTGGCGGCACAATTGCGTGGCCGTGGGCCTTTCCGGCGGTGTCGTCGAGCCGCTGGAGTCGACCGGTATCGCGCTGGTGGAACTGGGTGCCTATCTGATCACTCACCTGTTGCCAGGCGACAGCAATGACATGAGCCGCACTGCCCGGCAGTACAACGAGATGATGTCGGCGCGCTACGAGCGCATCCTGGATTTCATCAAGATGCACTACTGCATCAGCCAGCGTCGCGATTCCAGGTTCTGGCTCGACAATGTCGACCCGGCGAGCATTCCAGACACGCTACGCGATCGACTGGCGCTGTGGCGGCATCGCCCACCGCATCGGTTGGACTTCGTCACCGACCTGGAGATGTTTCTGCCGGCCAGCTGGCAATACATACTTTACGGGATGGAATTCAAGACCGATCTGGAACCCATGCGAAGTGCCTATGCGCAGATGGAAGTGGCCAGCCGCGAGTTTGCGACGATCCGGCAGATGGCCGGACACGCGATCAACGATCTGCCGGATCATCGGGCTCTGGTCGAGCAGCTGCTTCGGGAACATGCGCCGCGCGCGGAAGCAGGGCCGGGCGAACCGGTGCGCATGCGCGGCTGACTCCTCGCACGTCTGTCCGGCCGCTCATCTCGTGACATCGCCCGGAAAGCAGGGCCAGCGCAACGGCGACCCTGCTTTCCGGCGGTTATCTGATTGGATTCATCGCAGTTCGACCACCACCAGCCCTTGCGGCGGGATCGTGATCTCGAATTTGCCATTGCTCACGTTGATCGACTGCGGCGCCGCCAGTTGACCCGCCTTGCGCAGTTGCGCGATCTGTTCGCGGCTGGGGAAGTCGGGCCGGCCCATCTTGTCGAACAGTGCGATCGCATTGCCGTGGGTTTCGTCCACGCGCCAGATCGTCGCATGGGCTGCACTGGCGAGATGCTTGATGTCGATGCTGAAGTGCTTCGGTGCTCCCTGCGGTTCGCCGGGCGTATAGCTGGCGGTCTTGCCCACCGGTAGCGCATAGTTCCACATGGCCAGTACCAGCGTGCCGTCATCCCGCTTGGTGACCAATACCGAATCGGATGCCGACTTCAGCTGGCGGTCGCCCAGTTTGTGCAGCATCGCGAAGGCATTGAACGCAGGCTTGTGGATGCGGTCGGCGGCGATCAGGCCGAAGCCGCCGTAGAACGGGTTGCGCACCACGCCCTGTTCCTCGAACACGTCGGAAAACGACCAGTAGCTCATGATCTGGATCTTGCCCGCGCACTCGCGGATGGTATTGGCCATCCACGGGCCCATGAACACCGTGTCGGTGACGTTGGGCAGGTTGGCGTACGACGCGTTGTACTCGCTGAACACCAGCGGCATCTGCGGGTAGGGCGAGGCGAGAATCTCCTTGTGCACCTTGTCCACCGTGCGGCAGACCATGTCGCGGCGCGGGATGTTTTCCCTGGTGTGGAACACGTTGTCGGCGGTGTCGTCGCCATAGACGTGCGTGCTGAGGAAATCGACCGGCACCTTGTCCTTCTTCGCATGGGCGAGGAAATCGGTGGCCCATGCACCCTGCGCAGTGCTTGGCCCGCCGACGCGGATGCGCGGGTTGACCGCCTTCAATGCGCGAGCCGTGTGGTCGTACAGCGTGAAGTAGGTCGATTGTTGCGGCTTGCCGGCCCAGAAGCCGATGTTCGGCTCGTTCCACACCTCGAAGTACCAACTGGCCACTTCGTCGATGCCGTAGCGCGCAACCAGGTGTCTGGCGAACGCGGCAATCAGCGCATCCCATTCGGCGTAATCCTTCGGTGGCGCAATGTTCGGGTGGTACCAGAACTCCTGCAGCGCCTTCGGATCGGAGCTTAGCTCCGGCGGCATGAAGCTCAATTCGACGAACGGTTTCACGTGGTGCTCGAGCAGTCCGTCGTAGATCTGGTCGATGTAGGAGAAGTTGTAGCGAATCGAGCCATCCGGCTCGCGATTCACCAGGCCCACGTCATGGTCGAAGATGCCGTGGAAGCGGATATAGCCAAAACCGGTGGCCTGGTGCACTGCATCGAGATCCTTGCGGTAATCAGCGCGCAATGACAGCGAAGCGCGGCCGGAGCCGAACATGGTTTCCCAGAAGTGCGGAAACGGAGTGCCGGTGGCTTGCGCGTCGACATGGATCTGCACGGTTTCCGGTGCAGTCGCGGCACCTGCGACGCCGGTTGCGACCAGCAGTACGGCACCGACGGTGAAGAGCAGGCGGCGGAGGACAGTGGGGTGTGTCATCGAAGTTTCCTTGTCGACCAGAGGGTGCCGGGCACCGGAAGAGGGTGCGTCTTGGCCATGTAAACGTTTACATCCAATTTCAGGCAGTGTCTTACAGTCTGTCGCCGGCGTCCAGTGATTGCGCGATCCGCCTGTGATCGTTCGGAGGGAAGGGCCGATCCGGTCGCACCGCTCAGCCGCCTTTGCGCGGCATGCCCTTGAGTACGATCACGGCCAGCAGCAACCCGGTGACCACGATGATTCCGGCGTAGAAACCGACGCGGTGCGCCGCAGGCGGGAACTCCCGCCCCAGCAGAAACACGATGGCGGCATAGACGGCCATGACCAACCAGCCTTGCCAACTGGAAGGCCCCACGCCCCAGCCAGATTTTTTTCGGCTGAACCAGGGCTTGTACGGGTTATCCATGGACTCTCCCTGCCAGGGTGCCGAACCGGATCAATCGGCCCGTCGGGGCGAGAGCGGCAGGGCTTGCGATGCTGCACTGCGCACCCGGCAGATGCCAGTCCATGGTGTCAGTCCGGCTCAGGGCGTCAGGGCGAGTCGAACGCTTTGCGCAGCGGCGCCAGCCCTCAACCGGACATAGGTCACCGTGCCAAAGCGATCCTGTCCGCTCATCCAGCCTTCTCCGCCGGCTTTCTGCAGCACGTCGAGGCTGTCGCGCAATGGCAGTGGCCTGCCATCGACTGTCACCGTAGTGGCGGCTGGTCCGTGAATCTTCAGCAGGTAGAAACGCAGTGCCGGCGCGAACGTGCCACTGGCCTTGCCGATGCCGAACTGCACCGAGTCGGCCCGCCTTTGCGCAGTCAGGGTCTGACTGAAGTAGGCGCCGTGTTCATAGGCGTAGGTGCTGCCATCATCGTCGTAGTAATCGAATGTGCTGCGCTGCTCGCTGGGGAATACATCGATGCCGAGTTCGGTCAGCGGCTTCTCGCCGACGTAATCCATCGCCGGTTGGGTCGGGATGATCGCGCCGGCGCGAATGAACAGCGGGATGTCACCCCAGCCTTTGCTGTCGATCTCCAGCCGAGCGGTTTGACCGCCGCTGTAGACCTTGCCGCTGAACCAGTCGACCCAGCGGCCCGCCGGCAGGTAGACGTGCTTGACCGTCTGGCCCTGCTGCACCACCGGCGAAACCAGCAGCCACTGTCCGAACAGCCACGTGCTGCTGTCGTTGCGCACCTCGGGGTCATGCGGCCAGGCGAAGGCCAGCGGTCGTACCAGGCCGACGCCGTGCGTGTGGTCCTGATGCTGGTAGGCATACATGTACGGGATCAGTGCATAACGCAGGCGGATGGCCCTGGTCGCGGCTTTCTCGGCTATCGGGCCGTATTTCCACGGCTGGCGCTTCTCGCCGAAGACGCCATGCACGCGGAAGATCGGCGTGAACGCGCCGAACTCGATCCAGCGCGCGTAGTTCTCGTCGGACGGATGGCCCAGGAAACCGCCGCCGTCCATGCCCCACTGCATCTCGCCCACGTTGATCGCGCTGAGCATGCGGGCACGTTGCGCAGCCATGCTCTTGAAGCCGGTCGCGATATCGCCCGACCACAGGCCGTAGGCGTAACGCTGCGAGCCGAGCCAGAAATTGCGGTTGATCGACCACACGCGCAGGTCCGAATGCGCGCGCTGGCCGTCGTAGATCGCGCGCTGCATGTTGAGGAACTGGGTGTCGCTCTTGGTGGTGTCGGCCTCATCGTTCCACCAGCCGACGATGCCGGTGTCGAAGCTGTGCTTCAGCGTGTCATTGAAGAACCATGCGCGCGTGGCGGGCTTGTCGAAGTCGAGGTCCTTCACCAGCTTGTGCGAGAAGTAGTCGGGGCTGGCCTTTTCGCCCGGCAACCACAGGTCGTGCGCGGTGGCGTAGCGTCCCTCGATCGTGTCCACATGCACGCGCGGCTTCATGATGCCGGTCATGTGCACGCCGAGCCTGTCCATGTCGGTTTGCAGCTTGCCGGTGGGGCCATCGGGGAATTTTTCCGCGTTCCAGCGGAACTCGCCCCAGTCCTCGCCCCATGCCTTCCAGTCGAAGTCGAAAGTGAAGACGTCCAGCGGAATGTGCTTGCTGCGATAGGTGGCGATGATCTGCCGGAATTCCTTCTCGTCGATGCCCCATTGGCTGTTGATGAAACCGAGCGACCATTTCGGGAACAGCGGCGCGTGGCCACTGAGTCGGGCCAGTTCGCCGAACAGTTGCGGCGGATCGCCAGCCATCAGATAGACGTCCATCGACGGCTTGGACAAGTCGCTGATCTCGATGCGGCCATCCTTGAGCGCGTAGCTCGCGTCATCGCTGTCCACCAGCACGCCGTAACCGGTGGTGCTCCACACGAACGGCGCGCCGGCGTAACCCTGCTCGCCGGCCTTGGCGAGCTGGGTGCCGCTGCGCAGCAGGCCGGCGGAAGCATCCTCGTCCTTGTCGTAGCCGTGGATGCCGTACAGGGCATCACCGGTGGCATGCGTCAGTTGCACCTGACCCCTGGCCAGCGTGTCCAGGTCGAGAGTGAGCAGCGGGCGGTGCTGTCCATCCTGCAGTTCCAGCGTGCCGGACGGCTTGTGCCAGATCGCCACCAACCGGTCGCTGGCGAGGGTGAGCGCGGTGCCGTCGTCACGTACATGCGCGCCGGACACGACAACGGGTTTCGCATGCGGATCGAGCACCAGCGTGTGCGTGTCAGTGGCATCGACCGGCAACGCCTGCACATGCACCACGCCGGCGCCATCGAGGCGGATCGACAGCTGTTCGTTGCCGAGTCGGAAGGCGACGCCTTGCGTGTCGGCGTGGATGGCTGAAATGGCGGTGGTGCTTGCCGCGAGCAGGGACGGGGAGGCGAGCAGCAGGCCGGTGGCGAGTGCGGCGGCGCGCAGAATGCTGAAGGACATGGGAGAGTGGACTCGCTGGTGAATGGGGACTTCGTGGTGGCGGCAATCGACTCCCGCCCGAGCTTGTGGCGGTTTCTCACGCGCGTCATTCCGGCCAGCGCCGCAATGGCGGCGTTGCTGCCCGGTGGGCGAGGTCAGGGGCATTTCATCCCGCCTGATCATTGCAGCACCACGCAGCTATAGGCCGGCACGTTCAGGGTGTCGGTGTGGATCGTGGCGCCGGGGCCGGTCTGCTTCAGCACGTGGCTGAAGTGCGTTCGGCCTGGTACGTCCAGCGACATCGTCTGTGGCTGGCCGGACAGGTTGTGTACCACCAGCACGCTGCCGTGCGGCGCGGTGCGTTCCCATGCCACCAGTTGGTCGCTGGCTTCCGGCCAGGCGCGAAAGCCGCCGTCGCGCAGGGCGGGAATGTCGCTGCGCCAGTGGATCAGTCGCGTGTACAGATGCAGCAGCGAATGCGGATCGGCCTGTTCGGCCTGCACCGAGACTGCCTCGCCATTGGCCGGGCTGCCGGCTTCCCAGGTGGTCTCGCCCTTTGCTGTCGATGAACGCTGCCAGCGCATCGGCTGGCGCAGGTCGGGATCGGGTTTCCTGCCTTGCGTGCCGAGTTCCTCGCCGTAGTAGATGTATGGCTCGCCGGGCAGGGTGAGCAGCATCGCGGCGGCCGTGCGCATGTGTTGCGGATTGTCGTCGAGCTGACTCATCACGCGTTCCTGGTCGTGGTTGGAGAGGAACGGTGCATCCTTGATTGCCGCGCCACCGACGGCCTCGTAGGCAGCATAGGTGCGATCGAGCGTGGGCCCGAGGCCGAGGTTGCGCTCGCTTGCGGCGGCGGCGATCAGCTGCTTCGCCAGCGGAAAGTTGAACACCGCGTTGAGCGGTTTCAGCCACGGTGCCAGCTCGCTGGCCCGGTCGCGCGTCACTTCGCCCACCAGGTAGGCCCGCGGATTCACTGCGTCGAGGCCTCGACGGTACTGGTTCCACCAGGCAAAGTTCCTGGCCTGTGCGACAGGGTCGTCCACATCCCACGGGAAGTCTTCGAAGATGTGCCGGGCAGCGTCGAGGCGGAAGCCGTCCACGCCCTGCTTCAGCCAGTACTGGCCGACCTTGATCATCTCGGCACGCACGGCCGGGTTGTCGTAATTCAGGTCGGGCATGGTCGGCGCGAAGATGCCGAGGTAATGCGTTTGCGCCGCGGACGGCTTGCCCGTCGCGTGCCAGGCCGTGCTGCCGGTGACGCTGTCGCTGGCCAGGTCGGTGTACTTGTTCGCCCAGTTGTACCAGTCGTGATACGGGCTGTTCGGGTCGAGCGCGGCCTTGAACCAGCGATTTTCGTTGCCGCTGTGGTTGATCACCATGTCCATGATGACCTTGATGCCGCGCTTGTGCGCCTCGGCCAGCAGATGGCGGAAATCGGCCAGCGTGCCGTATTGCGGGTTGATGCCGTAGTAATCGGTGACGTCGTAACCGTGGTAGCTGGGCGAGGTGTTGATCGGCATCAGCCAGATGCCGTCGACACCAAGTGATTTCAGGTAATCCAGCTTGGCAGTGACACCGTTCAAGTCGCCTGTGCCGTCGCCGTTGGTGTCGTAGAACGAGCGTACGAAGATCTCGTACCAGACGCCCGAGTTTGTCTGCACGGTGGTGCCGGTTGCTGCTGCGGGCGATGCGGCCCGCAGCGGGTTGATCAGGACAACCACGGCAACCAGGGAAAGCAGCATGAAATGCAGGCGTCGAAACATTCGAGTACTTCCTCAGTTGTTCGCCAGGCAGTGTCCGGCAACGAAATGGGCGTGGTCTGGCATGCTGGCCGCAGCGCGGCCGACCAGGGTGCGGATGTCGCCGAGAAAGCTGTCCAGTTGCGCCTCGCTCAGCGCATCGGCCAGCGGGTGATAGGCCTGTGGTTCGATGTGCTGGCCGATCATCGCCTGCAGCCACGCAACTTCGGTGAACAGCTCCTCGTGCTCGCGGAAGATCTGGCCCTGACCGCGGAACAAGGCCATCTTGCGGGCGAGCCCCGGCGGGATCTCCATGTTCGCGCACTGGCGCCAGAACGCGCTGTCGTCGCGCTCGGTGGCCTTGTAATGCAAGATCAGGAAGTCACGCACGCTTTCGTATTCGAAGCGGGTCTGGCGATTGTATTCGTCGATCAGCACCGGATCGCAGTGGCGGTCGGGGAACATGGCCAGCAGCCGGCTGATGCCGGACTGGATCAGGTGGATGCTGGTCGATTCCAGCGGCTCCATGAAGCCGGCGGCCAGGCCCAGCGCCACGCAGTTGCGTTGCCATGCCTTGCAGCGCATGCCGGTGCTGAAGCGCAACGGTCGTGGCGCGCCCAGCGCCTCGCCATCGAGGTTGGCCAGCAGGATCGCGCTGGCTTCGTCGTCGCTGAGGTGCTGGCTGGAATAGACATGACCGTTGCCGGTGCGATGCTGCAGCGGAACGCGCCATTGCCAGCCGGCCGTATGCGCGGTGGCGCGGGTGTACGGCCATAGTGGCTCGCTGCGTTCGCAGGCCACGGCCATGGCGCGATCGCACGGCAGCCAGTGTTGCCAGCTTTCGTAACCGGTTTTCAGCGCCCCCTCGATCAGCAGGCCACGAAAACCGGAGCAATCGATGAACAGATCGCCGGCGATCATCTCGCCGCTCTCCAACTGCACCGATTCGATGAACCCGTCGCCGACGCGCAGTTTCACGTCAACTACCTTGCCCTCGGTGCGCCGCACGATGGCGGGATCGCAGCGTTTGCGCAGGTACTGACCGTACAGGCCGGCATCGAAATGATAGGCGTACTTGATGCCGCCCAGTGGACTGCTGCCGACCTTGTCCATGCGCGCGAAGCGGTGTCCGTTCGCGGCCTGGGTGTTGAGCGAATACGCCCACAAATCGCTGTCTGGATGGCGTCGACGTTCCCGCAACCAGTAGTGGTGGAAGCCGATCAGGCCCAGCGGCAGGCCGATGTCGCTGAAGGCGTGCAGATAGGAATCGCCCAGGCGTCCGAAGTTGTTCAGCTGCACACCCAGCTTGAACGTGCCCTGGGTGGCCTTGAGCATGTCGCCCTCGTCGATGCCGAGGAAAGCGTTGACGTGGCGGATTTGCGGGATGGTGGCCTCGCCCACGCCGACGATGCCGATCTGGTCCGATTCGATCAGCCGGATCCGCACCGCCGTGCCCAGCGCCTGAGCGAGCAGGGCGGCCGTCATCCATCCGGCAGTACCGCCGCCGACGATCACCACGCGTTGGACAGCGGCTGCATTCATGTGGTCGCCATGTGTTTCGTTGATCATTGACCTTCAGTAACCCGGCGCTCGTGGGTCTGTCAAAAAAAAGCCCCGTTGGTGTCACGCAACGGGGCTCGGGGGGGATACAAGCGTTGCCTGTATTACTGGAACTTGTACGAAACACCCACTTCGTAGCGGCGGCCGTAGCTCTCCCAGTTCAGCACCTGTCGCGGATCGTTGTTCTGGTAGGTGACGAAGGTCTTGTTGCCGAGGTTGGAGCCCTGCGCAATCAGCGTGAGGCCGTTCAGCGGACCTTGGTTGAAGGTATAGCTGACCTGCGCGTCGAAGCTGCTGCCACCCTTCAGTGTCTGCTCGATGCGTGATGCGCTGATGCCGGACACCTCACCCAGGAAACTGGACCGATAGCTATCGCTTACACGGGCTTCGAAGCCGCTGTGCTGGTAGTACAGCGTGCCATTCGCCACCCACTTCGACAGACCCGGCACGGTGATCGGGTTGCTGTTGCCGGCGTAGACCAGCGAGCTCTTGGTGCGGTTGACGGTCAGGATCGTGCCGAAGCCGTTGAGTGCCGGAGTGATCACGCTGGCGGGCAGGTTCAAGGTTACCTGGCCGCCCTTCACGTAGCCGTGGCCATCATTGGTCGGGCCGCTGACGATACCCATGGGGGTGCCGAGTTGTGCCTGTTGAGCCGAAGTCAGGTAGGACGGGATGAACGCGGAGAAGTCATACAGGTAGGCCGAGTTCGGGTTGATGTAGTCGCTCAGCTTGAGGAAGTAGCCCGACACCGCGAAGTAGCCGCCACCACCGCCACGGCACAGATCCGACTGCTTGGCATCAGACGAGTTGCACTGGAATCCGGAGGTGTCGTTTGCGAAGTAGTGCTCATAGCTGACGTTGTAGTTGTCCGCCATGGTCGGCTTCAGCCGAGCATTGCCGCCGGAGGAGCTGAAGAACGCCTGGTTCGGATCGGTCGAGGTCAGGTGGGTGATGTCACCGTTGATCGACTGGCTGGCGTTCATTTGATCCATGCGCGGACGAGCCATGGTGCGAGCGGCGCTGACACGGATATCGTCATCGGCAGTCAGACCGAAGATCAGGTTGGCGCTCGGCAGGTAGCGGGTATAGGTGGTGCCACCGGTTACCGGTATCAGCTGCGTATTGCCCCCGGTAACGGAACTGCCCGGTACCACGCGCTCGCCGGTGGATGTCTGGTGGGTGCGGGCCGCCTGCATGCCGATGTTGCCACGCAGGGTGACGTTGCCGAGTTGCGTGTCAAGGTTGAACTGGAAATAAGGCGTGGTGTCACGCTCGCGCACCTTCCAGTTGGGCGGCAACGGCAGGCTCGACATGAACACCGGAATCTCGGTGTAGGTGCCGTTGGCGATCATTGCAAGCGGGTCGTAGCACGGCTGCGCACCCAGGCCCATCCAGGCCAGCGGCGAGCAACTGCCGCCGGTATAGGGAGTCGACTGGACACCACCCTGGTCCAGCATGCCGCCGCCGAGGGTAAGGAAGTTCTGGTCGATGTTGTAGGTCTTGTTGCGTGTGCTCTCGGCCACGCCGAACTCCACGCTGGAGAACGGGCCGCTCATGAAATCACGCTCCGCGCTGGCCTTGAGGTTGGCCAGATAGTCGACCGTGCGCGGCGCGTTGATGAAGCCGGTCTGCACCACGTTGTTGCCCGCGCCCCAACCCTGTGGATCAGTCAACACGGCACCGTTGCTGTAATCGACCGAATTGTTGACGTACAGCAGGCCATTGTCGAGTTCACTGAAGTTCAACGTGCCGAGCGGACCACTCTTGTTGTAGCCACTGCCTGAGTAGCTCTCGAGATTGACGTCATTGCGGGTGGCGCGCGAGTAGTTGGCGACCAGGTCGGCCGACCAATCTTCGTTGATGTGGAACTTGTTGTCCCAGTTGAAGTTGTAGACGCGCGCTTTGGTGCTGTTGTAGTCGTTGCGGATGACCGGTGACAGGTTGGTGTAAGTGCCGCTGGTGATCAGGCCGTTCTGCACGGTGCCGCCGGGTTGCAGCGTGGCCGAACCCCAGAACAGCGGCAACTCCATGCCCTTGGCCTGCTGGATTTCCTTGAAGTTGTCGTACGTCATGTCGATCGTGCCGGTGTAGTGCTCGTTCGGCTGCCACTGAATGGTGCCGAGCAGGCCTTGCCGCTTCATGGTGTCGGAAATGCCGTAGTTCTTCGAACCACCGACGACGGCGTTGCCGTCTGCATCGGTCGGGTAGCCCCATGGCGCCTGATGCTCGATCTGGGCCGGGTTGGACTCCAGATCCACGCCAAGCGTGACCCCGACCGTGTGGTTGGCGAACTGGTTCACCCATACGCCGTTGACGTTGTAGCCCTTGTCGCTGACGCCGGGGCCATTGGCGAGCTGTGACGTGCTGTCCCAGATGTAATGAGCGTTCACCGCCGCTTCCGGCTTGTCCTTTTCGAGCGGACGGATCGTCTGCATGTCCACCGTGCCGGCCAGGCCCTGGCCGACGAGATCAGCCTGGGGGCTCAGGTGCACCACGACGGTGTTGAACCAGCTGGACGGGTATTGATCGAACTGCACGTCACGGTTGTTGGAGGTCGACACCTGCTGGCCGCCATTGACCAGCGCGGTGGAGAAGTCCGGACCCAGGCCGTGGATCGTGAGTACCTGCGGGCGACCGCTGACCGTCTGGACGGCCAGGCCGGGCAGTCGGCCCAGTGAGTCGGCGATGCTGATACCCGGCAGTTTGCCGATCTGCTCCGACGATACGGCCTCGACAATGCTGCTGGCGTTCCGCTTGACCGCGGTGGAATTCTCGATACTGCTGGCGAAGCCGTTGACCTCGACTGTTTGCAACTGCTTCGCGTTCTTCTTGTCCGACCTGCGGCGCTGTGCGTCCGCAGTTGTGGTGGCGTCCGCGGGAGCCGGGGTGTCCTGGCTGCTCTGGGGGCTGGTGGCAGGAGCGGGAAGCGGAGCAGCCGCGTATGCCGTGGAGCACGCGCAAATTCCGACCGACGCCAATGCCAGGGCAAGCATATTGTGTTTGAGTATCACCGTTATCCCCTCCCAGGGTTGCACTTCTATCTTGTTGTGGTTGCGATCATGGACGACGCACTTGGCGTGAACAGCGCGCTTGCATGTGACGATGGCGTTTCAGCGCGAGGCCATGTTAGGGCCGCGTTGGCTGACTGTGACGCTTCATGCATACGTATTCATTGTGCTGCTGTGCACCGCAAATCACGCTGCATTGCACGTCGTTGCGGTCGTGGGGATATATCGTCCAATCGGGATCATGGCGCGCCACGTCGCCGTTTCCAGAGATTTTAAGGCATCCATTTGGACGTCCATACGTTGTGAGCGCATGGTGTGGTGCGATGCGGCAAACGTGATCCATGAATACGTATGCACAGTCGCGGCGCTTCTGCATGCACCCATTAAGCTGCCTGCCAGGCCCGGCAGTATCGTCATTCGGCGTGTCGCTGCAACCCGGGCAGCCATCTTCATGGATATGCGAATGAGCGATGCTCCCTGGTGGCGCGGTGCCGTGATCTATCAGATCTATCCGCGCAGTTTCCTCGACACCGATGGTGACGGTGTGGGCGATCTGCCGGGTATCGTCGAGCGGCTTGACTACGTGGCCAGTCTCGGTGTCGATGCCATCTGGATTGCGCCATTCTTCAAATCGCCGATGGCCGATTTCGGCTACGACATTGCCGACTACCGCGATGTCGACCCGCTGTTCGGCACGCTGGCTGATTTTGACCGCTTGCTGGAGAAGGCTCACCGGCTCGGGCTCAAGGTGATGATCGACCAGGTACTCAGCCATACCTCGGTGGAGCATGCCTGGTTCCGCGAGAGTCGGCACAGTCGCGACAACCCGCGGGCCGACTGGTATGTGTGGGCCGACGCCAAGCCGGATGGCACGCCGCCGAACAACTGGCTGTCGCTGTTCGGTGGCAGTGCCTGGCAGTGGGAACCCCGGCGAGGCCAGTATTACCTGCACAACTTCCTGACCTCGCAACCGGATCTGAACTTCCATCACCCCGAGGTGCGCGCGGCGGCGCTGGACAGCATGCGTTTCTGGCTGGACAAGGGTGTGGACGGGGTACGCCTGGATGCGATCAACTTCTGTTTCCACGACCGCCAGTTGCGCGACAACCCGGCCAAATCGAAGGAAAAGCGCGTGGGCCGCGGCTTCAGTCCGGACAATCCCTACGCGTTCCAGTATCACCATCACAACAATACGCAGCCGGAAAACCTGGACTTCCTGGCTGAGCTGCGCGCATTGATGGATCAGTACCCGGATATTGCCGCGCTGGGTGAAATCTCCTCGGAGGATTCGCTGGCGACGATGGCCGAGTACACCCGTGATGGCCGCCTGCACATGGGCTACAGCTTCGAGTTGCTGACCGACGATTTCAGTGCCGCGCACATTCGCAACACGGTGCAGGCGCTGGAAGCGCAGATGACCGAAGGCTGGCCGTGCTGGGCCATTTCCAATCACGATGTCGAACGTGTGCTCAGTCGCTGGGGCAATGGCGATGCATCGGCACCGCTGGCGATCCTGCTGACCGCGATGGTCTGTTCGCTGCGCGGCTCGGTATGTGTCTACCAGGGCGAGGAGCTGGGCCTGACCGAGGCGGATGTTCCCTACGAATCGCTACGCGACCCCTATGGCATTGCATTCTGGCCGCAGTTCAAGGGGCGCGACGGCTGCCGTACGCCGATGCCCTGGAGCGATGTCGATGCGCAGGCCGGGTTCAGCCGCGGCACGCCGTGGTTGCCCGTGCCCGACGAGCATCGCGCGCGCGCCGTCGACCGGCAGGATGCCGATGCCGGATCGGTATTGAACGGCTTTCGCACGTTCATGCATTGGCGCAAGACGCAGCCCGTGCTGCGCTGGGGTGAGGTGCGATTTCTGGATACCGCCGAGCCCGTGCTGGCATTCACTCGCGTGCTTGATGGCGAGGTCATGCTGGTGGTGTTCAACCTGGCCGCTGCCGACAGCGACTTCATGCTGCCGATGACCATGGCGGCCGCCACTCCGATTGACGGTCATGCATTGCCGCAGGCACAGCTGGAAGAGGGGTGCCTGAAATTGCCCGGTTACGGGGCGTGGTTCGCCCGACTGGGTTGAGCTCGCCTCATCCGGACGC
>DATMTH010000071.1:0-3467 GCA_035564915.1 Rhodanobacter sp.
ACGACGGCCGCCACTACGTATTCGACCGCGCCGGCAACCTGATCCGCCGCCAGCACCACCAGGAACCCGGCCGCCCCACCCTGCACCTGGCCTGGGACGCCAACCAGCGCCTGGCCGAAAGCCACTGGGAAGGCGGCGACCATGACGAACTGCGCACCACCTACGGCTACGACCCGCTGGGGCGACGCGTGTTCAAGCGCAATCCGACGCATACGACGTGGTTTTTCTGGGATGGCGATGCGCTGCTGGGCGAGGTAACCCACGCCAGCGATGCTGCGGATGCACCAGCGCCTGCGAGCGGCGGCCATGTCGTCGACTTCATGGCCGCCCAAAAGCGCAACCGAGTGTTCAAAGCCTTGCATCCCCGCACGCGCGAATACGTCTACCATTCCGACACCTTCATACCACTGGCGATGATTGACCGGCAGCGCGCTCGGGCGACACGCAATATGGTGGCGAGCGGGGACAATGATCCCGGTCTCAAATATGCAGGCGGGAGCAACACCGCCGACGACAAGAGCCTGCCGTCTGCTCGTGCCGAGCATCACGAATGTGCAGCACCGCACGCCCAGACGGGCCCATCGCAGACAAGTGCGACTGCCACCATGTGCACCTCCACCTCCCAGCGCATCGCGCCCGGCCCTGGTTTTGGCGGTCTCGGCCAGGTCGCACTTGGCCAGCCCAATAGGGGTGCTGGGGTAACCGGGATGACCGACGCACCATCGCTAATCGGAGTGGAACACAAGAAATGCGTCGAGCACGGCTCATTGGAACAACCATTCAAAACATGCACGCCGGGCGGCTTGATATTGAGCGCCACGGACAAAGCATCGTTGTCTGTCATGAGCACTGCAACAGAACAACCCACCACAGCCGTGCCGGCCCGACGGCAAGACGGCGATACACAACAATCACATTTGCTCTCCGGCCGAACACCCGCCATCGAATGGACGCCAGTCGTCTACCACTACCACGTCGATGTGAACGGCTGCCCTACCCGGATGACCGATCGCAATGGCACCGTGGTCTGGGGAGCAAGCTATGCCACATGGGGAGGCGCCCCGAATACTTCAGTCGCACAAATCCAGAACTTCATCGGATACCAAGGACAGCAGTTCGATCAGGAAAGCGATCTTTGTTACAACCGACACCGCTACTACGCGTCTTGTATCGGCACGTACATCAGCCAGGATCCCATTCGTCTGGTAGGGGGCATCAGCCTCTATCAGTACGGCCCCAATACCATCCAGTGGGTGGATCCGCTGGGGCTGGCAAGAAACCCCATAGATCCCAAGACAGGCATCCGGCGAATGCCCCCATGGATGCCAGGTGTCAGAGGATGGGAACGGCAACATCTGGTGCCGTTCGCGGTATGGCGCGATTTCATGCCCCAATTATCCTCGCTCGGATTGACGATGAGCGACGTACATGGTGCTCACAACATGATGTACATGCCGCGATACGCCTCAGGGCGTCCAAGCAATTATCCCAACATGGGACTGCATCGCGGGTTCCATCCGTTACATACCCAGTACAATCAACAGGTCACAAGGGAACTGCAACAATTGTTACCGCATTTGCGTGGGTTGAGTGCGGCGGACGCTCGGGCAGCTTTCAGGGATTTCCAGATGGACCTGAGAAACAGGACGAGAACCGGTCATTTGACCTGCGCCAGATAGGTGATTAGTGAAATATTTTGAGCTCCTCCATCCGACATCGCTGGGCGAATTCTCAATCACCATGCGAGGAGAAGACGAATTCGGCACTGCGATATTCATTGATGATCCGACCGCCACCGTCAGCATCAACAAGGTCGAAATCGATGTCGACCTGGATATCAAGAAATTTGACAAGATCGGACCGGACTACCTCCAGACGACCAAGGGGATTCCCATCTTCTCCGAAAAGTTCGTCACATCGATGCCGGAAGCTTTTGCACAGAGTGTCACAATGGTCCCTGCAACCCTGTATTTGCGCGGAGGCACACGAGATTATCGTGCAGGCAAGATTGAACTCGCCTTGGACCTGATCGATACCGATGCTTCGTCATTCTCCAATATCCGCGGAATACGGATATTGACGAGGCCCGTCTTCAAGCCTGTAACTCAGGAGTTCTACCTGGCCCGGGACCATGCGTTCCGGATGTACATGGTCGCATCGGAGAAATTGGTACAGCAGGTGGAGACTCACGGATTGAAACTTGAGTTTCTGCCGTACTGAGGGCTCATGGACCCTGGTGTGTCGCTTTACGGCACTGAATGGCACCAGACGCCGGAATCCCGACGTTTCCACGCATTGAAGAGCATGGGACCGAAGAAGCGCTTTCGCAGGAACACATTTTCAGGTTTCTGCCCGAAGCGGAGACTGTCCTCCCAATCAAGAACAGCACATGCGGCACAGCTTCTTGGACGCCAGCTGCTCTCGTGGGCGATCTACCGTCGATATGGTGCCAGCAATGCCACACTGTCCAGCAGCCCACCAGGAAGCAGATAACGCGGCTGCCACCCTGCACCGAGCAGCTCGCGCACGCGCGTAGCGGAAATCTCCAAAGGCGTGATCGGCATCAGGACCACTCGGCCAGCATGGGTGGCGCGAATACCCTGGGGATCGGTAGTCAAGCGTCCGCTGATCGCCTCAGCAAGTCCCGCCGGCCACGTCGGTTCAACCCCCGGCCGCGTCAGCACTCCCATATGCGCCAGCTCAAATAATTCATGCCAACGATGCCAACTCGGCAATCCGGCGAAGGCGTCTTCACCCAGCAGCAACACCAGCGGGCGATCGCCCTGCTCGGCACGCAGCTCGACGAGGGTGTCGACGGTATAGGACGGGCCTTCGCGCTGCAGTTCGCGGGTGTCGAGGCTCAGGCGCGACTGCCCCTGCAGCGCGGCGCGCAGCATCGCCACGCGTTGTTCGGCACTGGCCACCGGCGGCGGGCGATGCGGCGGCACGTTGGCGGGCATCAGGCGCACTTCGGCGTCGAGCAGTTCGGCGGCTTCCCAGGCGGCGTTGAGGTGGCCGATGTGTACCGGGTCGAAGGTGCCGCCGAGAATGGCGAGGGGCTTCATGACAAGTCTGGCGTTCAGGCGAGCGCCATGGCCGCACGCGGTTCGGCGATGGCCGCAATCAGCCGCTCGGCTTCGCGCCACGGTTCACCGGTTTCGCGCCCCTTGGCCATGCGGTCGATGCGCGAGGCGCGCGCCAGGCATTGCAGCCAGTGTTCGCGCGGGGCACGACGCAGGGCCTTGCGAAACAGTTGTTCGCGTGCGGGCCACAGGCGTTCGAGGCGGGCTTGCGCGGCGAAGTCGCGGGCATTGGCCAGGCGCAATGCAAGCTGCAATTGATTGACCAGCCAGCCCATCAGGCCGATCAATTCCTCGCCTTCGGCATGCAGGCCGGCCAGGATGTGCAATGCGCGCGCACCGTCGCCGGCAAAGGCGGCATCGGTGAGCTTGAAGGCGTCGTAGCGG
>DATMTH010000072.1:0-4502 GCA_035564915.1 Rhodanobacter sp.
CGAGGCACGCACGCCAGCCTCGTCCTGCCGCGATTGCGGGTCGAAGCCGACGATGTCGTACCACGCACGCATCGACATGCCGTTGTTGATCGTCACCGGGCGTACCGGCGCGTGCGGGAACACGAAGCGCAGCGCCGGCCATTCCCTTGCCACCAACTCGGGCACGATCGGCGCGAAGTCGTTGCCGTCAGCACCCAGGCCATGCAGCCAGATGATGCTGTGTTGCGGGTTGGCGGCGGTCTCGAATTCGACGGCGGGCAGGGTCATGGCTTCTTCACGGTACGATGGACGGCGCATCGTAGCAGCCGTGCACTCTGATCACGATCAGGCCGCGACGACCTCTGCGATCGGTCGGGTGTTGCTTGTGAACCGCCTGAATCAGGGCTGCAGGATCACCGTGTCAACCATGCGCGGCCTGAGCACGCTATGGTCTTGTGCTGCATCCGCCGCCGACGCCGCAGTGGATGCAGCACGGATCTGATCGAGTCGATCCTGCGGTGGACGCAAATCAAAGGTGGTGGATTCGTAGGATGATTTGCCCATCACCCCGATGCTGATGCTTGAAGTAATCAGCGAGACAGTCATCGACTTTTGCACGCTCGCTGCAACAGCCTGGCCATCGACCAGTTCCGGCATGACCATACCTTGCAGGAAATAGCGCTTGATTGCAGCCTTCAGCACCAGCTGCTCGCGCACGTTCAGTTCGCCGTCGGTCGTGAGGCCGGCATCGGTGGCGGCCAGTTTGCCGTCGAGTGACAGCGTCAGGTCGACGACGACTCGCGCGCTGTGTCCGAGCAACCCCCGAAATGCCTGTTGCGGGTAATCCGGGCCGCTGCCGGTTTTCGGCGCCTGGTATTTCGGACCGATCCCGACATAACTGACCCGGACACGGTACTTGTCCGTACCCACCGGCAACGCCTGCACTTCGGCCACCAGATAGCTGTGCACGGAGGCAGCGTGGCCATTCTGCAGCACGGGTGAGAAGCGCCATTGCTTCAGCGCCTGATCGAGTACCACGGCAATCGGCGCAGGGGTGTCGGCGGCCGGCTCGACGCCCACCACGCGGCCTTGCACGTCGACGTCGACCGCCACGGTATACAGCTGTGCCAGAGGCTTTGCGCCAGCGGCGGAAAACGCCGGTGCGGACAGCAGCAATCCGGCCAGCGTGGCGATCATGACGGAACCTGTGCGCACGAGCTGCTCCCCCTGGATCACCGCGTCCGGACGATTATTGCACCACCCTGCAGGGGGAGCGTACTGTCGCGCGGAATCGATGGCGTTCTTCGCCGTGCTGTATTCGCGACGAGGGCAAACCTGCCGGCATCGGTCTCCAGCCGCAGCGCGCGTACGGTTTGCACAAGCGTCGTTTCCCCACCGGACATGCGCGGCACGGCACAGCGCGCCGCTGGCCCGCAGTTGTTGCGCTGAAGATGTCCGGTGCTGGTTTGAGCGATACTCGAAGACTCGACAACGATCCGAGGGGATTGTCATGAAACCATGGCTCGTCCGCGCTCTTCTGCTCGCCATGCTGGTGTCGATGCCTCTCATGGCCCGCACGAATGACCTCACGGTGGCGAAAGCCGAGATCATGCCGCTGCTTCAAGCGATGGAAACGGCGGCGAATGCGCACAATGCCGACCGGCATGTCTCCTATTACGCACACGATCCGCAGCTGCTGTTCGTGATCAACGACCGGGCGATCGTCGGTTATGACGCGCTGCTCAAGCAGCAACGCGCATGGTGGAAGAACGGACACACCGACGTGAAATATGTGCTCGACGGCACGCCGGATTTTCGCATGCCGGCACCGGGGTTGGTCATGGTCACTTACTTTCTCGACTCTCGTCGCACCGGCCCGGACGGCAACCCGCAGAATGCGCGATTCGGCATTTCTGCGCTCTGGCAGCAGCGGCCCGAGGGGTGGAAAATCATCTACGCGCACGAATCGAAAGTGGACACGCCGCCCCCCTGACTTTCGGCACAGACAGCGGCATCTGGTCAGTGGGCTCGGTTATGCTGATCTTTTGCCTGGGGAAGAACCATGCGCCGCCTGCTGCTTGTCGCCCTCGCCTCGTTCGTCGCGCTACCCGCCATGGCGGCCACGCCGCCGCCTGCCAGCGCCTCGGCCCCGCTCGACATGGAAACCATCATGGCCAACCCGGACTGGGTCGGGCATGCGGTGGAAAGCCCTTACTGGAGCGTGGACGGGCGCAGCCTGTATTACTCGTTGCAGCGCGACGGCAGCCCGGTGCGCGACCTGTACCGGGTTGACCCGGCCAGCGGCAACAGCGTGAAGCTGGACCCGGCGGCGATGGCCGGCGCCGAAGGCCCGGCCGTGTTCGACCGCGCGCACCAGCATGCCGCCTTCATCCTGCATGGCGACGTATTCGTGGTGAATCTGGCCAGCGGACAGCGCCGTCAGGTCACGTTGACGCCGCAGCGCGAATCCTCGCCACAGTTCTCCGCCGATGGCCGCGCACTGCAGTTCCGCGCCGGCCATGACTGGTTCAGTTACAACCTGGCCAGCGCGCTGACCTCGCCGGTAGCCGAGCTGAAGTTCGCCGACGATCCGCAGGCGAAAAAGCCGGACGACCTCGGCGAACTGCAGCTGAGCCTGTTCAAGACCCTGCGCGAGATCAAGGCCGACAAGCAGGCCATGCGTGACCAGAACCAGGCATTGGAAGCCGCCGATGCCGGCCGCACGCCGCAGCCGTTCTGGCTGGGCAGCAAGATCAAGGCGATCGACACCGAGCTCTCCCCGGATGGGCGCTGGCTGCTGCTGGTGACCGTGCCGAAGAGCTACCAGGACGGCAAGGCGTCGGTGGTCAACCACTACGTCACCGACAGCGGCTACACCGAACCGGAGGATGCGCGCAGCTACGTCGGTCGCAACGACCCGGCACCACAATCGCTGCTGTTGCTGGACCTGAAGCAGCACAAGTCGTATCCGCTGAAGACGGATGAGCTGCCCGGCATCAAGACCGATCCGCTGGCGGCCCTGCGCAAGCAGACCGTGGCGGCGCTGGAAAAAGCCGGCAAGGCCGAGCAGGCCAAGGCGCTCAAGGCGCCGGCCGTGCGCCCGGTCACCATCGCTCGCGGCATCGTGTGGAGCGAGGACGGGCGAAACGTGGCCGTGCAATTGCGTTCGATCGACAACAAGGACCGCTGGATCGCCAGCGTCGACTTCAGCAGGCATGCCCTGGTCAACCAGCAGCGGTTGACCGATCCGGCCTGGATCAACTGGAGCTTCAATGACTTTGGCTGGCTCAAGGATGGCCGCACGCTGTGGTATCTGAGTGAACAGAGCGGCTACTCGCGCCTGTACAGCAAGCCGCTGGATGGCAAGGCCCGCCAGCTCACCGGCGCGGGCAAGTTCGAAGTCAGCGCGCCGCAGCTCAGCACCGACGGCAAGTGGTTCTACCTGCTGGCGAACAAGGTGGCACCGTACAGCTATGACATCTACCGGGTGGCTTCCGGCGGCGGCGAACTGAGCCGGCTGACCCACTATCAGGGCGTCGATGGCTTCGACCTGTCGCCGGACGGCACGCAACTGGCGGTACTGCATTCGGCGCCGTACCTGTTCGACCAGCTGGCGGTGCAGAGCTCGGCCGGCGGCACCCCGAAAGAACTCACCCACACCATGAAGCCGGCCTATGCCTCGCGTGCATGGATCGCGCCGACGATCGTCGAAGTGCCGTCCTCGCACGGCGCCGGTGTGGTTTACGCGAAATACTACGGCCCGGCCAACGAGGCCGATGCGCCAGCCTCGCGTCCGGCGGTGATCTTCGTGCACGGCGCCGGTTACCTGCAGGATGTGTCGCTGCAGCAGACCTACTACTTCCGCGAGCAGATGTTCCACAACCTGCTGGTGCAGCAGGGCTACGTGGTGCTGGACATGGATTACCGCGGCTCGGCCGGCTACGGCCGCGACTGGCGCACCGCGATCTACCGGCACATGGGTCATCCGGAACTGGAAGACCTGCTCGACGGCAAGGCCTGGCTGGTGAAAAACCATGGCGTCGACCCAAAGCGCGTGGGCATCTACGGCGGCAGCTATGGCGGCTTCATGACCGAGATGGCGCTATTGCGGGCGCCGGGTGAATTCGCCGCCGGCGCGGCATTGCGCCCGGTCAGCGACTGGACCAGCTACAACCACGAGTACACCTCCAATATCCTCAACGATCCGCAGATCGATCCCGAGGCCTACAAGACCAGCTCGCCGATCGAGTACGCCGCCAGCCTGCGCGATCCCCTGCTGATCCAGCACGGCCTGATCGACGACAACGTGATGGCCAGCGACTCGATCCGGCTGTACCAGCGCTTCATCGAGCTGCACAAGAAGAACTTCTGGATCTCGCTGTACCCGATGGAGCGCCACGGTTTCGAGCACGCCGACTCGTGGCACGACGAGTACCGCCGCATCGACGAGCTGTTCAATACCTACGTGAAGCCGGTAAAGAGCAGCACCAGTCCTTGATTCCTGCTGCACAGACAAGGCCGCC
>DATMTH010000073.1:0-74961 GCA_035564915.1 Rhodanobacter sp.
CGCAAACAAGAAAAGTCGATGAATGCCATCAATGTAGCGTTTACCCCTCTCTACCAAACTCCTGTTTATCGAGAGCGGTTAGTAATCCTCTGTGATAAGCCAAGTGCTGAGCGCGACGCCGATTACCAGCAATTTCGAAGATCCTATAAGGCCTTGGTGGACGGTGGACAAATCATCGAGGCGCCCCATGGTTCGTTGGAAGAGTGCTATCCCGAACCGTGGAAGATGAGCGCGGAAGACGTCAAAAAGCTCAAGCCCGGTGACAAAACGAAGTTGGCCAAGGTAGTCAGTCAGGCAATCTCCCAAGAGCAATTTGAGAAAGAGATGCCGCACATTCACCAAGCTCTACAAATGGCGTGGAATAACGCTCACAAGTGAGCTGAGATAGCAGGCTGGTAAAGCAAGAAACGAAGCGCGTCAGAGTCACTTACAAGAACGGCGCCGTATCCCTACGACGCCGTTCTTGTTTCAAGCCTTGATGGCTGCGTGATTACAGTGCTTCGAATATTCCCGCAGCACCCATGCCCGTACCAATACACATCGTCACCATGCCGTACTTCTGCTTCCGCCGCCGCATGCCGTGCACCAGCGTGGCGATACGCACCGCGCCGGTCGCACCCAGCGGGTGGCCCAGGGCGATTGCGCCGCCGAGCGGGTTGACCTTGCTCGGGTCGAGCTTGAGGTCACCCATCACGGCCAGAGCCTGGGCGGCGAACGCTTCGTTGAGTTCGATCCAGTCGAGCTGGTCCTGGGTGATGCCGGTTTGCTTGAGGGCTTTCGGAATGGCTTCCTTCGGGCCGATGCCCATGACTTCGGGCGGCACGCCGGCGACGGAGAAGCCGACGAAGCGGGCCAGTGGCTGCAGGTTGTATTCCTTGATCGCCTTTTCGCTGGCCAGCATGATTGCGCCGGCGCCGTCGGACATCTGGCTGGAGTTGCCGGCGGTGACGGTGCCGCCGAACTGGCCGTTGCGGAACACGGTCTTCAGCTTGGCCAGCACTTCCATCGTGGTGCCGGCGCGCGGGCCTTCGTCGGCGCTGATGGTGCGGCTGTCGGTAATGATCTTGCGGGTGGCGAGGTCGGGGTAGTGGTCGTCCAGCGCGAACGGGCTGATCTCGTCGTTGAATTCGCCGGCGGCCTGGGCCGCGAGGGCGCGGCGGTGGCTTTCGACCGAGAACGCGTCTTGCTGCTCGCGGCTGACCTTCCACTGCTTGGCCACGTTTTCGGCGGTGATGCCCATGCCGTAGGCGATGCCGATGTTTTCGTCGGTGAAGATCGCGGGGTTCATCGCGATCTTGTGGCCCATCATCGGCACCATGCTCATGCTTTCGGTGCCGCCGGCGATCATCAGGTCGTCTTCGCCGAGGCGGATGCGGTCGGCGGCCATCGCCACCGACTGCAGGCCGGACGAGCAGAAGCGGTTGACGGTGACCCCGGGCACGGTGTCGGGCAGGCCGGCCAGCAGCGCGCCGATGCGCGCCACGTTCATGCCTTGCTCGGCTTCGGGCATGGCGCAGCCGATGATGACGTCACCGATGCGGTGTGGGTCGATGCCGGGGTACTGGGACATCACGCTGCGGATCACGTGGGCGAGCATGTCGTCCGGGCGGGTGTGGCGGAACACGCCGCGCGGCGCCTTGCCGACCGGGGTACGGGTGGCGGCGACGATGTAGGCGTCTTGCACTTGCTTGGTCATGGTTCTTGCTCCGTTGCGTCGCGCATGCAGCAGCGACGGCTTTGGTTTTTGATCGTCATGCCAGCGGAAGCTGGCATCCAGTGTCCTCGGCTTTGTGGCTTGAGGCACTGGATCCCGGCTTTCGCCGGGATGACGGCGTGGAAGGTTCGGGTCAGTTCCGCAGCGGTTTGCCGGTGGTCATGGTGTGGGCGATGCGGGCCTGGGTTTTTTCGGTCCTGGCCAGCTCCACGAAGTGCTTGCGCTCCAGCGCCAGCAGCCACTCCTCATCCACGGTCGAGCCGCGTTCGATCACACCGCCGCACAGGGTGTCGGCGATGCGGGTGGCGATGTCGACATCGTGCGGCGAGGCGAAGTAGCCGGCCTGCAGGTTGGCCAGCGAAGCCTTGAAGGTGGCGGTACCGACATCACCGGCGACCGGAATCGCGTTGGCGGGCAGCGGCGGGCGGTAACCGCTTTCGGCCAGGGCATTGGCCACCTGCTTGGCGACGTACAGCAACTCGTAGGCGTTGAACACGACCACGTCGCTGTCGCGCAGCAGGCCCAGGTTCTTCGCCTCGAACGCGCTGGCGGAAACCTTGGCCATCGCCACGGTCTCGAACACCTTCTTCAGCTCCTCGAACGGATCGGCCGGGTTGGCCCTGGCCGCGCGGATCGCCAGTTCATGCAGGCCGCCACCGGCGGGCAGCAGGCCCACGCCGGCCTCGACCAGGCCGATGTAGCTTTCCAGCGCCGCGACGGTGCGCGCCGAATGCATCTGGAATTCGCAGCCGCCACCGAAGGCCATGCCGCGCACGGCGGAAACCACCGGTACCAGCGAATGCTTGATCGCCATGCTGGTGGCCTGGAAGTTGGCGACCATCTTGTCGAAGTCGTCGAACTTGCCTTCCTTCAGCAGGCCCAGCGCGCCCTTGAGGTCCGCGCCGGCGGAGAACGGTTCGCCGGTCTGCCAGATCACCACCGCCTTGAGCTGTTCCTCGGCCAGCTTGATCGCGTGCTGAACGCCATCGAGCACGTGGTCGTTGACGGTGTTCATCTTGGTCTTGAACGAGATGATGCCGATGCCGTCGTCGCCCAGCGTCCACAGGCGGATGCCGTCGTTCTCCCACACGGTGCTGCCGGTGTCGAACCTCTCGCCCAGGATCGGATCGGGGAACAGCTGGCGCTGGTACACCGGATGCTGCGAACGCGGCTTGTCGGCGTTGGCGCTGGCCGAGTACGAACCGTCCTTGTTGTGCACGCCCTTGCGGCCGTCGGTGACCCAAGCGGGCAGGGGCGCGTCGCTCATCGCCTTGCCGGCCTTGATGTCTTCGTTGATCCATTCGGCGACTTGCTGCCAGCCGGCGGCCTGCCAGGTTTCGAACGGGCCGAGCTTCCAGCCGTAGCCCCAGCGGATGGCGAAGTCGACGTCGCGCGCGGTGTCGGCGATATCGGCCAGGTGGAAAGCGGTGTAGTGGAACAGGTCGCGGAAGGTTGCCCAGATGAACTGTGCCTGCGGGTCGGACGAGGCGCGCAGCTTGCCGAACTTCTCGGCCGGGTCCTTGAGCGCCAGGATGGCGGCGACTTCATCGGACGGCTTCTGTTCGGACGGACGGAAGTCCTGCTTGGCCACGTCCAGCACCTGGATGTCCTTGCCGACCTTCTTGTAGAACCCGCCGCCGGTCTTCTGGCCCAGCGCGCCCTTGTCGATCAGGCCCTGCAGCCACACCGGCGCCTTGAAATACTTGTGCCACGGATCGTCGGGCAGGGTGTCGGCCATGGTCTTGATGACGTGCGCCATGGTGTCCAGGCCGACCACGTCGGCGGTGCGGTAGGTGGCGCTCTTGGGACGACCCAGCGCGGGTCCGGTGAGCGCGTCGACAGTATCGAAGCCGAGCTTGAACTGGTCGGTGTGGTACATCGCCGCCAGCATCGAGAACACACCGATGCGGTTGCCGATGAAGTTCGGGGTGTCCCTGGCGATCACCACGCCCTTGCCGACGGTGGTGACCAGGAAGGCTTCGAGACCGTCCAGCACTTTCTTGTCGGTGAGCCTGGTCGGGATCAGCTCGACCAGGTGCATGTAACGCGGCGGATTGAAGAAGTGCACGCCGCAGAAGCGATGGCGCATTTCTTCCGGCAGTGCTTCGGCCAGCTTGGTGATCGACAGGCCCGAGGTGTTGGAGGCGATCACGGCCGTCTTGGACAGGTGGCCGGCGATCTTCTTGTACAGGTCGAGCTTCCAGTCCATCCGCTCGGCGATCGCCTCGATCACCAGATCGACATCCTTCAGATGATCGAGGTCGTCGTCGTAATTGGCCGGAATGATCGAGGCGGCGAACGCCTTGTCGGCCAGCGGGGCCGGCGACAGCTTGGCCAGGTTGGCGATCGCCTTCAGCGCGATGCCGCTTTTCGGGCCGTCCTTCGCGGGCAGGTCGAACAACACGGTCTCGACGCCGGCGTTGGTCAGGTGCGCGGCAATCTGCGCGCCCATGACACCGGCGCCCAGCACGGCGGCCTTGCGGATGCGCAGGCCGGAGGTGGGGGTGGATGCAGCGGTCATTGGCTTCTCCGATGGTGCGATGACGAAAGGGTGGATGTGCCGGTCGCGGCGTTGGCAACCTGTGACCGGATGACAAGGGTCAGGGATGGCTCAACCCGGCGAGAGCGAAGCGGATCAGGTGCTGGGCTGTCTGTTCGCGATGGGCTTGCGCGCTTACGTCGCCTTTGGGCTGGATCATGCCGAAGCCGGACATGGCGTGAGTCAGCGCGCCGGTGACCAGATCGATGCGCCAGTACAGCTCCTGCTTGCTCAGTTGCGGCAGCAGGCGGGCGAATTCGGCGGTGAATTGGCGCATGACGTGGCCATAGTTCACCGACAGGAATTGACGCAGGGTGTCGTCATGCTCGGCGAAAGCACGGGCCAGTACGCGCATGAACAGCGAGCCATGGTTGTCGTGCGAAAGCTCGAGGGCAGGACGGATGAAAGCGCCCAGCACCTCTTCCAGGGTCGCAGGATGATCGGCACCAAGGCGCGCGAGCGCCTCCATTCGGCTGCCGTTCAGCGCGTCGAGGCGGCGGCGGAACACCTCTTCGACCAGTTTTTCCTTGGAGCCGAAGTGATAATTGACCGCCGCCAGGTTCACGCCGGCGGCCGTGGTCAGCTGGCGCAGCGAGGCACCATCGAAGCCGCGCTGGGCAAATAGCTGCTCTGCAGCACCGAGGATGCGTTCTCTGGTTGAAGCGCTGCTGTTCACGGGTCGAGAGGCTCCGTTGTCCGGCACAATGATTCAAACGATCGTTTGAGCATATGCCAAGCCCTCCACGGTCGTCAAACGATCGTTTGCCCGGATATGCGTGAAACTTGCGCATGAGCTAGAATCTGTCAGACTTTAGTGGGCTAAACCCTCAATCCGTGTCAGGTTTGGTCCCGTTGGGGGCCACGCCAGCACAATCACTTTTCCCGAAATCCGTTTGCCGGAGCAGACTCGTATGGCGCTGGAGCGCACTCTTTCCATTATCAAGCCCGATGCCGTTGCCAAGAACGTCATTGGTGAAATCTATGCCCGCTTCGAGAAGGCTGGCCTGAAGATCGTTGCGGCCAAGCTGAAGCAGTTGTCGCGCCAGGAGGCCGAAGGCTTCTACGCGGTGCACAAGGAGCGTCCGTTCTTCAAGGCGCTGGTCGAGTTCATGATTTCCGGTCCGGTGATGATCACCGCGCTGGAAGGCGAGAACGCCGTGCTGGCCCACCGCGACCTGATGGGCGCCACCAACCCGAAGGAAGCTGCGCCGGGCACGATTCGCGCCGATTTCGCCGAGTCGATCGACGCCAATGCGGTGCACGGCTCCGATGCCGTCGATACCGCCAAGGTGGAGATTGCCTATTTCTTCGCCGCGACGGATGTGCTGTCGCGCTGAGCGATTCAACGTTGTGAGGCATGAGTTGTGAATCAGGTCGTCGTGAATCCACCTGCCAGGGTCAACCTGCTCGATTTCGATCGGCAGGGCCTGCGTGATTTCTTCACGCAGATCGGCGAGAAGCCGTATCGCGCCGAGCAGGTGATGAAGTGGATCTACCACGACCTGGAAGACAACTTCGAGAACATGACCGACGTGGGCAAGGCGCTGCGCGCCAAGCTCACCGAGGTATGCACCGTTGGCGTGCCGAAGACCATGCTGGACAAGGCCGCCAATGACGGCACCCACAAGTGGCTGCTGGGCATGGACAGCGGCAACGCGATCGAAACGGTCTACATCCCGGAGCCGACCCGAGGCACGCTCTGCGTTTCCTCGCAGATCGGCTGTGCGTTGAACTGCAGCTTCTGCTCCACCGGCGCGCAGGGCTTCAACCGCAACTTGTCCACCGCCGAGATCATCGGCCAGGTGTGGGTGGCGGCGAAGTACCTGGGCAACGTCACTCACCAGAACCGCCGCATCACCAACGTGGTGATGATGGGCATGGGCGAGCCGCTGGCCAACTTCGACAACGTGGTGCGTGCCATGAAGCTGATGCGCGACGACCTGGGCTTCGGCCTGGCCTCCAAGCGCGTCACCTTGTCGACGGCCGGCATGGTGCCGCTGATCGACCAGTTGTCCGATGCGATCGACGTGTCGCTGGCGGTTTCGCTGCATGCAGCCAATGACGAGCTGCGCACCGAGCTGGTGCCGATCAACAAGCGTTATCCGATCGCCGAACTCACGGCGGCCTGTCAACGTTGGGTGGCGCGCAAACCACGCACTTCGATCACGTTTGAATACACCTTGATGAAGGGCATCAACGACCAGCCCGAGCACGCCCGCCAGCTGATCAAGTTCATGCGCAAGCTGCCGACATGCAAGGTGAACCTCATTCCCTTCAACCCATTCCCCGGTACCCGCTACGCGCGTTCCGACGCGAACGACATCCGCGATTTCCAGACGCAACTGCTGAGTGCCGGTGTATTGACCATGTTGCGACGTACCCGTGGCGACGATATCGATGCCGCCTGTGGCCAGCTGGCCGGGCAGGTGGCTGATCGCACCCGTCGCAGCGCCGATCTGCGCAAACGCCAGGAAGAAGGAGCTTTGCATGCTGTTTAAGCGCGCCCTGTGGTTCTGCCTGTTGCTGCCGCTGGCTGGCTGCGTTACCACGAACACCGACAGCAACAGCATGGGCAAGCCGCTGCCGCAGGCCAGCAAGGCCACCCAGGCTGAGGATGCGGCACGCATCCATACGGAGCTGGCGCGGCATTATGTGGATCTGGGCGACCTGCAGTCGGCTCTGGCCAAATTGAACCTGGCATTGAAGTTCGACCCGAACTACGCGCCGGCACATACCCTCATTGCCTACGTGTACGAGAAGATCAATCGGCCGGCGGATGCCGAGATCAACTACCGCAAGGCGGTCGAGCTCGAGCCGAACAAGGGTGCCCCGAACAACAACCTCGGCCAGTTCCTGTGTTCCGTGAAGAAATATGCCGAAGGCGAGACCTATTTTCGCAAGGCAATCAAGGACCCGTTCTACGCCACGCCTGATCTGGCCTTGACCAATGCCGGCCTGTGCCAGCTGCTTGCCGGCCAGACGGCCAGGGCTGAAATCGATTTTCGTGACGCGCTCGCGAAAAATCCGAACAGTGCAGAGGCATTGTTTCAGCTCGCCAACATGCTCTACAAGAACAAGGACGCGTTTCGGGCAAGCGCTTTCCTGCAGCGTTTCGACGCGCTGGGCAAGTCGAATGCCGCTTCGCTCAAACTTGGCTACGATATTGAAACCAGCATGGGTAACCGGGAAGGGGCCCAGAATTACCGCAAGCGATTGCTCAGCCAGTTCCCGGATTCGGAGCAGGCACACGCCCTCGACACCGTTGCCAGCCCATGACGTCGATCCAGCCCAATGCACCCGATCGGAGTTCGAGTGAACCCGATCTGTTTGGTATCCACCCGGAAAACATGGGTTCGTTCGAGTCCGACGCGCCGGGTTTTGGTAGTCGGCTGCGTGCAGCGCGTGAAGCACGCGGACTCAATCTGGAAGCCTGTGCCACGGCGCTGAAACTACCGGCACGCGTGCTGCGCCAGCTTGAGGAAGACCGTTTCGAGGGTTCTGATTCGAAGGTCTACCTGGCCAGTTATATCGCCAAGTACGGCCGATATCTCGGTATCGATGAGGCATCGGTCGAGGTGGAGCTTGCGCGCCTGCGGCAAGCCGAGCCCGTCCTGGTGGCGACCGGCGGAATTTCCCACTCGCGCTTCCTGTTCGACCGCTATGCCACGGCCGCCACCTATGTGGTGCTGACCCTGGTCATTGCGGTGCCGACCATATGGTTCGGTGTGCGCAGCACGCTGGATCGCGACCTCAGTCATCTGGCGCCGCTGGACGCTGCCCCAGTCAGCCAGGTGGATACCACTGCTCATCCTGGCGCGGCAATCCCGACGGCCCGGGTCGATCATTCGGCCGCCGCGTCGAGCGCGGCAGCGCAGTCGCGGGATCAGCCACTGATGGCCTCGATGGCGCCGTTTCCGAACCTGGCCGACGACAGCCTGACGCCAAACAAGCCGGCTGTACCGGTTGTCGCCAATGATCATGACGGCCACACTTTGCAGCTGACCCTGAGTGAGGCCAGCTGGGTCGAGGTGACCCAGGCCGACGGTACCCGTCTCGAATACGGCCTGTTGCCGGCTGGCAGCAGCAAGACCTATCGCAGCAATCAGCCGCTGGACATAAACATTGGCAACGTGGGCGGCGCCCAGGTCGACATCGACGGCCAGGCGGTGGGCCTGGATGATTTCCGGCATGCCAACGTGGCGCATTTTCGCATGCAGTTGCAGAACGGCAAGGCTTCCGCAGCCAGCCTCTGATCGCCAGGCCGGGCCGCAGCTTGCGGCCCATTTCGGTTATGCTTGCACATTGCCTGTTGCCGCTTGAACAGGCTTTCCACAACCCCTTGGTCATCGTGCAGGGTCGCGTATGCGCCCATCGGTGCGTGGCCTTTTGAATGGTGATTGCATGGCATTTGAAGAATACGACAAGTACGAACAGAGCGAGTTGGTGCAGAAGTGGCTGCGCGAGAATGGCGTGTCGATCATTGTCGGCATCGTCATCGGTCTGGTCGGTATTTTCGGTTTGCAGGCATGGCGTCGTCATCAGGCGCAAAACGAGAGCAATGCCTCGCAGCTCTATCAGCAGGCCCAGGTGGCGTCGCTGTCCGGCAAGCCGGAGGCTGCGGCTCAGATCACCGACCAGCTGATGAAGGACTACGCCAAGTCGCCATACGCCGTGTTCGCGGTCAGCGACCGTGCCCGGCAGCAGGTGCAGGACAAGCAACTGGACAAGGCCGAAGCCTCGCTGGAATGGGCCGAGAATCATGCGGCTGACGCGCCGTTGAAGTCGCTGACCCTGCTGCGTATCGCGCGGGTGGAGCTGGCACGCGAACAGACCAAGCAGGCCTTGTCCACGTTGGACAAGATGCCCGCAGGCAGCTTCCAGGGCCTGACTCAGGAACTCCGTGGCGATGCGCTGGTCAAGCTTGGACGTTCAGATGATGCGCGCAAGGCCTATCAGACGGCCATGTCGGGATTGAGCGAGGAAGCGCCGCAGCGCGGTGCATTGCAAATGAAACTCGATGATTTGGCCGTGGCCGGGAAGCAGGGTGCATGAAAAGATTTTTGTTGATCACACTGGCTTCACTGGTAACCCTCGCCGGTTGCCATTCGTTCAAGAAGGAAAACGTTCAGCCACCGACACCGCTGGTCAAGGATTTCAAGGCCACCGTGCAGGTGACTCGCCTGTGGCGCACCAGTGTGGGCGACGGTGCGGCTGACAGCGGCGTGCGTCTGCGCCCGACCGTGGTTGATGGCGTGCTCTACGCAGACAGTACGGATGGCAAGCTGGTGGCGCTGGATGCCGTTAGCGGCAAGAAGCTGTGGTCCAAGAGCTCGAGTACCCATGGCTGGTTCGGGTGGGGCGACAAGAAGCGCAAGGACGCCATGTACGCAGGCGGCCCGGCAGTCAGTGGCGACCTGCTCGCGGTAGGCACGCTTGATGGCCACGTCTATGGCGTGAATGCAAAGGATGGCAGCCCGCGTTGGGAAGCCGAACTGGACACCGAAGTGCTGACCTCACCGCTGATCGTCGATGATCAGGTCATGGTGCGCGGCGGCGATGGTCGCATCTATGCGCTCGACGCGGCGACCGGCAAGCGCCGCTGGGTTTACGATCAGGGCAGTGTGCCGTTGCTGAGCGTTCGCGGCAATGGACCGATGCTGGCAGCCAACGGCGTACTTTTCTTCGGCAGCGATGATGGCAAATTGATCGCGTTGCGCCTGGATAACGGCGCCAAGCTCTGGGAGCAGCGGCTTGGCAGCGGCGAGGGGAGCACCGAGATTGATCGTCTGGACGATGTCGATGGCGCGATCGCGCTCGATGGACGCACCTTGTACGCCGCGGGTTATCACGGCCACCTGATGGCGATGGACGGTCCCTCTGGCCGCCCGTTGTGGTCGCATCCGTTCTCCACTTTCGATTCGCTGGCGCTGAGTGGCAATGCCATCTACGGGGTCGACGACGACTCGCAGGTGTGGTCGTTCGACAAGAGCGGCGGCACCGACATGTGGAAGAACGATGCCCTGAAATATCGCTGGCTGACCGCGCCCGCCGTACAGGGCAACTATGTGGTGGTCGGCGACATGGAAGGCTACGTGCACTGGTTGCAGACCGGAGACGGCGCACTGGCGGCCCGTGAGCGTTTGTCGAAGAAGGCGATCCGCGCGCAACCACTGGTGGTCGGCGACATCGTCTACGTCGAAGACGTCAAGGGCCGTATCGGCGCCTATCGACTGTCTCACTGATCGCAGGACCGATACCCTCATCATGTTGCCAGTCGTCGCCCTGGTCGGTCGTCCGAACGTCGGAAAATCGACCCTTTTCAATGTCCTGACGCGTAGCCGGGATGCTTTGGTGGCCGACATGCCGGGGGTTACCCGCGACCGCCATTACGGTATCTGCCGCAGTGGTCAGCGCCCCTTCGTGGTGGTCGATACCGGCGGTTTGTCCGGTGTCGAGGACGCGATGGATGTGCTTACCGCCCGCCAGGTACGCTTGGCGATCGACGAAGCCGATGTGCTGGTGTTCGTGGTCGATGCACGCGATGGCCTGTTGCCGCAGGATTACGTGATCCTGGGTGAGCTGCGACGCAGCGGCAAGACCATCATTGCTGCAGTCAACAAGACCGACGGACTGGAAGATGAAGCCGTGATGGCGGAGTTTTCCGCGTTCGGCGTCGGCAAAATCCTGCCGTTGTCCGCGGCGCACAACCGCGGCACGGCCGATCTCATCGCGATGGTGTTGCCACTGCTGCCGCCAGACGATGAAACCGCTGTCGAAGGGGATGGTGAAGACGGCAGTATTCGCGTGGCCATCGTTGGCCGCCCGAATGCAGGCAAGTCGACCCTGATCAACCGTCTGCTCGGCGAGGATCGGCTGATCGTTTCCGATGTCGCCGGCACGACCCGCGACCCGATCCGGGTGCCGCTGGAACGCGATGGGAAACGCTACACCCTGATCGATACCGCGGGTATCCGGCGCAAGGCGCGGGTCGAGGAGGCGGTGGAGAAATTCAGCGTCATCAAGACCCTGCAGTCGATCGCTGCCGCCCAGGTGGTGGTGATCATGATCGATGCCCGCGAAAACCTGGCCGACCAGGATCTCACCCTGATCGGTTACGCGATGGACGAAGGCCGGGCGCTGGTGATCGCACTGAACAAGTGGGATGGACTGGACGCCTACCAACGCGACGAGTGCCGCCGGGCACTGGATCGCCGGCTGGTTTTCGTCGACTGGGCCAAACAGGTGCAGATCTCGGCGCTGCACGGTTCGGGGTTGCGCGAGTTGATGCGTTCGGTGGTGCGGGCGCATGCCTCGGCAACCAAGGTGCTGGTGTCCTCCGACCTCACCAAGACGCTGGAAAAGGCCTACGAGAGCTATCAGCCACCGCTGGTGCACGGTCACTCGCCGAAGCTGCGCTTCGCCCATCCCGGGGGCACCAATCCGCCGACGATCGTGATTCACGGTACACGCACCAAGCACATCGCGCCGGCCTATCAGCGCTACCTGGAAAATTTCTTCCGCAAGCGCTACAAGCTGGAAGGCACGCCGATCCGCATCGCGTTCCGCGAGGGCGAGAATCCATTTGCCGGGCGCAAGAAGGTGCTGACCAAGGAACAGCAGCACAAGGCCCGACGCCGGGTCAGTGACCTGATCAAGCGTACGCGTTGAGCGAAACAGGTTGTTCAGCGCAGATCGTCCGGGATCAGCGCATACACCGCCGCATCCAGTGCCTGCTCGTTTTTCCAGAGTCGTTGTCGAGCGATCGACTCGAACTTTGCACCGGTCTTTTCGGCGGTGCGCCGACTGGCCCGGTTGTCGGGCAGCACGACGATCTCGATGCGGATCAGGCCGCATTGCTCGAAGCCGAAGCGTGCCAGCCGAATCGCGGCGGCAACGGCGACTCCCTGCCGCTGGCGTGACTCGCGCACCCAGTAGCCAAGATTGGCGCCACGTTGAGGCCGGTTGCATTCGCTGAGTCCCGCGCTGCCGAGCAAGACACCCGAAGCCGCGTCGAAGATGCCGAACGCGAACTGCGTGGAGGCTGCCCATGAGGCACGACAATGCGCGATCCACGCGACCGCGTCCTCGCGCCCGTAGCCGGCATGACACCAGGGCAACCAGCGACCGACGCTGGCGATCGATTCACCCACCGCTTCGTGCAGGGCGTCGGCATCGCTGTCCTGCCACGGGCGCAGGCACAAGCCGTGGGTGGTCAGCTCAGGCGCGGCCGGCGGCAGCTGGATCGGGTTCATGCGTGCATGCCATTTGTGTGCGTCAGGCGGAGCCCGGATAATGCGTGACTTTACAGTCAGGCATCAACATGAGCGCACGCATCCTCGACGGCAAACGCATCGCACAGGAGCTGCTCGACCGGGTCGGCCTGCGCGTAGCCGAACGGGTGGCGCGGGGCATGTCCGCACCCGGCCTTGCGGTGGTGCTGGTGGGTAGCGATGCCGCTTCGTCGGTCTATGTGCGCAACAAGCGCAAGGCCTGCCATCAGGTCGGTTTTCGTTCGTTCGACCATGACTTGCCTGAAACGACCAGTCAGGCCGAGCTGTTTGCCTTGATCGACCGGCTCAATGCGGATGCCAGCGTGCACGGCATCCTGGTGCAATCGCCGTTGCCCGCGCATATCGACGAAGACGCGCTGGTCGATCGTATCGATCCGGGCAAGGATGTGGATGGATTCCAGGCAGTGAACGTCGGCCGTCTTGCGTTGCGCCGGTTCGGACTCCGCCCATGCACGCCGAAAGGGGTGATGACGCTGCTCGGCCATACCGATCGGCCGGTACGCGGCCAGCATGCGGTGGTGGTTGGCGTCTCCAATCATGTGGGACGCCCGTTGGCGCTGGAACTGATGATCGCCGGCTGCACGACGACTTCGTGTCATCGTTTCACTCGCGACCTGGCCAGTTTCGTGCGCCAGGCAGACATCGTGATTGTGGCCGTGGGCAAGCCTGGCCTGGTCAAGGGCGATTGGATCAAGCCGGGTGCGGTGGTGATCGACGTCGGCATCAACCGGCTCGACGATGGACGGCTGGTCGGTGACGTGGAATTTGCTCCGGCAGCCGAGCGCGCCAGCTGGATTACACCGGTTCCCGGCGGGGTCGGCCCGATGACGGTGGCCACGTTGATGGAGAACACGCTGGAAGCCGCCGAGGCTCGCAGCACCTCTTCGCCGGCTTGAGTTTGCGTCCCGATTCAGCCGCACATCTGGCGAGGTTGATCGCAGGGCGCGTATAATTCCCTCTTTGCAGCGGGACTTTTCGCATGCGTATCCTCGCCGAGGCCCTGACCTACGACGATGTCTACCTTGTTCCGGGCCACTCCATCGTGCTGCCGCGCGACGTGAATACCTCGACGCGGTTTACCCGCGATCTGCGCCTGAACATTCCCATCGTGTCCGCCGCCATGGACACCGTGACCGAAGCCCGGCTCGCCATCACCATGGCGCAGAACGGCGGCATCGGCATCATCCACAAGAACATGACCGCCGAGCAGCAGGCTGCGGAAGTTCGCCTGGTCAAGAAGTTCGAGGCCGGCGTGATCCGCAGCCCGATCACGGTGACTCCGGAGACTTCCATCCGCGAGGTACTGCGGCTGACCCGTGCACATGACATCTCCGGTGTGCCGGTGGTGGATGGCGCGCAGCTGGTCGGCATCGTCACCAGCCGCGACCTTCGCTTCGAGCGCAAGCTTGACGATCCGGTGCGCAACATCATGACGCGCCAGGACAAGCTGGTCACCGTCCGCGAGGGCGCTGGCCAGGACGACGTGCTGCTGTTGCTGCACAAGCATCGCATCGAGAAAGTGCTGGTGGTCAACGACGCGTTCCAGTTGCGCGGCCTGATCACGGTCAAGGATATCCAGAAGGCACGCGACAATCCGCATTCCGCCAAGGATCAGCAGGAAGCCCTGCTGGTCGGCGCTGCGGTCGGCGTCACCGGCGACACCGAGCAGCGCGTGGCTGCGCTGGTCGATGCCGGTGTGGACGTGCTGGTGGTCGACACGGCACACGGCCATTCGCAGGGCGTGATCGATCGCGTGGGCTGGGTGAAGAAACACTACCCGCAGGTGCAGGTGATCGCCGGCAACATCGTCACCGGTGAGGCCGCGCGGGCGTTGCTCGACGTCGGTGTGGATGCAGTCAAGGTCGGTGTCGGCCCCGGTTCGATTTGCACCACGCGCGTGGTCGCCGGTGTCGGCGTGCCGCAGATCACCGCGATCGACATGGTCGCCACCGCGCTGAAAGACGAAATTCCGTTGATCGCCGATGGCGGCATCCGCTATTCCGGCGACATTCCCAAGGCGCTGGCTGCCGGCGCTTCCAGCGTGATGCTCGGCTCGATGTTCGCCGGCACCGAAGAATCGCCCGGCGAGGTCGAGCTGTTCCAGGGCCGTTCGTACAAGAGCTATCGCGGCATGGGCTCGATCGGCGCGATGGCACTGGGCTCGAAGGATCGCTATTTCCAGGAAGAAGCAGACGCCGACAAGTTGGTGCCCGAAGGCATCGAAGGTCGCGTGCCGTACCGTGGTCCGCTGCGCAACATCATTCATCAGCTCATCGGCGGCCTGCGTGCATCCATGGGTTACCTGGGGGCGGCAACCATTGATGACGTGCGCAACAAGGCGCAGTTCGTCAAGGTGACTTCGGCCGGCGTTACCGAAGCGCATCCGCACGATATCCAGATCACCAAGGAAGCGCCGAATTACCGGCTGAATTCCTGAGTTGCCGGAAAGGGGGGCGGGAACGGGAGATCGTCGACAAGCGATGTCCTGCTGTTCCCTGGTTTCGATATGCGTGCCGGCCATGACGCCCCCTGATTCTTCCATTCCCGATTTCCCGTTCCCGATGTCTGGCCATCAAATGACCAATATCCATTCCGACAAGATTCTGATCCTCGATTTCGGTGCGCAGTACACGCAGCTGATCGCACGCCGCATCCGCGAACTCGGGGTGTATTGCGAGATCTGGGCATGGGACCATGAGCCGGCCGAGATTGCCGGCTTCGGCGCGAAGGGCATCATCCTTTCCGGTGGCCCGGAGTCGACCACGCTGGCAGATGCACCCAGGGCGCCACAGCAGGTGCTTGATGCCGGCGTGCCTGTCCTCGGCATCTGCTACGGCATGCAGACCCTGGCCGCACAGCTCGGTGGCGCCACCGAGGCGGCTGACGCCCGCGAGTTCGGTCATGCCAGTGTCGATATCGTGACGAGCAGTCGTCTGTTCGACGGCCTCAGCGATCATGCCTGCGAACACAGGCTCGACGTGTGGATGAGTCACGGTGATCACGTTTCCAGGGTACCGCCCGGCTTCACCGTCACGGGCACGACCGACCGGATTCCGGTCGCGGTGATGGAGAACGACGACAAGCACTGGTACGGCGTGCAGTTCCATCCCGAAGTGACCCACACGAAGCAGGGCGGGGCGCTGCTCAAGCGCTTCATCACCGAGATCTGCGGCTGCGCCACGCTGTGGACCGCCGCCAACATCATCGACGACCAGATTGCCCGCGTGCGCGAACAGGTCGGCGATGATCATGTACTGCTGGGGCTTTCCGGCGGGGTTGATTCCTCGGTGGTGGCAGCGTTGCTGCACAAGGCGATCGGCGACCGGCTGACCTGCGTGTTTGTCGATACGGGCCTGTTGCGCTGGCAGGAGGGCGACCAGGTGATGGCGACCATGGCGCAAAACATGGGTGTCAAGGTGATCCGTGTGAATGCCGCCGATCGCTATTTCAGGGCACTCGAAGGCGTGGCCGACCCGGAAACCAAGCGCAAGATCATCGGCGGCCTGTTCATCGAGATTTTCGACGAGGAGTCCGCCAGGCTCACGACCGGTGGTGGCGAGGTGAAATGGCTGGCGCAAGGCACGATCTACCCCGATGTGATCGAGTCGGCCGGCAGCAAGACCGGCAAGGCGCACGTCATCAAGAGCCATCACAACGTGGGTGGCCTGCCGGCGCACATGAAGCTGAAGCTGGTTGAGCCATTGCGCGAGCTGTTCAAGGACGAAGTACGCCGCATCGGAGTGGAGCTTGGCCTGCCGCGCGCGATGGTCTATCGCCATCCCTTCCCCGGACCCGGCCTGGGTGTGCGCATTCTTGGCGAGGTGAAGCGCGAATATGCCGAACTGCTGGCACAGGCTGATGCGATCTTCATCGACGAATTGCGCAAGGCCGACCTCTACGACAAGACCAGTCAGGCGTTCGCCGTGTTCCTGCCGGTGAAATCGGTCGGCGTGGTCGGTGATGCCCGCGCCTACGAATGGGTGATTGCCCTGCGTGCGGTGGAAACCATCGATTTCATGACGGCGCACTGGGCACACTTGCCTTACGAATTTCTTGGCAAGGTTTCCAATCGGATCATCAATGAGCTGCGCGGCGTTTCCCGGGTTGTATACGACATCAGCGGCAAGCCACCGGCTACCATCGAGTGGGAATAGGGTCATCGGAGCTTGCCTGATTCTGGCGAAGCCGGCGATCTGCCGGCTTTCCCGCGTCATGCCATCACGTCACTGAAATGATTGATCCATCCTCACCGATGTTTTCGCCGGATGACCGGTTATACATGCAGCGCGCGCTGCAGTTGGCTGCGCATGCCCGCGATGCCGAAAACGAGGTGCCGGTCGGGGCCGTGCTGGTGCTGGATGGCGAGATCGTCGGCCTGGGCTGGAATCGCAATATCACCCTGCATGATCCGACCGCCCACGCCGAGATCATGGCGATGCGCGCGGCAGGGGAGAAGCTCGCCAACCACCGTCTTTCCGGTGCCACGATTTACGTCACCCTGGAACCATGCTCGATGTGCGCGATGGCGATGATCCATGCTCGCCTCGGCCGGGTGGTTTATGCCGCTGCCGATCCAAAGACGGGCGCTGCCGGCAGCGTGTTCGATACCCTGATCGACGTACGCCACAACCATCGGATCGAGGTGGCCGGAGGCCTGTTCGCCGGTGATTCCGCGACGATGCTGCGCGACTTCTTTCGCGTGCGCCGCTGAGCGCCGCCCATCTTCAGCGCCTGGCGCTGGCGACATCGGCCGGCCAGCCGACAAGTTGCAGCGATTGGCCCCACGGCGTGACGAGGTTCACGGCCAGCTGTCCTGACGACAGTCGCTGCGGCGGGCCACTGATTTCCACACCCTGATGTCTCAGCCATTGTGTTGCGCCGGCCACATCGTCCGATGCCAGCTGGAGCAGCGCGCCCTGCTGCTGCCTCCGCGAAGGCATTGCCAGCGACAGCTCGACCACCGAACCGCTGCCGCAGGTAAGAAGAGCGGAGGCACGCCCGTCAATACGTGAATCGGTCGCATTCACGACAGGGCTGATCAATGGGCAACCCAGCACATCCCGGAAAAACGCCACTGCCTGGCCCATGTCCGGTACTACGACCCGGACATAACTGCTGTCTTGAAATGCCGCTGCCCGAGCAGGTGTCGGCCCCATGAGCGCCACCACGCCGAACAAGGCGGCAGCCAGCACCAGGCGCATGGATGTGTTCATGACTCGTCAACCGATGATTCGATGGCGCATACGTGGACGTCGTTGATCGGCATCAGAAGTGCCGCAAGATGATCAACGTGTTTCCTTCTGCGAACAGTCCCGCAGGCAGGCTCTGTCGCCGTCGCTCCAACGCGATTCACGGAGGACCTGTTTGCCAAAAAAGACCCCGCAGCGAGGCGGGGCTTTCGGCTTTCTGAAACTTGCCGGACAAGTACGTGGTGGAGCGGATGGGGATCGAACCCACGACCTTCGCGATGCGAACGCGACGCTCTCCCAGCTGAGCTACCGCCCCACGTAAGCCCGGCATATTAGCAGCGGGCGGAAAGTTCGCCAAGGCCTGCTTGCGGCAGCGACTATCATTTGACTTGCACGCAGGCGGGCCTGTTGTACGCACGGGTGCAACATGGCCGAAAGGCCTGCATCATTGATGCTATCAGCGGTGGATCCCTGCGGGCCAATCGCCGGATGACTCAGCATGGGCATGCCTGTTGTTGTGCTCACGCCAAGGTGCGAGGTGACTGCATTCCTTCTCGCCGAGTGATGGCGCCTTCAGCTTGATGATGAGGATGATGCTGCGGCAGAAATCAGGCAGGGCAGAGCGACATGTGACCTAATGTGACGATATGCGACAAGCTAGTGGCTGCGGAGGGCTGATTCGTGACGCTGTCTGGCTCGGGCCGGCGCAATCCCTGGCCGGTTTCTCCCGGGCTGACGAATGAGCAAAGTCACTGCCGAGGCTTGCAGCAAGGGATATCTTTGTGGGCATGAGTGATTTTTTCGAATGGCATATTAGTTGCTTTACCATGCTTGGGCACCGCACGGGACGCGCTTGCTGATTGCGGACAGGAGTCGGGTGATGGCTCTCGTTGCGTCAATGGATGATGCCGCGGAACAAGTTCGGGATGAGATTGACTATCGCGCCGAAGTTTGATGTTGGCGCATTGCACAGGGCAGGACAGTTGATGGCGATCGACAGACATGGACAAGATGGCAGCGCTCCGGAAAAATTGCGTCCGGCACGCATGCAGATCGAAACGACGGTGTTGATGAGCCGTCATGGTGAGTCTCACCCGACGGAACTGGTCGACATTTCAGCCACCGGTGCACTGCTGCGCCGGCCATTGGGCTGGTCCGGGGAGACCGGGCAGAGTTGGGTGCTCGACATGATTTTCGGGCACAACCTGCATATTCACCTCGAAGCCGTGGTGGCGCGCATTTCCGAACATCACATCGGGTTTTCCTACAGCCGCATCCCCGAGGACAAGCAGGTACCGCTATGGAACCTGCTGGGTGGTTACGCCGACATCCTGGAATACTGGAAAGACAGCTGAACCACCGCCTTTCGCCGTGAACGAAAACGCCCGCATGATGCGGGCGTTTCGGTTTTCGGTCTGCGGCGGAAAGAGAGCAATCAGCTGGACGGCTTTTTCTCGTCGCGCAGTTCTCGTCGCAGGATCTTGCCGACGTTGCTCTTGGGCAGTTCGTCACGAAACTCGATCTGTCGTGGGCGTTTGTAACCGGTCAGCCGATCGTGGCAAAACTGCTTCAGTGCTTCCTCGGTGAGTTGGGGATCCTTGCGCACCACGAACAGTTTCACCACTTCACCGGAATGCTCGTCGGCGATACCGACTGCGGCGACTTCGAGTACGCCCGGGTGCTCCATCACCACGTCCTCGACTTCATTCGGATACACGTTGAAGCCGGAAACCAGGATCATGTCCTTCTTGCGGTCGACGATGTAGAAGTAGCCGCCCTCGTCCATTTTTGCGATGTCGCCGGTATGCAGCCAGCCATCGGTGCCGAGAACCTTGCTGGTTTCCTGCGGGCGTTGCCAGTACCCCTGCATGACCTGCGGGCCGCGCACCATCAGTTCACCCGCCTCGCCGGCAGGCAATGGCTGGCCATCTTCGGACCATACCGTGACTTCAGTGGACGGTACCGGCAGGCCGATCGAGCCATTGTAATCTTTCAGATCCAGCGGATTGATGCAGACGGCGGGCGAGGTTTCGGTCAGGCCGTAGGCTTCGGCGAGCGTGCAGCCAGTCACCTTCTTCCAGCGTTCGGCCACCGCACGCTGCACCGCCATGCCGCCGCCGAGCGTCAGGTGCAGGCGCGAGAAATCGAGCTCGGCGAAACCAGGGGTGTTGAGCAGGCCGTTGAACAGGGTGTTGACGCCGGTAAGGGCCGTGAAGCCGGATTGCTTCAATTCCTTGACGAAGCCAGGCATGTCGCGCGGGTTTGTGATCAACCAGTTCAGGCCACCCATGCGTGCAAACACCAGGCAGTTCGCGGTCAGCGAAAAGATATGGTAGAGCGGCAGTGCGGTGATGATGACTTCCTCGCCCACCTTGGTATTCGCACCAATCCAGGCGGCCGACTGCAGCATGTTTGCAACCATGTTGCCGTGGCTGAGCATGGCCCCCTTGGCGACGCCGGTCGTGCCACCGGTGTATTGCAGGAAGGCGATGTCGTCATGGCCCAATGCGACGGGCGGCATCGGATGTGCCGTGCCCCTCTTGAGCGCATCGCCAAAACGCACCGCCTGCGGCAGGTGGTACGCCGGAACCATCTTCTTGATGTACTTCAGCACGAAATTGATCAAGATGCCTTTTGCGCCGAGCAGGTCACCGAGACCGGTGGCAACCACATGCTGCACCTGTGTCTCGGCCAGCACCTGTTGCAGGGTGGCGGCGAAATTGTCGAGTACCACGATCGCCTTGGCGCCGGAGTCCTCCAGTTGATGCTTGAGCTCGCGTGCGGTGTACAGCGGGTTGGTGTTGACCACGATCAGACCGGCCCGCAGCGCACCGAACAGGACAATCGGATACTGCAGCACGTTGGGCATCATGATCGCGATGCGGTCGCCCTTGCCGAGCTTCAGAACACCGGTAAGGTAACCGGCAAACTGGCGGCTCATGTCGTCTATCTGTCCATAGCTGAGCTTGCGACCGAAATTGGAGAATGCAGGGTTTTCGCGAAAACGCTCGAACGCCTCGTCCAGCACCGCCGGCACCGAAGCGTAGCTGTCGATGTCGATCTGCTCCGGCACGCCGGCCGGATACTGTGCCAGCCACGGACGTTCTTTGCTCATGCTTGGGTTCCCTGTTCAGATGGCTCATCGTTCGGCAAGGATCTGGCATGCGTCATCTGCGTCATGCCCATCCGCGTCGGCTCATTGGAGCATACGCGCGCGTATAGCGGCAAGCCGCATTGCAGCGAGTCGAGGGCATGATCGCACTGAAGAAATCCGGCTGGCTCTTGCTGCTGCTGACCCTGCTTGCGGCGTGCCTTTCCGCTTGCAGACGGCCCACGGATGAGGCGCAGGTATGCGTTGCGATCGAGACGATCGTGCAGGCGGTCGAGGCCGGCAAGATCAGCGCCATGGTGACATTCTCGAGTGCTGATTTTGATGGCAATGGCGGCGAGATGGATCGGCGCGCGCTGGGCAACCTGTTCGATTGTCTGCATTGCGCAGAGAGCGCATCGGCGCCACTCCGGGGCCGGTGACGATCGAGCGTCATGGCTCGCGGATGGTTGCCGCCTTCAGGGCGCCCCCGAGCAGTGGCAGCCGGATCCTGCCTGACCAGTTGGGCCTCTACCGGGTCGAATCCGCGTGGCGCAAGGAGGGCAACAACTGGCGCTGCCATGCGGCGAGTTGGAAACGCACGTTGCAGGCGGCCCGACAGCACCCAGCTCACCCGCAGTCGGCCAGTCGCTACGGCTTTCGGCCGTTGCCGCCATGGCTTCGCTCACGCCACCTCTTCGGCGCTGAGGGTCTCGCGATCGCTCCAATACGGCACATTCGGCCAATCGGCAACCGGCATGTCACCGGCCAGGGTACGAGTCACATCACGACGATCCAGATGGGGCGCGAACTGGTGGATGAATTCGAGCATGTAATCGCGCAGCACGCTCTCCCGGCGCAGCACGATCCAGGTGGTGCAAACCGGAAACAAATGGTCGGCAGCCACGCTGTAGAGATCGACATCGCTGGCGCGCATGGCCATCTCGGCCAGCACGCCGACACCCAGGCCGGCGCGGACATAGGTCTTGATCAGGTCGGCATCGCCTGCGGTCATGGCAATCTGCGGAATCAGGCCTTCGGCCTCGAACGTGCGGCGCAGGGAGGATTCGGGCTTCAAGGATGATTCGTAGCTGACCAGCGGCAAGGTCGCGAGTTCTTTCAATGACGGTGGCGATACCTGGGCAGCCAGCGGATGTGCGTTCGGCGTGACAATCACCCGCTGCCAGTGATAGGCAGGGAAGGCAATGCCGGAGGTCGGTGCTGCACCGGCACTGCTGATGATCGCCAGGTCGACCTGACCCGATTCCAGCCGCGCCAGCACCTCGTTGTCATGGGTAGGCTGCAGGTGCACGCTGACCTGGGGATAGCTGGCGTTTAGCGCGGCGATCGCACCGGGCAGGGCAAAACGGGCCTGGGTATGGGTAGTGGCGATACGCAACTCGCCGTGTGCCTCGTTGCGCAGGTTCGCCGCGATCGAGCGGATGTTGGCGGCCTCGGCCAGGATGATGCGGGCACGCTCGATGACCTGTTCACCGGCATGGGTTATCGCATCGAGGCTCTTGCCCTTGCGCACGAACAGCTGGAAGCCGAGTTCATCCTCGAGCTGGCGCAGTTGCTTGCTCAGCCCGGGCTGGGTGGCATGCACGCGCTCGGCTGCCAGCGTGATGTTGAGGCCGGAATCGGCGATGGCGATGAGATAGCGCAATTGGGCAAGCGTCATGGATGTTGATCCGTGGGTATTCGTGGTCAATGGATGGACGGCTCGACGAACTGTGCATACATCGCATGACGCACATCATCCTGGCATGGATCAGCGCTGTCGCGTGGCTGGCGGCGCGCGTGGTGATGCATTTTCCACTAATCATGATTGGACGTCTATACGTCTATTCGATGAATATGTCAATAATTCGCGACTTTGGCGTCGCTCATGCTGTGCTGGCATATGCGATGCCGGAGAAATCATTTGCCGTATCGACACCGGCTTCGTAGCGTGAGCTGGCACACGCATGATCAGGATCAGGCTCATCGTCATGAAGCTCTACCCAATGTTCGTCTCGCTGGCGCAACGCGCGGTCCTGGTAGTTGGTGGGGGCGTCGTGGCGGAACGCAAGGTCGCGGCCCTGCTGGCGGCACAGGCACAGGTCACCGTGAATGCGGTCGCGCTGACCCCGCGGTTGCAGCAATGGGTGCGCGAAGGGCGTGTTGCCCATCGGGCCGATCCGTTCCAGGAGAGCTGGCTGGAACGGGTCTGGCTGATAGTGGCGGCCACCTCCGACCGCGAAATGAATACGATGCTGGCCAGCATGGGTGAATTGCGACGGATTTTCGTCAACGTGGTCGATGATGCAAAGCTGTCCAGCTTTCATGTACCGGCCGTGATCGATCGTGCGCCGCTGACCATCGCCATATCGAGCGGCGGCGAGGCGCCGATGCTGGCACGCCTGGTGCGCGAAAGGCTCGAGACCCTGCTCGACCATTCCTTGGGCGGGCTCGCTGCATTGGTCGGCAAACTGCGCAAGCGCATTCGTGCGCGGTTGCCAGACATGGCGGCCCGGCGCGGATATTACGAAAGGCTGTTTTCCGGGCCCGTGGCGACACTGTTGCAGCAGGGCCGGCCCGACGAGGCTCGTGCGGCGGCCGAGCAGGAACTGGCGGCGGCTCCGATCGACCCGGTGGGTTCGGTGGTGCTGGTGGGTGCAGGCCCTGGTGACCCGGGCTTGTTGACGCTGCGCGCGTTGCGCGCGCTGAACGAGGCCGACGTGATCCTGCATGACCGCCTGGTAGGTGCCGGCGTGCTCGAACTGGCACGTCGCGATGCCGAGCGCATCGAGGTCGGCAAACAGGCTGGCAATCATCACACCAGCCAGGACGGGATCCACGCCCTGTTGCTGGAACATGCCCGCGCCGGCAAAAGGGTGGTGCGGCTGAAGGGTGGCGACCCGTTCGTGTTCGGTCGTGGCGGTGAGGAGCTGGAGTTCCTGCGCGAGCACGGCATCCCCTACCAGGTGGTGCCCGGCATCACCGCCGCGGTGGCCTGCGCCGCTCATGCCGGCGTGCCGCTCACTCATCGCGACCATGCGCAATCGGTGCGATTTGTCACGGCGCACTGCCAGTCTTCGCGTGACACGCTGGATTGGGCAGAGCTGGCACAGGAGCGTCAGACCCTCGCTGTCTACATGGGCGTGGCCGAGCTGGGAGGATTGCAGGCGCGGTTGCTGAAACATGGGCGTGCCGCATCGACGCCGTTCGCCCTGGTCGAAAACGGTTCGCGCCCGGAGCAACGCGTGATCACCGGCACGTTGGGCAATCTGGCCGATCGTGCAGCGGCACATGCGGTGTGTTCGCCGGCGTTGCTGATCCTGGGGGAGGTGGCCGGGCTGGCCTCTACCCTTGCGTGGTTTGGCCAGCCGCCGCTGGGCGCCGGCATGCACGAGATCCGGCCCTGCCCGACGACGCGACGCGGAACCGGCCGGCGCGCACCACCGACCATGGGTCGCGATGTGCTGCAAGCCATTCATCGTGCCTGACGCTGATTTTTTCCTCGCGCAGGCGCATCATCGCCAGTGCTTCTTTCTCCCACTTCCGATGGAGTGACTCCATGATTTACGACAGTATTCTCGACACCATCGGCAACACGCCAATCGTCAAGCTGCATCGCCTCGCACCGAAGCACGTCAGCATCTACGTGAAGGTGGAGGCGTTCAATCCAGCCGGCTCGGTCAAGGACAGGCTTGCCCTGGCGATCATTCTCGACGCCGAGCAGCGTGGCGTGCTGAAGCCGGGCCAGACCGTGGTCGAGGCGACTTCCGGCAATACCGGCGTGGCGCTCGCCGCAGTCTGCGCGGCGCGCGGCTATCCGTTTGTGGCGGTGATGGCAGAGTCTTTCTCGATCGAACGGCGCAAGCTGATCCGCGCCTACGGCGGCAAGGTGGTGTTGACGCCGGCTGCCGGCCGCGGCACCGCGATGGTGGTGAAGGCCGCGGAGCTGGCGAAGAAACATGGCTGGTTCCTCGCCGACCAGTTCGAGAATCAGGCCAATCCCGCCTATCACCGCAACACCACGGCACCGGAGATCCTGCGCGATTTCGCCGGCAAGCGGCTGGATTACTTCGTGACGGGCTGGGGAACCGGCGGCACCCTGACCGGGGTGGGCGAAGTACTGATGGTGGCGCGCCCGGAAGTGCAGCTGATCGCCAGCGAGCCCGCCGTGGCGGCGCTGCTGTCCGGCAACGAATGGCAACCTCACAAGATCCAGGGTTGGACCCCGGATTTCGTGCCCGGCGTGCTCAACCGCAACATCGTCAGCCGGATCGTGTTGATCGACGACGTACTGGCTCGCGACACCGCGCGTGCGCTGTCACAGCAAGAGGGCATCTTCGTCGGCATTTCGGCCGGCGCCACCCTGGCTGCCGCGTTGGAAGTGGCCAAGGGTGCACCCGCAGGCTCGGTACTGCTTGCCATGCTGCCCGATACGGGTGAACGCTATCTGTCGACCTTCCTGTTCGAGGGCGTCAACGAAGGCTCCGACGAGGTCGAGCAGGCCTTTGCCTGATCCCCTGGCCTGAAGCCGGGTTTGCCTGCTGCTGGTGATGCAGGCAGTCTCGGTATCAGGCAAGCTTGCCTCGGCAGACCACCAGGGTAAAGTCAGATGGGCAAGGGGCGGCTGGAAGCGTTCAGCGATGGTGTCATCGCGATCATCATCACCATCATGGTGCTGGAACTCAAGGTGCCGGCCGGGCATGCGCTCGACGACCTGGTTCCACTTGGTCCGGTGCTGCTCAGCTATGTCCTGAGTTTCATTTACGTCGGCATCTACTGGAATAATCACCATCACATGCTGGCGACCAGTCACCGGGTTTCCGGCCGCGTGCTATGGGCCAACCTGCACCTGCTTTTCTGGCTGTCGCTGTTTCCCTTTGTCACTGCCTGGATGGGTGAAAACCATTTTGCCTCCACCCCGACGGCGGTTTACGGATGGGTATTGCTGATGGCAGCACTTGCCTACTGGATACTGCAGCAGGCATTGATTGCCGCCGGCGGCAGCAGTTCGACGTTGCGGCAGGCGATCGGTGCCGACTGGAAGGGCAAGCTCTCACCGGTTTTTTATCTGATCGGCATCGTGCTGACACACTGGTGGCCATGGCTGGCGCAATCCATCTATGCATTGATGGCACTCCTCTGGCTGGTTCCCGACCGTCGCATCGAGGGGGCTATCCAGGGCTGACTGATCGAATCGGGGCGAGCCATCGCTGCGCGCGTCTTGTGATGCGCCCCGTGGCCAATCCGAGCGTGGTCAATCTCGGGCGACTTTGCTTGCGCTATTCATCCTCGGCCACTGAAGCCCGGCGCGGCAACTTCCAGTCCGGCCGGATGAAATGGCAGGTGTAACCGCCGGGGTAGTGCTGCAGGTAATCCTGATGTTCGGGTTCGGCCTCCCAGAAATCGCCGGAAGGTGCCAATTCGGTAACTGCCTTGCCTGGCCAGAGGCCCGAGGCGTTCACGTCGGCAATGGTGTCCTCGGCCACCTGCCTCTGTTCCTCGGTGGTGTAGAAGATGGCCGAACGGTAGCTCGTGCCACGGTCATTGCCCTGTCGGTTCGGTGTGCTGGGATCGTGGATCTGAAAGAAGAATTCCAGCAGCGTGCGATAACTTGTCCGCTGCGGGTCGAAGCTGATTTCGATCGCCTCGGCATGCGTGCCATGGTTGCGGTAGGTGGCGTCGGGAACATCGCCGCCGGTGTAGCCCACGCGGGTGGACAAGACCCCCGGCTGCTGACGGATCAGCTCCTGCATGCCCCAGAAGCAGCCGCCGGCGAGCACGGCACGCTCGATCGGATGGTTCATGCGGCAGGCTCCTGCTGATGGGTGTCGAAGAGCTTGCGGTATTCGCCATAGCCCTCGCTCTCGAGCTGTTCGACAGGGATGAACCGCAACGAGGCGGAGTTGATGCAGTAGCGCAGGCCACCGGATTCGCGCGGGCCGTCCGGGAAGACGTGGCCGAGATGGCTGTCGCCATCGCGGGAACGTACCTCGATGCGCGTCATGCCATGGCTGTCGTCGTGGTGCTCGATGACGTGCTCATTCTTTACCGGACGGGTAAAGCTGGGCCAGCCGCAACCGCTTTCGAATTTGTCCAGCGAGGTGAACAGCGGTTCGCCGGAAACGATGTCGACGTAAAGGCCTGATGCCGTGTTGGCGTTGTACAGATTGTCGAAGGGCCGTTCGGTAGCAGCTTCCTGGGTGACGCGATATTGCTCGGGAGTAAGCCGGGAGACGGCTTCGGGAGTCTTGCGGTAGTTCGACATGGATGTCTCCGAGGTGGGGTCGGATCAGGTGTTGCGTGTTGCGGCGATGCGGCTATACATGGGGTTCGCCGGAGGCGATCCAAGGTTACTCCCGGGCATGCTGCCGAAGCTGTCGCCCCGGATCGGAACTGCACCGGCTTGTCATGAAATTGTCATGTGCGGTGCCCTGGATTGCCCGCATAGGCGGTCAACATGGCGTGGTTCTATTTTCACGACAACTCTGCCCGAGGTAGCTGCATGAATCGTCGAAATCTGCTCAAGAACGGCCTGCTCGGTGTGTCCGCACTCATCCTGCAGCCACTGACATCGCATGCTGCCGGCATTTCGGGGCCTGAGGCCAGGCTGGCTGCACTGCAGCGCCGTCATGGCGGGCGGCTCGGCGTGGCCATGCTTGATACCGGTACGGGACGCCGGATTGCGCAGCGCGGCGACGAGCGGTTTTTGTTGTGCAGCACGTTCAAGGTGCTGGCGGTGGCGGCGGTGCTGGCGCGGGTCGACGCCGGCAAGGAAAGGCTGGATCGGCGCATCGTGTATGGCCCGGATGCGTTGCTGGACTACGCGCCGGTAACCCGCCAGCACGTCGGGGCACACGGCATGACCGTGGCTGCGCTGTGTGAGGCCGCGATCACGCTGAGCGACAACACTGCGGCGAACCTGCTGTTGGCCAGTTTGGGCGGGCCTGCCGGCGTGACCCGTTTCGTGCGTGGCCTGGGCGATCCGGTGACGCGACTCGACCGCACGGAACCCGCACTCAACGAGGGCAGCCCCGGCGACATGCGTGACACCACGACGCCGAATGCCATGCTTGCCACGTTGCAGCGGTTGTTGCTCGGCAAGGTGCTGGCCGATGCATCGCGCGAGCGGCTTGCCGGCTGGCTGCGGGCGTGTACCACCGGCACCGGGAGATTGCGTGCCGGCATGCCACCCCATTGGCAGGCTGGCGACAAGACTGGCAGCGGTGCGCATGGCGAGAGCAATGACGTGGCAATCTTCTGGCCGCCCCAACGCAAGCCGATCCTGGTGACGGCCTATTACGCGGGTTCGTCGGCGGACAGCAAGCAGCGCAATGCAGTGCTGGCCGAAGTCGGGCGGATCGCCGCGTCGATCTGATCAGCTCGCGATTCCCGACTCGGACCCGAGCACGAATGCCAGCGCATCGCTGCAACGGGCGTCGATCTTCAGGCTGAGCAGCGGATCGGCGCGGGTGCGTCCAAGGGTCAGCGCGGCCACCGGTTTGCCGGCCTTTGCCGCCGCCTGCACGAAACGGTAGCCGGAATAGACCATCAGCGACGAGCCAACCACCAGGATCGCGTCGGCCCTTTGCCAGGCTTGCGTGGCCGCTTCGACGCGTTCACGCGGCACGCCTTCGCCGAAGAACACCACGTCCGGCTTCACGATGCCGTCGCAGCAGGGACAGGGCGGCACCTCGAAATGGCTGAAATCATGGCCTTCAAGGTCTGCATCGCCGTCCGGCGCCATGATGGCGTCGAGTTGCTGCCAGGCCGGGTTGCGTTCGATCAGCTGCTGCTGGAATGCATCGCGGGGCAGGCGCCAGTCGCAGGCCATGCAACGCACTTCATCGAGCCGGCCATGCAGGTCCACGACCCGCGTGCTGCCGGCTCGCTGGTGCAGGCGATCCACATTCTGAGTCACCAGCAGTTCGACCTGCCCGCGGCGCTCCAGCTCTGCCAGGGCATGGTGCGCCGCGTTTGGTTGCGCACGCCCGAAGTGCACCCATCCGATCAGGCTGCGCGCCCAGTAACGTTGGCGTGTGGCCGGTTCGTGCATGAAGGACTGGAGCGTCACTGGCGGCGCGCGCTTCCATTCACCGTCGCGATCCCGGTAATCCGGGATGCCCGATTCGGTGCTGACGCCTGCACCTGTCAGCACGAACAAGCGCGGGTGGCTGTCGATGAATTGCTGCAGCGGGGTCATGTTTCGCAAGCTGCGACGATCTGCCCGAAGGTGGGTCGTCCGAGCATGACCGACCCGGCCATGGGCTCAGGCCGCTTCGGCCTGGGCCGTTGCCTTGACGGGCAGCGGGCTGCGGATGATGTGGTCGAAGGCACTCAGGGCAGCGGTGGAACCGGCGCCCATGGCGATGACAATCTGCTTGTAAGGCACGGTGGTCGCATCACCTGCGGCGAACACACCCGCTACCGAGGTCTGGCCGCGATCGTCGATCACGATCTCGCCACGGGGCGAAAGCGCGATGGTGTCTTTCAACCATTCCGTGTTCGGCAGCAGGCCGATCTGCACGAAGATGCCCTCCAGCTCGATGCTGTGCATCGCGCCATCGACGCGATCCCTGTAGACCAGCCCGTTGACCCGCTGGCCGTCGCCGAGCACTTCGGTGCTCTGCGCGCTGACGATGATGTCGACGTTGGGGAGGCTGCGCAGCTTGCGCTGCAGGACTTCGTCAGCGCGCAGCCTGCTGTCGAATTCGACCAGAGTGACGTGGGCCACGATGCCTGCCAGGTCGATCGCCGCCTCGACACCGGAGTTGCCACCGCCGATCACCGCCACGCGCTTGCCCTTGAACAGCGGTCCGTCGCAATGCGGGCAATAGGCCACACCCTTGTTGCGGTATTCATTTTCGCCGGGCACGCCCATTTGCCGCCAGCGGGCACCGGTGGAAAGAATCACCGTCTTCGATTTCAGCGTGGCGCCATTGGCAAGCTGGATCTGGACCAGGCCGCCGGTGGCGTCACTGGCCGGCACCAGCTTCTCCGCACGCTGCAGGTTCATCACATCCACGTCGTATTCGTGTACATGCTGTTCCAGTGCGGCGGCAAGCTTGGGGCCTTCGGTATAGGCCACCGAGATGAAGTTCTCGATGCCCATGGTATCCAGCACCTGGCCACCGAAACGTTCGGCGGCGACACCGGTGCGGATGCCCTTGCGTGCAGCATAGATCGCCGCCGCCGCACCGGCCGGACCACCGCCGACGACAAGCACGTCAAACGCGTCCCTGGCCTTGATTTTCTCGGCCTCGCGCGCACTGCTGCCGGTGTCGAGCTTGGCGACGATCTGTTCCAGGCTCATGCGGCCCTGGTCAAACACTTCGCCGTTCAAGTACACGGTGGGCACCGACATCACCTGGCGTGCATCGACTTCGTCCTGATACAGCGCGCCGTCGATCGCCACATGCCGGATGCGCGGATTGAGCACGCTCATCAGGTTCAGCGCCTGCACCACGTCGGGGCAGTTCTGGCAGGACAGCGAGAAATAGGTCTCGAACTGGAAGTCACCATCGAGATTGCGGATCTGCTCGATCGTGTCCGCGGCCGCCTTTGACGGATGGCCGCCCACCTGCAGCAAGGCCAGCACCAGCGAGGTGAACTCGTGGCCCATCGGCAGGCCGGCGAAACGCACGCCGATGTCGGTGCCGACCCGGTTGATGGCGAACGAGGGCTTGCGTGCCTCGCTGTCGTCGCGACGCAGGCTGATCTTGTCCGACAGTGCTGCGATGTCATGCAGCAACTCATCCAGTTCGCGCGACTTGACGCCGTCGTCCAGCGCGGCGACCAGTTCGATCGGCTGCGTCAGCTTTTCCAGGTAGGTGTGCAATTGGGTCTTGAGGGCTTCGTCGAGCATGGCGACCACTCCGGGCGGGGATGCGGTAAACAGGGGAAAGATTGGGAGGCTTGTGGCAGCGGCCGGCATCCTGGGGAGGACGGCGGGCGAGGGGGAGCAGGCCGGGTGCGGGCCGCTGGCACAAACATCCCTGGTGGAGCCCGGGCGCCGCAGCGCCCGGGTCCGTTACAACGTCAAGCAGCGGAGCTTCAGATCTTGCCGACCAGATCCAGCGACGGCGCGAGGGTCTTCTCGCCTTCCTTCCACTTGGCCGGGCAGACTTCGTTCGGATGCGCGGCAACGTACTGGGCAGCCTTGACCTTGCGCAGCAGCTCGCTGGCATCACGGCCGATACCGCCGGCGTTGACTTCCACGATCTGGATCTTGCCGTCCGGGTCGATCACGAAGGTGCCGCGATCGGCCATGCCGGCGTCTTCGATCAGCACGTCGAAATTGCGCGAAATGGCATGGGTCGGGTCGCCGATCATGGTGTAGTCGATCTTCTTGATCGCGTCGGAAGTGTCATGCCATGCCTTGTGCGAGAAGTGCGTGTCGGTCGAGACGCTGTAGATTTCCACACCCATCTTCTGGAACTCGGCGTAGTTGTCAGCCAGGTCCTCCAGTTCGGTCGGGCAGACGAAGGTGAAGTCGGCCGGGTAGAAAAACACGACGGACCACTTGCCCTTCAGGTCGGCGTCGGTCACTTCGATGAACTTGCCGCTCTTGAGTGCCTGGGCCTTGAATGGTTTGATTACGGTGTTGATCAGGGACATCGCTGGTTTTCCCATGTGGTTGAAGATGAGGCGTCAGGATAGGGCGTTGTCTTTCATCAATCAAATTGATTGTAATCATCACCATCATTGGCTATGACTATCGTGATGCGCAGCCCTATCTTCCAGGCTGACGGATTTGCGACGTGTGACGGAGGGCAGGCTAGGCTGTGGCGGCGCTGCGGCGCATCTGGTGATCGACCACGGTTGCCGTGACGATGTCGCTGCCCACGTTCACCGTGGTGCGCAGCATGTCCAGAATGCGATCGACACCGATGATGATGCCGATGCCCTCGGGCGGTACGCCAAAGGTGGCCAGCAAGCCGGCGATCAATGGCAGCGAACCACCGGGAATGCCGGCCACGGCCACCGCGCTCAGCACCGACAGAAACATCAACACGATCTGCTGACCGAGCGCCAGCTCGACGCCGAAGGCTTGTGCCACAAACAGCACCACGCAGCCTTCGAACAGCGCCGTGCCGCTCATGTTCATGGTGGCCCCCAGCGGCAGCACGAAGCCGGAGGTGCTGGGTGACAGCTTCAGCTCGTCATGCGCCGTGGCGAGTGCGGCGGGCAGGGTGGCACTGCTGGAACTGGTCGAGAAAGCGGTGATCAGCAGCGGTCGAACCTGGCGAAAGAATGCCAGCGGCGAACGCCCGGCCAGAAAGCGCAGCCACAGCGACATGGTGCCGAACAGCTGCAGCATCAGCGCCACCGCGCAGCCGATCACGAACACCGACAAGGTGAGCAGGATCTCCATGCCGACCTTGACGATCACGCTGTAGATCATCGCCGGCACGGCATAGGGCGCCAGCCGCAAGGCGAAGCCGACGATGCCGGTCATCACCTCACTGATCAGGTCCAGCCCAGCCTGCAGCTTGTCGCGCTTTTCCACGCTCAGCTGGGTGCCGGCGGCACCCGCCAGCAAGGCGAACACGATCAGTGGCAATACCTCGCCGAGCGAGCCTCGACTGTTGCCGACGAAAGCGCCAAACAGGTTGCGCGGCATGAACATGTCGACCACGGTGGACAGGTTCATGCCGGGGCGGCTGGCCTCGGCTTCGACGGCCTTCATCGCGCTGCCGCCGTATTCCCGCATCAGCAGGTCCTGTGCGCCCGCGGCGAGGTGGTGGCCTGGTTGCAGCAGGTTCATCATCAGCAGGCCGATGGCCACGGCGATCAGCATGTTGGCGACGAACAGCACGAAGGTACGCCCGGCCAGCGGGCCGAGCTTGTCCAGGCGGCCGAGCTGGACGACGCCTGAGGCCAGCGAGGCGAACACCAGCGGGATCACCACGAAGAACAGCATGCGCAGGAAGATCTGCCCGAACGGATCCAATACCGCCGTGGAGATCTTGCGCATGGTGTCTAGCACCGGCGGAAACCATTCGCCGATGCCGAGCGTCAACACGGCGGCGACCACACCGATGGCGAGGCCCCAGAGAATACGCGTAGCCAGTGCCGTGGATTTGCCCATGGGTCGAATGTACGTGGCATTCCTGCGCTCGTCACCTGTTGAAACGCTGCCGGCGCGGCAATCGCGTCGAGTACGCTAAAATGGTGCTTTTGACGGAGGCGGTATGACACAACCAGCATCCCCCGGCGCACGCTTCCGCGCGGCCGTTGCCGAAGAACAGCCACTGCAGGTGGTGGGTGCCATCACCGCGTATGCCGCGCGCATGGCCAGGCGCAGCGGTTTCAAGGCCATCTACCTCTCCGGTGGCGGCGTGGCGGCCAATTCATTGGGCATGCCGGATCTGGGCATCAGTTCGATGGAGGATGTGCTCACCGACATCCGCCGCATCACCGACGTCTGCGACCTGCCATTGCTGGTCGACGTGGATACCGGCTGGGGTGGGGCATTCAATATTGCCCGTACCGTGCGCTCGTTGATCAAGGCCGGCGCCGGCGCCTTGCATATCGAGGATCAGGTCGCTGCCAAGCGTTGCGGCCACCGTCCGGGCAAGGCGATCGTGTCGAAAGAGGAGATGGTCGACCGCGTGAAGGCCGCTGTCGATGCGCGCACGGACGACCAGTTCGTGATCATGGCGCGCACCGATTCGATCGCGGTGGAAGGGCTGGAGTCGGCGATCGAACGGGCCCGGGCCTGCGTCGAGGCCGGGGCCGACATGATTTTCCCCGAGGCGATCTACACCTTGGAGCAATACCGCCAGTTCAAGGCGGCGGTGAAGGTGCCGATCCTGGCCAACATCACCGAGTTCGGCCAGACCCCGCTGTTTACGCGCGACGAACTGGCCAGCGCCGATGTCGATATCATCCTGTACTGCTGTGGTGCTTATCGTGCGATGAACAAGGCCGCGCTGAATTTCTACGAAACCGTGCGCCGCGACGGCACCCAGAAGGCGGCCGTGCCGAGCATGCAGACGCGCGAAGAGCTGTACGACTACCTCGGTTACCACGAATACGAACGCAAGCTCGATGCACTGTTCGCCAGTGAAAAGTCCGGAGACTGAGCTGATGGATGAAGCAGGGCAGGGCTCGCCAGGTGTCATGCGCCCAACGCGCCACTGGGACGGCGTGGCTGCGATCATGGCAGCGCTGATCGGCCTGCTCGCCCTGGGTGTCTCCGGCTACACGGCGTACATTCAGCGCCAGCAGGTACGCGCGCAGGTGTGGCCGTATCTGATTGCGGGCAACAATGATCTGGAACAGTCGCTGATCGTGTACAACAAGGGCGTAGGCCCGGCGATCGTGCGCAGCGCGCAGATCCGCGTCGATGGCAAACCGCAGAAAGACTGGAATCACGTGCTGGCTGCGCTGGGATTGCCGCCGCATCACTATATCCAGTCCACACTCAATCCGGACGTGCTGAGCCCGGGCGAGCAGGTTCAGACGATCCGGTTTCCCGAGAACGATCGCTGGCGGGGCTTCCGTGCGGCAGCGATCAATCGCATGACGATGGATATCTGCTACTGCTCGACCCTGGAAGAGTGCTGGGTGTACAGCGACCGGCATCCGGTCGGCGACAAGGGATCGACGCCACTGGTTCGCCCTGTCGACCAGTGTCCGAGCTTGCCTCCAGCGGAGGTTTTCGACAATTGAATGACTTGTCGTACGGTGTCCCGCTGGTTGCGAGGGCATCCGCGCTTGAGCACAAAATTTCACCGATGAGAGGTTTCCACGCATGAGCGACAATAATTCCGGGGTTCTCCCCAAGGCCAAGAAATCGGTCGCGCTTTCCGGCGTGGCGGCGGGCAATACCGCGCTGTGCACGGTCGGCCGCAGTGGCAACGATCTGCATTACCGCGGCTACGACATCCATGAGCTGGCCGCCAAGGGTTGTTTCGAGGAAGTGGCCTACCTGCTGGTGCACGGCGTGTTGCCGACATGGACCGAACTGAACAATTACAAGGCCCGACTCAAGCGCCTGCGCGGCCTGCCGGCGCCGGTGAAGGCGGCGATGGAATTGCTGCCTGCGGCGACCCATCCGATGGATGTGCTGCGCACCGGTTGTTCGGTGCTGGGTACGGTGCTGCCGGAGAAGGATGACCACAACGTCACCGGTGCGCGTGACATCGCGGATCGCCTGATGGCCAGCTTCGGTTCTATGCTGCTGTACTGGTACCACTTCAGTCACAACGGCAAGCGCATAGAAACGCAGACCGATGACGACACGATCGCCGCGCACTTCCTGCACCTGCTGCACGGCAAACCGTCGAGCGAACTGCACGCCAACGCCCTGGACAAGTCGCTGGTGCTGTATGCCGAACACGAGTTCAATGCCTCGACCTTTGCTGCCCGGGTGATTGCCGGCACTGGGTCGGACCTGTATTCGGCGATCACCGGCGCCATCGGCGCCTTGCGCGGGCCCAAGCACGGTGGCGCCAACGAAGTGGCGATGGAAATCATCTCGCGCTATCGCAGTGCCGACGACGCCGAGGCGGATATCCGTGCGCGGGTGGAGCGCAAGGAAATCATCATCGGCTTCGGTCATCCGGTTTACACCGTGTCCGATCCGCGCAACGAAATCATCAAGGAGGTGTCACGCAAGCTGTGCAGCGAGGGTGGCAACCAGACCCTGTTCGACGTTTCCGAGCGGATCGAGCAGGTGATGGCCGAGGTCAAGAAAATGTTCCCCAACCTCGACTGGTTCTCGGCCAGTGCGTATCACATGATGGGCGTGCCCACCGCAATGTTCACGCCATTGTTCGTGATCGCACGTACCTCCGGCTGGAGCGCGCATGTGATCGAGCAACGCCAGGACGGCAAGATCATTCGTCCCAGCGCGAACTACACCGGACCGGAGGATCAGGTTTACACGCCGATCGACAAGCGCTGATCGCGACTTCACGGAGTGAACAACGGCGCCGAAAGGCGCCGTTGTTCGTTTCACGAAGACGAGGGAGCCGGTTGATCATCCGCGACATATTCGAGCAAGTCGCCCGGCTGGCAATCCAGCGCGGCGCAAATCGCTTCGAGCGTGCCGAATCGAACCCCCTTCACCTTGCCCTGTTTCAACAGCGACAAGTTGGCCTCGGTGATCCCGATCGCCGCCGCCAGATCCTTGGACTTCATCTTGCGTCGGGCCAGCATCACGTCTACCTGGACGATGATCGGCATCAGACGAACTCCCGATTTTCCTCGGCAGCACGCGCGCCTTCACGAATCACATCCGCGACCACGTAGGCCAGAATGGCGGCAACGAAGGTTCCCCAGAAGCCGAGGCTGAAGGGGAAGTCATATTCCTTGATCTGACTGACAGCGATCAATCCGGCCGCGAAACCGAGCACGATATGGGCGACCAAGGCGCGACCCAGCCACAGGAAGCGACGGGCCACAATGAAACTGAGTGGGGGTTGCGTATATAGCGCGTAGCCAAGTCGGCGCAGATACACGATCGGGGTCAGGGTGGCGACTAGAGTCAAAAGCCACGCAAACCCGAGTGCAGACGCATCGATCGGCTTGTTCGTCGACGCCCAATGCCAGTATTTCAGGAGCTTTTGCGACAAGGGAGCGTCGTTGGGGAGGCCGCCAGTGGCACGCCAGACAACCAACGCAATCATCAACCACCAGATGGCCGCGCAAAAGCCGAACAGACTGGCCAACGACATCAGGTTTCGGCCGCTGCGCTGGGTGCGGCTGAGAGGGATCTTGGTGGACGATTCGCGCGCTTTGCGGAACGGACTCCAGAAACGACTGAGGGTTGGCATGAAATATTTCCAAGCAATGACGAATAATTACTATAAAACAATAATTATTCATCGCGCAACAGCTTATCTCAGCTTCGCCCGCTGCCGCCGCTCGGTCCACCAGCCCAGGCCGCAGACACCGAGCACCAGCACAGCGTCCAATGCCCACACGGACCATGGATGACTGTCGAACCATGGATCGACCAGGTGGTCGCTGGAGATCATCCGGGCAGATGTCCAGGCGATGGCCGCAGCGCCGATATAGATGATGATCGGGAACCGTTCGATCAATTTCAGGATCAAGGTCGAACCCCACACGACCAGAGGTACCGTGATCAGCAGCCCGGTGATTACCAGGCCCAGATGACCCTTCGATGCACCGGCAATGGCCAGCACGTTGTCCAGCCCCATCAAGGCATCGGCGAGGATGATGGTTCGCAACGCCTGCCAGAAGGTATGGGCTGCACGAACCTTGGGATCGTCATCGGTGCGGTGACGCAGCAGGTTCCATGCAATCGGCAGCAACAGCAGGCCGCCAGCGAGGAGAAGCCCCGGCAGTTTCAGCAGATAGACCACGACTGCGGTGAGCAGGAAGCGCACGGCAATGGCACCGAACGTGCCCCAGAAAATGGCCTTGTTCTGCAACTCCTTTGGCAGGCGGCTGGCCGCCATGGCGATGACGATGGCGTTGTCGCCCGCCAGCACGAGGTCGAGCAGGATGATCGCCAGCAGGCCGGAGAGAACGTCGGAGTTGAGAAAATCCATGCGATGCACCTTGCGCGTCAGACATTGCAGTGGCCACGGACGCGCGCGGCCCGTGGCCACCGCAAAAGTCTCGCTCGCAGCAAGGCTGCCGTCGTGACCGGGGCGAGGCGTCGCCCGTGTTGACGATCACGGCACCGGGCAGACTCGGGCCTGCCGCGGGAACTACTCCCTTTTGGGGTGTGTGGCGATTGTTGCGGAGCAACCGTCTCGTGGTCAAGGCACCGGAACGTGCGCCAGTCAGCTAAAATGGGGGTTTAACCTGTTGCGAGATTTGTCATGAGTGCGCACGACATCCGTTCCGCCGTCCGTCCCGATCCCGACCAGCCGCTGATCGACATCGCTGATTATGTGGCCGATTACAAGATCGACTCCAAGGAGGCCTACGATACAGCGCGCCACATGCTGCTTGATTCGCTGGGCACGGCGATGCTGGCAATGAAGTTCCCCGAATGCGTGAAGCACCTCGGCCCGCTGGTGCCTGGCGCAACGCTGCCGGGCGGTGCGCGTGTTCCCGGCACCAGCCACGAACTGGATCCGGTGCAGGCTGCATTTGCCATCGGCACGCAGATTCGCTGGCTTGATTTCAACGACACCTGGCTGGCGGCCGAGTGGGGCCATCCATCGGACAACCTGGGCTGCATTCTGGCGGTGGGCGATTACCTCAGCCGGAAGGCCGAACGGGAAGGCACCCAGTCGCTGACTGTGCGCGACGTGCTTGGTTACGCAATCAAGGCGCATGAGATCCAGGGTTGCTACGCGTTGCTGAACAGTTTCAACCGTGTCGGCCAGGATCACGTGATTCTGGTTCGCCTGGCGTCCACCGCGGTCGCCACCGCAATGCTTGGCGGCGACAAGGATCAGATCACCACCGCCGTGTCGCACAGCTGGATCGACAACGGAGCGCTGCGTACCTATCGCCACGCGCCGAACACCGGGCCGCGCAAGAGCTGGGCCGCAGGCGATGCCTGCCGCCGCGCGGTGACTCACGCGATCAACGCGGTGTATCGAGGCGTGGTGGGCTATCCATCGGCGTTGTCGGCGAAAACCTGGGGCTTCTACGACGTGGCATTCAACGGCAAGCCATTCGAGTTCGAGCGCCCGTTCGGCAGTTACGTGATGGAAAATGTGCTGTTCAAGATCAGCTACCCTGCGGAGTTCCACGCACAGACCGCCGTGGAATGCGCGATGCAATTGCATGGTGCGGTTGCCGGCAAGCTCGACCAGGTCGAAAAGATCGTGATCGAGACCCAGGAGGCTGGTTGCCGCATCATCGACAAGACCGGCCCCCTGGCCAACTATGCGGATCGCGACCACTGCATCCAGTACATGGTGGCCGTACCGCTGATCTTCGGTCGACTGGTGGCCAGCGATTACAACGATGACATTGCCGCCGATCCGCGCATCGACGCGCTTCGCGACAAGATGACGGTGGTCGAGAATCCACAGTTCACACGCGACTACTTCGATCCGGGCAAGCGCTATATCGGCAACTCGGTACAGGTATTCTTCAAGGATGGCAGCAGTACGGAAAAAGTATCGATTGACTACCCGATCGGTCACCGCAAGCGGCGGGCCGAGGGTATCCCTGTCTTGCTGAAGAAGTTTGAATCTGCCATGCGCGGTCATTTGCCGGCCCACCAGGTGGAGGCCATTCTGGCGGCGACCCATGACTCGGCAAAACTTGATGCGATGCCCTTGCACCAGTTCCTGGCGCTCTTCACATTGTAAAGACGGTGTTACTGGAAGATTAAGTGCGAGACCAGGGGGATCGGAATACCCGGGGGTCGGTTTCGCACATCATTCCAGATTCAATGCGGTGCGGATTCAATCTGGCTAGCTGAACGTGCGCTCACTGAGATAATTGATGTCAAGGTCGTGAATCGCCAACCACTTAACACTTTTGATACACTTCCGGCCACTTGGTGCAGGAGCTCCAGGCAAAGGTTTCAAACGCTCTGATCGAGTGGATTCAAGTTCAAACGCGCAGCTTCCGGTTAGGGTTGAACGGACGCGACAAACCAAAAATATTTGAGGAGACACCTGATGAAACGTAAGGGCTTGTACTTTCTGATTGCGCTGGCTTTGGGCAGCGCAGGTGCCGTTCACGCGCAGGACACCACTGCTGCCGCGCCCGCCGACTCGTCCAGCAGCATGGCCACCTCGTCCTATGACGGGCGTTGGTATATCGCTCCGACCATTGGCGCATACCTCAACGATCACAAGCGCAACACCAACAGCCGCCAGTTCTATTACGGCCTGGGTTTCGGCCGGTACCTGTCGCCGAACATGTCGCTGGATGCATTCATCGACCGCACCAAGCGCCAGATTGACAACGGTCCGGCCAACGGTGGCGGCCACAGCTCGGACTCGTGGGCCAGCACCAACATCGGCGTGGTCGGTCGTTTCTACGGGGGTGACTGGAATGCATGGCGTCCTTATGGGCTTGCTGGTGTCATGGGCAGCCGTCATCAGAGCATGTATGCCAGCGGTTGGTCGCCGGCAGCCGAGTTGGGCGGCGGTGTGTCCAAGTCGGTTTCCGACAGCTCGGATATCCGTCTGGAAGCTGGCTACCGCTACGACTGGGACAACAAGACCCATCCAAGCAAGAGCGGCTACGGTGACTGGTTCCTCGGTTTCAGCGTGGTATCCCGCTTCGGCGCCGTGGCAGCAGCACCCGCTCCGGCACCTGTGGCAGCTGCCCCGGCACCAGTGGATTGCTCGACCCTGGACGATGACCATGATGGCGTGAACAACTGCGACGACAAGTGCCCGGCTACTGCTGCCGGTACGATCGTCGGACCTGATGGTTGTGTAGCGAAGGTGGTGATCGACCTGCGTGGCGTGAACTTCAAGTTCGATCGTCCGCGCAAGGGCGAAACCGACATTTCGAAGTCGTTGGCCGAGCCGACTGCCGATTCGATCTCGGTGCTGAATCAGGCCGTCGACACCCTGCAGCGCTACCCGCAGGTGCATGTCACCGTCGCCGGTTACACCGACTCGAAGGGTACTGACGCGTACAACCAGAGCCTGTCCGAGCGTCGTGCAAAAATCGTGTACGACTACCTGACCAGCCACGGTATCGATGCCAGCCGCCTGGAAGGCCCGATCGGCCATGGCGAGAATGACCCGATCGGTGACAACGCGACCGATGCCGGCCGTGCCCAGAACCGTCGTACGGAATTGCAGGTTCAGCAATAACCGAACGGTGGTAATCCGGTAGCAAAGAGACCCGGCTTCGGCCGGGTTTCTTTTGCCATGAATCCCGATTGGTTTTCAGGGGAAATGAACCACCGCGCCAGCGCGAGGCGCTGAGTCAGGCGGGTATGGCAAAAAACACGTTGGAAGTGGGTCGCCGCTCTCCCCTCACGTGACCGGCGTTGCGCTTCATACCCATGCCCTGGTCTCTCAGTGCAACTTGCTGGCCGAAACGGGGCTCGACCTGATGTTCCATCAAGTACAGGCCACTACACTAACGTGATGCCTCGTTCTCCCCCTGTCCGCCGCGCATGTTCCGCCACTTCAACCCGACCGGTTCGACATGGGCTGGCCCGGGTGCTGTCCAAGCTGGGAGTCTGTTCTCGCAGCCAGGCCGAGCAATGGGTTCGCGACGGCCGGGTCAGCGTGGATGGACGCGTGGTTCGCGATCCATGCCAGCCGACGATGATCGAGCGGCAGCAGCTTGCGGTCGACGGGCAGCCGGTGAAGCGGGCAGAAAGCGTCTATGTCATGTTCAACAAGCCGCGGGGCATCGTGGTGAGTGCTGCAGACGAACAGGGGCGCGCAACGGTCTACACCATGCTGGCGGAGGCTGGCTTGCCATGGCTTGGACCGGTCGGTCGGCTGGACAAGGCCAGCGAAGGTCTGCTGCTGTTGAGCAACGACACCACCTGGGCGGCTGGCATCACCGATCCGGCGGCACATCTGCACAAGACTTACCATGTGCAAGTGGCTGGCCTGCCGGATGCGGCCACGCTGGCGGCCATGCTGGTCGGCATCGAGGATGCCGGCGATTGGCTGAAGGCCCGGCGTGCCACGCTGTTGCGCGCGGGCGACAAGAATGCCTGGCTGGAAGTGGTGCTCGACGAAGGGCGCAACCGGCATATCCGCCGATTGCTTGCGGCCCTGGGTTTTGATGTATTGCGCTTGATCCGCGTGGCCATCGGACCATTGCCGCTGGGCGCACTGGGCAAGGGCCAGTGGCGCCGACTTGATCAGGACGAAGTGCGTTCTCTTGCCGTGAGCCGATCATAGGAACTCGCTGGCGGACGATGCTCCGATTCGGTCGGTGCCGATCCTTCGCTCGTCAGCTTTGAATCACGCCCAGCGATCGACCGACCCTGGCAAACGCGGCAATCGCCCGGTCGAGATGCTCGCGGGTGTGTGCAGCGCTCATCTGGGTGCGGATGCGCGCCTGGCCTTGCGGCACTACCGGGTAGAAGAAACCGGTGACGTAGATGCCTTCTTCCAGCAAGGCCGTTGCCATGGCCTGGGCCTTCGGTGCGTCGTAGATCATCACCGGGACGATGGGATGCACGCCGGGCTTGATGTCGAAGCCGGCGGCGGTCATCTGTTCGCGGAAGTAGCGGGTGTTCTCCTTGAGCTGGTCGCGCAGGTCGCCGGCGCTGGCCAGCATGTCGAACACCTTGATCGCGGCGGCGACCACGTGCGGCGGCAGCGAGTTGGAGAACAGGTAAGGGCGCGAGCGCTGACGCAATAGTTCGATCACTTCCTTGCGGCCGGTGGTGAAACCGCCCAGGGCTCCGCCCAGCGCCTTGCCCAGCGTGCCGGTGAAGATGTCGATCTTGTCCATCACGCCGTTGACCTCGGCAGCACCGCGGCCGGTGTCGCCGAGGAAGCCGGTGCAATGGCATTCGTCGATGTGCACCATCGCGTCGTACTTCGCTGCCAGCGCGGTGATTTGATCGAGCTTGGCGATGAAGCCATCCATCGAGAACGAGCCGTCGGTGGTGATCAGCTTGGTGCGTGCGCCGGCCGCATCGGCTGCCTGCAACTGCTTTTCAAGGTCGGCCATGTCGCTGTTGGCGTAACGGAAGCGCCTGGCCTTGCACAGGCGGATGCCGTCGATGATCGAGGCGTGGTTCAACGCGTCGGAAACCACCGCGTCGTCCTCGCCAAGCAGCGGCTCGAACAGGCCGCCGTTGGCGTCGAAGCAGGCGGCGTAGAGGATGGTGTCCTCGGTACCGAAGAACGCGGCGATCTTCGCTTCCAGTTGCTTGTGCAGATCCTGGGTGCCGCAGATGAAGCGCACGCTGGCCATGCCGAAGCCGTGCGTGTCCAGCGCCGCCTTGGCGGCGGCGATCACTTCAGGATGGTCGGCCAGCCCCAGGTAATTGTTGGCGCAGAAGTTCAGCACCTTGCGACCGTTTTCCAGCTCGATCTCGGCGGACTGCGGCGAGACGATGATGCGTTCGGCCTTGAACAGGCCCTGTTCGCGGATGGATGCCAGTTCGGCGGTGTAGCGATCTTTGGCGGTATAGGTCATGTCAATTCCAGGAGCAGACGACTTTGCCGCAGGTACCGGCATCCATCAGGTCGAAGCCTTTCTGGAAATCGTCGATGTGGATCTGGTGGGTCAGCACTTTCTGCAGCGGGAAGCCGGTCAGCACCATCTGAGTCATCTTGTACCAGGTCTCGTACATCTTGCGACCATAGATGCCTTGCAGGGTGAGGCCCTTGAAGATCACCTTGTCCCAGTCGATGCCGGCGCCGCGCGGCATGATGCCGAGCATCGCAACCTTGCCGCCGTGATACATGCACTCGAGCATGTCGTTGAAGGCACGCGGGTTGCCACTCATCTCCAGGCCGATGTCGAAGCCTTCGATATGCAGATCCTTCACCACTTCCATCAACGACTGGTTGGCGACATTGACGACACGGGTGGCTCCCATGTCGGCTGCCAGCTTCAGTCGAAAATCGTTGACGTCGGTGACCACCACGTTGCGTGCGCCGACATGCTTGGCAATGCCGGCAGCAATGATGCCGATCGGGCCGGCACCGGTGATCAGCACATCCTCTCCGATCAGGTCGAATTCGAGTGCGCAGTGAGCCGCGTTGCCGTACGGATCGAAGAAGGCGGCCAGTTCGGAAGGAATCTGATCCGGGATCGGCCACAGATTCGAAGCCGGCATGCTCATGTATTCGGCAAACGCACCGTTTCGATTCACGCCGATGCCGATCGTGTTCGGACACAGGTGCTGGCGGCCGGCGCGGCAGTTGCGGCAATGGCCGCAGACGATATGACCTTCGGCGGAAACGCGGTCGCCGATCTTGTAACCGGTGACCCCCGGGCCGACCTCGACGATGCGTCCGACGAATTCATGGCCGATGGTAAGGCCCGGCTTGATCGTGCGCTGGCTCCACTCATCCCACTTGTAGATGTGCAGGTCAGTGCCGCAGATGGCGGTCTTCTCCAGCTTGATCAGTACCTCATTCGGCCCGACCGTGGGCAGGGGCACTTCTTCCATCCAGATGCCCTGTTCGGGTTTGCGCTTGACCAGGGCTTTCATCGTCTGCGACATGGGGTGTCCATATACTGCGCCCGGAAGCGGGCAGGGTGACGGCAATTATAAGTCCTGCAGACAGACGGGTGGCCCGCATCGCTGACCTGATGTGCGGATATCGCTGGCAGCACCCTATGTCGAGCCCTACACTTTCTGCATGCCACTCGATACCCGTCCTCTTGCCATCTTCTTGATGGGCCCCACCGCATCAGGCAAAACGGCACTGGCGTGCGAGTTGAGCGACCACTTTGCGCTGGATCTGGTCAGCGTGGATTCGGCCCTGGTCTATCGCGGCATGGATATCGGCACGGCCAAGCCGGATGCGCTGACACTGGCGCGTCACCCGCATGCGCTGATTGACATCCGCGACCCCGCAAACCCTTATTCGGCAGCGGATTTCAGCGCCGATGCCGTGTCGGCAATGCAGGAAATCACCGCAAGGCAGCGCATTCCGTTGCTGGTGGGTGGCACCGGCCTGTATTTTCGCGCGTTGCAGCAAGGCCTGTCGGAGCTGCCCGAAGCCGACCCGACGATTCGAGCGCATCTGGCTGCCGAGGCGCAGCGATCAGGCTGGCCGTCATTGCACGCGCGTCTGGCTCAGCGGGACCCGGTAGCCGCCAGTCGAATTGGCTGCAACGATGCACAACGCCTGCAGCGTGCGCTGGAAGTGATCGAACTGACTGGCAGGCCGCTGTCGGATCTGCAGCGCGGCGGCAAGATGGCGCGATTTCCGTGGCGAGTGCTCAAACTGGCGCTGTTGCCGGCCGATCGCGGGCTGTTGCATCGGCGCATTGCCGAACGATTCGACCTGATGCTGGCCGCGGGTTTGCTGGATGAGGTTCGTTCGCTGCGCGCCCGTGCCGGTGTCCACGCCGGGCTTCCGGCGATCCGCGCGGTCGGTTACAGGCAGGCATGGGAGCACCTGGATGGGTTGACCACGCTGGCCGAATTTCGTGAACGCACGATCTTTGCCACACGCCAGTTGGCCAAGCGCCAGATGACCTGGTTGCGCAGTGGTCATGACATACGCTTGTTCGATCCGGATTGCACCGATCTTCATGCTCGTGCCGCCGATGCCATGCAGCTCTTTCTGGCCCGATCAGGCCAGTCCTGACGTTCATGGCGGTGGTTATGCGGGCTGGCGCATCCATCGTCGTGACGCATGCCACCGACTTCGCGAAAATTCTCCTTTCATCAACCATTTGAAAGCAGTTAACATCCTGAATATGTTGGACCGGGGCGCCATGGCGTTTTTTCTCCGGTCTGTTCGTTGCAAGGGGAGAACAAGAAATGTCCAAAGGGCAGTCATTGCAGGATCCGTTCCTGAATGCGTTGCGGCGTGAGCGGGTGCCGGTGGCCATCTATCTGGTCAATGGCATCAAGCTGCAGGGTACGGTCGAATCGTTCGACCAATTCGTGGTGTTGCTGCGCAACCAGGTAAGCCAGATGGTCTACAAGCACGCCATCTCGACCGTGGTGCCCAGTCGCAATGTGCGTATCAGCAATGGCCATGATGGCCACGACGAGCACGAGCACGGCGCCGATGCGACAACGACATCCGTCGATGTGAGTGCTTGATAGACGGTGCAATCGCCCGCATTAGAGTGGGTCTGCTCCTGAAGGATCATCCCGCCAGTGTTCGACCGTCAAAAGAAAGGTGACCGTGCCTTGCTCGTGTTGCCGCATTCGCGCGGTGAGGGCGATGCGGTTCGACGCGCCGAAGAATTCGCTGAACTGGTGAAATCCGCTGGTGCCGAGGTGCTGGGCATGGTCACCGCTCGGGTCGAGGAGCCCAATCCGCGATTCTATATCGGCAGCGGCAAGGCTGATGAGGTGGCCGAGGCTGCGCGTGTGCTTGAGACCGATCTGGTCTTGGTCGACCATTTGCTCACGCCGGTGCAGGAGCGCAACCTGGAGAAGCATCTGGGTGTCCGCGTCGTGGATCGTGCGGGCTTGATCCTCGACATTTTTGCCCAGCGCGCACGTTCGCACGAAGGCAAGCTGGAGGTGGAACTGGCCCAGCTCAAGCATCTGGCGACGCGGCTGGTTCGTGGGTGGACCCATCTGGATGCGCAGCGTGGTGGTGCTATCGGCAACCGCGGTCCTGGCGAAACCCAGCTTGAAACCGATCGGCGCCTGCTCGGCGAACGGGTCAAGATGCTGACACGGCGCCTCCAGAAAGTGCAGACCCAGCGCAGTCAACAGCGCCGTGCGCGATTGCGCAATACCGTGCCGCGAGTGGCACTGGTCGGATACACCAATGCCGGCAAATCGACCCTGTTCAATGCGTTGACCAGCGGCGACGTGTACGCGGCCAACCTGCTGTTTGCCACGCTGGATCCGACGGTGCGCAAGCTGGATGACCTGAGTTGCGGACCAGCCGTCCTGGCCGATACCGTCGGTTTCATCCGTGAGCTGCCGCACGACTTGGTAGCCGCGTTCCGCGCCACCCTGGCCGAAGCACGTGATGCCGACCTTCTGCTTCACGTCAGTGACGCCGCGGACGACGAACGCGAGCGTTTGCACGGGGTGGTGGACAAGGTGCTGGAAGAGATCGATGCTGGCGGGGTGCCGCAGTTGCACATCATGAACAAAATCGATCTGGCTGGTGGCGAGCCGCGAATTGATCGGGATGCAGCGGGCAAGCCGTTGCGGGTGTGGCTGTCCGCGGCAAGCGGGCTTGGCCTGAATCTGTTGCGCCAGGCACTGGGCGAGTTGCTTGGCGGCGAACGGGTGCAATCGGCACTGCACCTGCCGTTGACCGCCGGGCGACTGCATGCACGCCTGAAGGCCGCCGGTGCGATCAGTGGCGAAAGCGTGGACGAGCACGGTTGGCAATTGCGCATCGATGCACCGCGCAGTGTGATTGCTCCGCTCAGTGGCGGCAATGCGACTGAGGCATTGTTGCTGCGGGAGCTGCTGAGCGTCACCGATTGAAGGCCTGCAACAGCGGACGGCACCATTCGGCTCTGTTAGAATATTCAACGTTTGCGCGGTCCGCTCCGGTGGGTTCTGCGTCTTATCGATAGTCTGGCTGACTCACATGATTCAACACGTATCCGGCCGTGACAGCCGGCCTCCCGACGCCTCCAAGGAGACTGACTGTGGCATGGAATGAACCCGGCAAGAACGGACAGGACGACCCCTGGAACCGCAAGCGCCCCAGTGGCAAATCGCCGCTGGACGATTTGCTGGACAAACTCAGGCATGGTGGCGGCAAGCTCCGGCAAGGGCCCGGCGGCATCCTCACCGGCATCCTGGTGCTGGTCGTGGTCGGCCTGCTGTTCAGCAGCTACACGATTGTCGGTGCGCGTCAGCAGGGCGTGATACTGCGTTTCGGGCAGTATTCGCGCACCCTGCCACCGGGTTTCCACCTGAAGTTGCCGCAACCGATCGAGTCCGTCACCAAGGTCGAGGCCACACGAATCCGTTCGGTCAACGACAAGGTGGCGATGCTGACCAAGGACGAGAACATCATCACCATCGACTTTACCGTCCAGTATCAGGTCGATGATTCACGCAAGTATCTGTTCTCGCTGACTGACCCTGACGGCACCATCAGTGCTGCTGCCGAGGCTGCCGTGCGTGGCGTGATCGGTGGCAGCGACATGGATCAGGTGCTGTCCGCTGCCGGCGCCAATCTGGTTACCGAGGCGCAGACCGCACTTCAAAGAACACTTGACAGTTACAACTCGGGTTTGCGCGTGACTGAAGTCAGTTTCCAGAATGTGGCGCCACCGGATGAGGTGAAGGATGCCTTTGACGACGTCAACAATGCGCGCGAGGACAAGCAGAGTATCGAGAACGCCGCGTTGGCGTATGCCAGCAAGGTGATTCCGGTAGCTCGCGGCAGCGCGGCCCGGATCGCCGCCGAAGCGGCTGGCTACAAGGCGGAACGCATCGCGCGTGCACAAGGTGACACCGCACGCTTCGACCTGCTGCTGGCCCAGTACAAGGCAGCGCCGGAGGTGACCCGCAAGCGCCTGTGGCTGGAAACCATGGAACAGGTGATGGCCAAGAACACCAAGGTGATCGATGGCTCCGGCGGGCGCAACATCATCAACCTGCCGGCATTGTCGGGGAGTGGCAACCCCGATGCGGGTTCCGCCTCGGTCGGTGCCATCGTGCCAGCTCCCGCACCAGCCAGCAGCAGTACCGACAAGGGAGCTCAATGATGAAGAGGATCTCGTCAGCCATCATCGCATTGGTACTGATACTGCTCGGCCTCAACAGCATGTTCGTGGTGAGCGAGGGACACAGCGCACTGGTGCTGCAGTTCGGCCGCATCGTGCAAACCGATTACCAGCCGGGCCTGCATTTCAAGCTGCCGCTGCTGCAGCAGGTGATCCATTTCGACAAGCGCATCCTTTCGCTGGACGCGCCGCCCGAGCGTTACTTCACGTCGGAAAAGAAGAGCGTCAATGTCGATTTCTACGTCAAATGGAAAATCGTCGACAACGCCATGTACTACCGTGCGACCGGAGGCGACCGATTGCAGGCAGCGCAACGGTTGACCCCGATCGTCAAGGATGCGCTTCGATTCGAGTTCAATGCACGCACCTTGCCGGATCTGATTTCCGGTGGCCGCAAGGACATCACCGAACGGGTGCGCGCGCAGACCGACGCCTCGGCACGCAAGAATCTCGGCATTGCCATTGTCGACGTGCGGATCAAGCGTATCGACCTGCCCAACGAGGTCAGCGAGTCCGTCTACAAGCGGATGCGTGCCGAGCGTCTGCAGCTGGCCAACGAACTGCGTTACACCGGACAGGAATCGGCAGCCAAGATCCAGGCTGACGCGAATCGTCAGGCGCAGGTATTGAAGGCCGATGCAAATCGCGATGCAGCGAAAGTGAAGGGTGAGGGTGACGCGCAGGCCGCTGCGATCTACGCACACTCGTACAACCAGGATCCGGAGTTTTTCGCGTTCTACAACAGCCTGGCTGCCTATCGACATTCGCTGGAAGATGGCAAGGGTGTGCTGGTGCTCAAGCCCGATTCGGCATTCCTGCACTACTTCAGCGATCCCGCGCCAAAGAAATAGACGCCACTTGACGGGTGACCCGACCGGCAAGGGATCGCCAATCAGGTCACCGATGTCGCCTCGTCACGGGGCACCAACAATCAATCGAGAGTTCACATGGGCAAGTCAGTCGTAATCCTTGGTGCGCAGTGGGGCGACGAGGGCAAGGGCAAGATCGTCGATCTGCTGACCGAGCGGGTCAGTGCCGTGGCGCGTTTCCAGGGCGGCCACAACGCCGGCCACACCCTCGTGATCAAGGGCAAGAAGACCGTGTTGCACCTGATTCCCTCGGGCATCCTGCGCGACGACGCGCTGTGCCTGATCGGCAATGGCGTGGTGTTGAGCCCGGCGGCCCTGAAACAGGAAATAGAGGAACTGGAAGCCAACGGCGTCGAGGTGCGTTCACGCCTCAAGATCAGCCCGGCCACGCCATTGATCATGCCGTACCACATTGCCGTGGACAAGGCGCGCGAGATCGCCGCCGGCGGCAAGGCCATCGGCACCACCGGCCGTGGCATCGGGCCGGCTTACGAGGACAAGGTGGCTCGTCGTTCGATCCGTGTTGCCGACCTGATGTACCCGCACGAACTGCCGGAGAAGATCCTGGCTGCGGTGGAATACCACAACTTCATTCTCACCCAGTGGCTGAAGGCCGAGCCAGTCGATTACCAGACCGTACTCGACGACGCACTGGCGTACGCGGAGTTCATCCGTCCCCTGGTCGACGATGTCGCCACCATTCTGCACGACGTGCGTGCCGAAGGCGGCAACATCCTGTACGAAGGCGCTCAAGGCGCATTGCTGGACATCGATCACGGTACCTATCCCTACGTCACATCGTCCAACACCACCATTGGCGGCGCGCTGGCCGGCACTGGTGTAGGTGCGTGCGACATCGATTATGTCCTGGGCATTTGCAAGGCCTACGCCACCCGTGTCGGCAGCGGTCCGTTTCCGACCGAATTGCATGACGAGATGGGCGAGCTGCTGCGCAAGAAGGGCAATGAGTTCGGGGCCAGTACCGGGCGCCCTCGTCGTTGCGGCTGGATCGATCTGGTCGCGCTGAAGCGTGCCACCCAGATCAATGGCATCAATGGCCTGGCGATCACCAAGCTCGACGTACTCGATGGCCTCGAGACGATCAAGGTCTGCATTGCCTACGAATACCGCGGCAAACGCCGCGAACTGGCGCCGCTGGATGCCGATGGCTGGGATGAATGCAAGCCGGTGTACCTCGAGTTCCCCGGCTGGGAGGAGTCGACCGCCGGGATTCGTGACTGGAACAAGTTGCCACCCGCTGCCCGTGCCTACCTGCGTGCGGTCGAGGAGCTGTCCGGCTGCCGGCTGGCGCTGGTGGCCACCGGCGCGGATCGGGATGACACCATTGCGCTGGACGATCCCTTCGCCTGAACCAGGCACGGTGTGTTTCCATGAAAGCCCTGCGTCGCAGGGCTTTCATGCTTGCAGAGGGCAGCAAATTCAGGCGCTTCGATTATGCGAGCGCATGGTTCGCTGTTTTTCTATTTGCCAGTCGCGCTGTTTCTCGGCATCGCGCTTGTCGTGCTCCTGCTTGCCTCGCGCCAGTCCGATCTCGACCTTGACCTTGTTGCCTTTCCAGTACATCGCCGTGGGCACCAGGGTGTAGCCCTTGCGCTCGACCGCACCGACCAGCTGGTCGATCTCCTTGCGATGCAGCAACAGTTTGCGGGTGCGGCGATCCTCGGCGATCACGTGGGTGGATGCGCTGATCAACGGCGGTATCGAGCATCCGATCAGGAAAATTTCGTTTTTCAGCACGACCGCGTAGCTGTCGCCGAAGTTGATCCGGCCGGCACGCAGCGCCTTCAACTCCCACCCCTGCAGCGCTACCCCGGCTTCATGGCGCTGATCGATGGCGTATTCGAATCGCGCACGCTTGTTGAGCGCGATCGTGCCGCCCCCCTTGCTTTCTTTGTCCTTCGTCTTGGCCATGTCCGCTAAACTCGGGCACTGTCGCCCTGATGCTGATTCCGCCGCATGTCGGGCCAAACCAAGCGTGATGTGAAGAGGTATCCGTGATCGAAATTCGACGCAGTGCACTGGTGAGATATTCACCTGCGCAGATGTTCGACCTGGTCAATCAGGTTGAAGCATACCCAAAGCGATTCTCCTGGTGTGCTGCAGCCGATGTGATCGAGCGTGGAGACAACATGCTGGTGGCTCGGCTGGATCTCAAGTTCGCCGGTTTGCGCCAGAGCTTTACCACCCGGAATACGGTCGACCCACCTCGACGCCTGCAGATGAGCCTGGTTGATGGCCCGTTTCGCAGCCTCGACGGCGTTTGGGACTTCATCGCGCTGGGTGATGCGGGTTGCAAGGTGGCTTTCGCTCTCGACTTTGAATACGCGGGACGCCTCGCTGGTGGTGCCTTGAAGCTTGGTTTCCAGGGACTGGCCGGGCGCATGGTCGATGACTTTTGCCGTGAGGCCGAACGTGTCTACGGCCATGCATGAGATCACCGTCGAAGTGGTTTTTGCCGGGGCAGGGCAGTCGATCCTGAGCCGGTGCGTCGAAGTGGCTGCCGGCTGCACGCTGATGCAGGCCATCGAAGCTTGCGGCATCGTCGATCTTCTTCCGGCAAATGCCATCGACCCAGGACGCCTAGGTATCCACGGACACAAGGCCTCGCCCGAACAACAACTGCGCGATGGTGATCGCATCGAGATTTACCGGCCACTCACGCTCGATCCGATGGAGGCGCGCCGACGACGCGCCCGTTGAACCGTTCATTTCGCGATGCCTGGTCCCGACGATTGCCGATGCAGTTCAATGTCCGCTGCCGGGCTCCTGACCGAAGCCGCCGTCATTCTTGTCGTCCGGGGCCTTGCTCTTGTCACCCTTGGTCTCATTTACCGGATAACTGGAATTGTACTTGTTGCTGTCCTTGATCAACTGCGCCGCGTTCTGCGCAAAGAAATCGCCCTCGGTGCGAACCAACGTGTCGTTGTTGAAGGTCAAGGTGAGCGTATGCACGGTAATCGGGCCGCCGCGCCTGGATTCGGTGGATACATAGTCCCAGCGGCTATGGTCGAACGGGGTACTGACCGAGGGTGTGCCCAGCAATACCAGTACCTGATGCTTGGTCATGCCCGGCTTGAGTTGGTCCACGTCTTTCTTCTCAAGCCAATTGCCTTGCTGCACGTCGGGCGTATACGCGATGTGGCAGCCGGCGATGGAAACCGCCAGCATGGCGAAAACCAGCAGGGTGATCAGCTTTTGCATGCGTGTTGCATCCCGAATCGTAAAGGTGTCGGATGATACACTACCGGCTTGGAATCGCCGTGTGCGGAGAGTGTGAGATGGAACAGGAAACCAGTGAATTGCGGCGGGTTGGCCTCAAGGTGACCCATCCACGCATGCGTATCCTGCAGATATTCGACGAGGAGGGTGGGGTGCACCTGACCGCCGAAGACGTCTACAAGAACCTGCTTGCCCACCAGGAAGACATCGGCCTGGCGACGGTGTATCGCGTGCTGACCCAGTTCGAGGCGGCGGGCATCATCGTCAAGCATAACTTCGAGGGTGGCCAGGCAGTCTATGAACTCGATCGCGGCAAACACCACGACCACATGATTGATGTGGACAGCGGAAAAGTGATCGAGTTCGTGAGCGAGGAGATCGAACGCCTGCAGCATGAGATTGCGGCACGGCATGGCTATGTGATCGAGGACCATAGTCTGGTGTTGTATGTACGACCGGTCTCTCGCAGCCGCAAGGGCTGAGCCGCCGCTTTCGTCCGGGTCGGCAGACTCTCCTTCGCCCAAAAAAAAGCCGCGAGGCGGACTCCTGTCCACCCGCGGCTGCTCCGCTGCCTTGTCGATCGGGACAAGTGTGAAATATCACACTTATCCGTGATCGCCACTTGGTAGCGGCGAAACGGCATCCTGCCGTTGTTTCAGGGCTGCCGTCCCCACGGCTACCCTGATCCACCATCTCTCGATGGTGGCTCCCCCACATCAATGAACTGATCGTAACGAGGTTTTCACGTTTGCGGTATCGGAAAAATTCCTAGTCCGAGGGGCTTGGTTCGTCGGCCCTCGTGTTGCTGCGCAGCAAAATACGCAAATGGACGCCGGCATGGTCGGGGCGCAGGCGGAATTGGCCACCGAGCGAGGTCACCCGGTCGCGCATGCCCTGCAGGCCGCGGCCACCACGGGGCAATCGGCTGGGCAAGCCGGTTCCGTCATCGCGCAAATCAAGCACTGCCAGCGCGGTGCCCTGTCTTACACCGATGCGCAGACGCAACCTGAACTCACTGGCGTGGGCATGCTTGACCGTGTTGGTGGCGCTCTCCTGGACCAGTCGATAGATCGCAGTGCGGGTGTCGTCATCAAGCAGGCGAGGGTTGCCCCGCAATTCGGTGTGATAACGCATCCCGGCCGTGTTCAGCAGATCCCTGATCGGACCTTCGTCAAGCGCACGCAGCAAACCGAATTCATCGAGAACGGCCGGTCGCAAGTCATCCAGCAGGCGATGCAGGGCGCGGCGCATGTGGCCGAGAATGGTGTTGATCGATGTGCTCATGTCCTCCATGCCAGCCAGCCGCAGCCGGGCTTGCGCAAGCTTCACATGGGTCTGGATGGCGGTGATGTTCTGACCCAGTTCGTCATGCAGTTCGGCGGCCAGGTGGCGACGCTGGTTTTCGTCCGCCTGCAGGTTGCCACGGGCAGCGTCGCGCAATTGATGGGCAAGGTGGTCGAGCCGGCGATTGACGGCGCCCAGATAGACATTCTGCTCGGCAACCCGCTCACTGCTGCGCCGCAAGGCATCGGTGGCCGAACCAAGCATCAGTGCACCGGTGCCGGCGACGGCCAGAAACAGATAGGCCGCTGCGGTCGAGGGTGTGTGACCGAGATGCTGGTCGACCAGGGTCATGCCCAGGCTGGTGATCAGCATGGCCAGGCTGGCGCCGCGCCAACCGTGTCGGAACGCGAAAAACAGTACGGGCGCCAACGACAGCACCCGCGCGAACTGTGGCTGGGGTGCAGCCTGTTCGGACAACAACAGCAGGATTGCCATTGACGGCAGCATCACCAGCAAGCCGTCCATGAGCAAACGCACCATGGCCTGTGCCTCGATCCAGGTGCGCAGGGCCATGATCATCAGTGGCACGACCAGCAGGATGGCCAGGTAGTGGCTGAGGAGCTCCTCGCCCACGACGCGGAGCATCAACTCGGGTGACCCAGGGGCATGCAGGAGAGTAAGGAGTGCCGCGTCCACGGCGGTCGTTGCGATCACGACCACGAGCACCGACAGCAGCATCCGCGTCACTTCCTGGGGGCTGTGCAGACTGGCGTGCAAGTGCAGGCGCTTGAGCAGCCACAGACATGCCGCCATGACCAGCGGCTCCGGCAGTTTGGCCAGAATGAAGCCTCCCCAGCCCAGCGGCATGCCCTGCATCAGGTCGATGCCGGTGCTGGCTACAAGCTCGGCACCGATCAGCCAGCCCCAGTAGCGCATCGGGGTGAGCAGCAGGGCCCCGAAGCGCAAGCCGTAAGGCAGCATCCAGAACGACTGCACCGTGGGCCACAGCAGCAACCACAGCAACAGATAGCCAGTAGCCAGAAGAGGGCCGGATTCGGGTAAATGCAGAGATTTCATGCGCTTGAATACGTGTCAGGAGATCGTCGCATGGCAGTTGTCCGTTTCCTTGTCCAGGTGTTCGTGTGCCGCGTCATGTACATGCGACTGGCAACGAATCTCTCTGCAGCGTCTGGCAATGTGTCAAAGTAGGGGGATGTACAGCATTGTTCTTGTCGATGATCATGCCATCGTTCGCGAAGGCTTCAAGCGATTGATCGAGATGGAGCCAGATCTCGATGTGGTCGCCGAATGCCGCAGCGCCGACGATGCCGTTGAGGCAGTCGCGCACTGGCGCCCCGATCTGGTCGCCCTGGATCTGTCCCTGCCCGATGGCAGCGGGTTGCCGTTGATCGAGCACCTGCTCAGTGTCTGCGCGCAAACCCGCATCGTGGTGTTGAGCATGCATGATGGTGAGCCCTATGTATCGGAAGCATTGCGCCGTGGTGCCAGTGGCTATGTGACCAAGGGCGTGGCACCGGAGGAGCTGGTTGCAGGCTTGCGTGCGGTCATGCGCGGCGAATGCTTCCTCAGTTCGGATTTGCGCCAGCGTCGAGCCGAGCAGCCGAACGAGGCACTGGATCCGATCAATCGTCTGACGGCACGCGAACGCGAGGTCTTCCTGCTGCTCGCTGGTGGCCGTGCGCCAAAGCAGGTGGCGGCCGAATTGGGGATCGGCCCGAAGACCGTCTACATTCATCGTGCCAGCTTGATGGGCAAGCTCGGTGCAGGTTCGGAACTGGATCTGTACCGGATGGCGAGCGAGCGGGGGCTGCTGCAGTCGTTCATCTGAGCCGATGCGGTTCGGATTCAGGCACTCTGCTGGGCTCGTTCGAGCATCTGTTTGGCGTGCGCCCTCGTTTCACGGGTGATCTCGACGCCACCGAGCATGCGCGCAAGCTCTTCGCGGCGACCGGACGCATCCAGCGGTTCGACCATCGTATGGGTGGAACCACCTTCATTATGTTTGCTTACACGCAAATGGGCATGGCCTTGCGCAGCAACCTGGGGCAGATGGGTAACGCACAACACCTGACGTTGCGTACCGAGTGAGCGCAGTTTCTGCCCGACCACCTCGGCTACCGCCCCGCCAATGCCGCTGTCGACTTCGTCGAAAATCATGCTGCCGACGGTATCCATGCCCAGCGTGGCCACCTCGATGGCAAGGCTGATGCGCGCCAACTCGCCACCGGAAGCGACCTTGCGCAGCGGCCGCAGGGGTTGGCCGGGATTGGCGCTGACCAGCAGTTCGCAGCGCTCGCGTCCCAGCGGATCGGGGGCGTCGCCGATGGCGGGCTCCAGCTCGATCCGCAATTGCCCGCCGGGCATGCCAAGCTCGGCCATCAATGCACTGACTTCGTTGCCAAGCCGGCTGGCGGCCGTGGTGCGAGCGGCAGTCAGCGCTTTCGCCGCCACGTCGTAATCGTTCAGCAATCGCTGGCGTTGCGACTCCAGTTGAGCGAGCGTGGTTCCGGCGTTTTCCAGCTCGGCCAGCTCGCTGCGCAGGGGCACCAGCCGATCATGCAGTTCGACCACCAGCAGGCGATGACGGCGCGACAGTTCGTGCAATTGGGCCAAATGATTTTCCGTTTCATTGAAACGCTCGGGATCGAGTTCGACATCCTGCGCATAGTGGTTCAGCGCGCCGGACGCTTCGTCCAGCCCGATGGCCGCGTTGTCGAGCAACTCCAGGGTCGGCACCAGGCGGTCATCGAGCAGGGCCAGCTTGCCCAGTTCGGCATGCGCCCGGCCCAGGGCACGGCGTACGGCAAATTCATGTTCGCCATCGAGCAAGTCGACCACGCTCGCACTGCCTTCTGCCAGGCGGCCGGCATTGGCCAGGCGTTTGTGGCTGGCTTCGAGTTCGGCCAGTTCGCTGGCGGGCAGAGCCCACTTCTCCAGTTCATCGAGTTCATGGCGCAGCAGTTCGATGCGATGCTCGCGGTCGTCGCCACCACTCAGCTGGTGCATGCGGGCACCCAGTTCGCGCCAGCTCAGCGCCGTGTCACGAACAACCGCCTGTTCCTGATCGAGCCTTGCATAGGCATCGAGCAGGCTCATTTGATGGCCGCGCGAGAGCAGGGCCTGGTGCTCGTGCTGCCCATGGATTTCGACCAGCAGGGAAGCCAGTTCGCCAAGCTGGCGGGCATTTGCCGGACGGCCATTGATCCACGCCTTGGAGCTGCCTTCGGCACGAATGACCCGTCGCAACTGGCAATCGCCAGCCTCGTCCAGTTCCTCGCGCTGCAGCCACTGGCTGGCCTCCGGCAACCCTGCCAGGTCGAACTCGGCGATCAGTTCGGCGCGATCGCTGCCTGCGCGTACCATGCCGCTGTCGGCGCGAGCGCCTGCCAGCAGCATCAAAGCGTCGACCAGCAGCGACTTGCCGGCGCCTGTTTCTCCACTGACCACGGTCAGACCCTTGCCGAACACTATCTCGGCGGCCTCGACCACGGCAAAATGACGGACATGTAGCGAAGTGAGCATGGGCGTGCAAAAGGTTGGGTCGGGGAATTGTAGCGGGAGCCGGTTCGGGCGGAACATCGCGTCTACTTGCAAGCGGTGCGCGCAGACCTTATCTCTGTCGTGTCTCAAGGATTGCTACTGAAGCATGATCAACCCCCACGGCCATGACCTCGATGCACGCACGCGACGCTTGTTGCGCACGTTGATCTCCCAGTACCTGATCGACGGCGAACCGGTGGGGTCGCGCACGTTGTCGCGTTCGTCCGGCCTGGACGTGAGCCCGGCGACGATTCGCAACATCATGGCTGATCTGGAGGATGCCGGTCTGGTGGCTTCGCCACATACTTCGGCAGGCCGTGTACCCACGCCGCGCGGACTGCGCCTGTTTGTCGACAGCCTGATCGAGTTGCAGCCACTGCCGCGCGCCGAGATGGCCCGGTTGCAGAATGAACTGCCACCGACCCCGACCACCACGCTGGACCTGCTGGGCAATGTCTCGACACTGCTCTCGGCCATGACCCGTTTTGCCGGTGTGGTGACCGTGCCGCGTCAGGTCGATTTTCCGCTGCGCCACATCGATTTCGTGTCGCTGCCCGATGCGCGGGTACTGGTCATTCTGGTATTCACCGACAACCAGGTGCAGAACCGGATCGTGCAGCTGGCCAAACCACTGCAAACTCGAGAGCTGGAACAGGCAGCGAACTACCTCAACAGCCATTTCGCCGGACTGCGCGTGGACGATATCCGCCAGCATCTGCTGGCCGAGTTGCGCGAGACCGGCAGTGAACTGAATCGGTTGCTGGCCAGCACGATGGAATTGGCTACCGCCTCATTCGCCCCGCAGGCTGGCGGCAACGATGTGCTGGTCAGTGGACAGACCAATCTGATGGCGTATTCCGAGCTGGCCGACTTGCAACGCCTGCGCGAGCTGTTCGATGCCTTCCAGCAGAAGAACGAATTGCTGCAACTGATGGAAGTCTGCGCCAAGGCTCCCGGCGTACGCCTGTTCATTGGTGAGGAGTCCGGTTTCAGTGCGCTGGATGGCTGCAGCGTGGTCACCGCCAGCTATGGCGTACAGGGCAGGATGTTGGGAGCCGTGGGTGTGATCGGCCCGACCCGAATGGCCTACGAGCGCGTGATTCCGGTGGTACAGGCCACGGCCGGATTGCTCAGCGATGCCTTGAATCGGGCCGCGACGACCCTATAACCGGCACGGGAGACGGGGTTTCCGTAGAATCAGAGGGCTGACTTCGTGTCAGTCGTGGACTTTCGTTTGGAGTGATGCATGCAAAACAACGATCCTCAGCCGCACGGTGAGGCGCCTGACCAAGGCTTTACGGATGAGTCGATGACGGACGAACTATCGCAGTTGCAGGCGCGCGTGGCCGAACTCGAGGCCAGCAACGCCGAATTGCGCGAAACCGTTCTGCGCGAGCACGCCGAACTGGAAAACCAGCGCCGGCGTCTGCATCGCGATCTCGAGCAGGCCCGTCGCTTTGCCAATGAAAAATTGTTGAACGAGCTGTTGCCGGTCTATGACGGCCTGGAAAGTGGCCTCGCCGTCGAAGGGGGCGACCTTGCCTCGATGCGCGAAGGCATCAACCTGACCCTGAAGGCGTTGCTGAAGGTGGCCGAAAACCATGGCATGGCACAGGTTGATCCGCTGGGTCAGCCGCTGGACCCGGAGCGCCACCATGCCGTCAGCATGGTCGATGCGCCCGGTCAGGCCGCCGGGACGGTGGTCAGCGTGCTGCAGAAAGGCTATGTGCTGAACGATCGCCTGCTGCGACCAGCCCTGGTCGCGGTGGCCAGGGACTGAATACGCCGTCCGGGCGCTGAATCGAATGACGCGCCGGCGGACATGAAAAAGCGGTATGGGCCTTGCTGGCATTGAATCGCCGGCACCGACCCCCATCTGAAAATCATCGCGGCCGAGGGGCCACAAAAATTTACTGGAGCATGAACATGGGCAAGATCATCGGCATTGACCTGGGCACCACCAATTCCTGTGTGTCCGTGATGGACGGCAGCACGACCAAGGTCATCGAGAACTCGGAAGGCGATCGCACCACGCCGTCCATCGTCGCCTTCAACAAGGATGGTGAAGTGCTGGTGGGCGCCTCGGCCAAGCGCCAGAGCGTGACCAACCCGAAAAACACCTTTTACGCGGTGAAGCGGCTGATCGGTCGCAAGTTCAGCGATGCCGAAGTGCAAAAGGACATCAATATCGTCCCGTACGCCATTGTCGCGCATGACAATGGCGATGCCTGGGTGCAGACATCCGATGGCAAGAAGATGGCGCCACAGGAGATCGCTGCCAAGGTCTTGATGAAGATGAAGAAGACCGCCGAAGACTACCTCGGCGAGTCGATCACCGAAGCCGTCATCACGGTGCCCGCCTATTTCAACGACAGCCAGCGCCAGGCGACCAAGGATGCCGGCCGGATCGCCGGCCTTGACGTCAAGCGCATCATCAACGAGCCGACCGCGGCCGCGCTGGCCTATGGCATGGACAAGAAGGGCGGCGACCGCAAGATCGCCGTGTACGACCTGGGCGGCGGCACCTTCGACGTGTCGATCATCGAGATCGCCGAAGTCGACGGCGAGAAGCAGTTCGAGGTGCTGGCGACCAATGGCGACACCTTCCTCGGTGGCGAAGACTTCGACATGCGCGTGATCGACTACCTGGTCGAGGAGTTCCAGAAGGAGCAGGGCATCGACCTGCGCAAGGATCCGCTCGCCCTGCAGCGCCTGAAGGACGCCGCCGAGCGTGCCAAGATCGAGCTGTCGTCCAACCATCAGACCGACGTCAACCTGCCGTACGTGACGGCCGATGCCTCCGGCCCGAAGCATCTCAACATCAAGCTGACCCGCGCCAAGCTGGAGTCGCTGGTGGAAGAGCTGGTCAAGCGCACCATCGAGCCGTGCCGCACTGCATTGAATGATGCTGGCCTGCGCGTGTCCGACATCGACGACGTGATCCTGGTGGGCGGCCAGACCCGCATGCCCAAGGTGCAGGAGTCGGTGAAGGACTTCTTCGGCAAGGATCCGCGCAAGGACGTCAACCCGGATGAGGCCGTTGCCGTCGGTGCAGCGATCCAGGGCGGCGTGCTCGGCGGTTCGGTCAAGGACGTGCTGCTGCTGGACGTGACCCCGCTGTCGCTCGGCATCGAGACGATGGGCGGCGTGATGACCAAACTGATCGAGAAGAACACCACGGTGCCGACCAAGGCCTCGCAGACCTTCTCCACCGCTGACGACAACCAGACCGCGGTGACCGTGCATGTGCTGCAGGGCGAGCGCGAGCGCGCCAGCACCAACAAGTCGCTGGGCAAGTTCGACCTGCAGGGTATCGATCCCGCGCCGCGCGGCATGCCGCAGATCGAGGTGACCTTCGACATCGATGCCAACGGCATCCTGCACGTGTCGGCCAAGGACAAGAAAACCGGCAAGGAGCAGAAGATCGAGATCAAGGCAGGTTCCGGCCTGTCCGATGACGAGATCCAGCGCATGGTTGCCGATGCCGAGGCCAACAAGGAAGAAGACCGGAAATTCCACGAACTGGTGGCCACCCGCAACAAGGCCGATCAGCTGGTGCACGCTACCCGCAATGCCTTGAAAGAGCATGGCGGCAAGATCCCGGCCGATCAGCTCAGCAGCATCGAGGGTGCATTGTCCGACCTCGAGAAGGTCAAGGATGGCGAGGACAAGGATGCGATCGAGTCCAAGGTGACCAAGCTCGAGCAGGCAGCACAGGCCTTGAACGCTGCAGCGCAGGGCCCCGCACCGGCTGATGATGCTGCGCAGTCGGCGCCAGGTGGTTCGGCCCAGCCGGACGATGTGGTCGATGCCGAGTTCACCGAGGTCAAGGACGACAAGTAAGCCTTGATCGGCAGCCGTTACCGGCACGGTCGATCGTCATCAGCCCGCGCCGGGATTTCCCGGCGCGGGCTGTGTGCTGAATGCAGGGGTGGAGTCGAAATGATTCCATGCCGGAGTGAGACAAGCAGTGTGGATGCATGAATGAGCAAGCGTGACTATTACGAAGTGCTGGGCGTCGAGCGCAGCGTCGGCGAAGCCGAACTGAAGAAGTCCTTCCGTCGACTGGCGATGAAATATCATCCCGATCGCTGTCCGGACGATCCATCGGCGCAGGACAAGTTCAAGGAGGCCAAAGAGGCCTACGAAGTGCTGTCGGACAGCCAGAAACGCGCCATGTACGACCAGCACGGCCATGCCGCGTTCGAGCAAGGCATGGGCGGGCGCGGTGGCGCTGGCTTCGGTGATGTGGGCGACATCTTCGGCGACATCTTCGGCGACATCTTTGGCAGGAGCGGCGGCGGTCGTGGGCGACCTCGCCGTGGTGCCGACCTGCGCTACATCATGGAACTCGACCTGGAAGAGGCCGTATTCGGCGTCAGTCGCCAGATCGAAGTGCCAACCCAGGTCAACTGCCACCATTGCAATGGCAGTGGTTCGGAAGACGGCAAGGTAAGCAAGTGCAGTACCTGCAAGGGGCATGGCCAGGTGCGCATGCAGAACGGCATCTTCTCCATCCAGCAAGCTTGTCCGCATTGCGGTGGCACCGGCCAGGCGATCGAGAAGCCATGCAAGAAATGCCATGGCGAAGGCCGCATCGAGGAAACGCGTACGCTGTCGGTGCAGATTCCGGAAGGTGTCGACAATGGTGACCGGATTCGCTTGACCGGGCAGGGTGAAGCCGGTCCGGCCGGTGCGCCGGCCGGTGATCTGTACGTGGAGGTGCATGTGCGTGAGCACGCGATCTTCCAACGCGATGGCAACGATCTGTACTGCGAACTGCCGATCCGCTTTTCGCAGGCTGCGCTGGGCGCAGAACTGCCGGTGCCGACTCTGGACGGAGAGGTGCCCGTCAGCATTCCCCAGGAAACACAGACCGGTACCCAGTTCCGCCTGCGCGGTCGCGGGGTCAAGTCGGTGCGCAGCAGTCGGCATGGCGACCTGATCTGCCGGGTGGTGGTGGAAACACCGGTACGCCTGACCAAGCAGCAACGCGAATTGCTGGAATCGCTGGAGGAAACGTTCACCGGCAGCGACGCGAGCAAGCACACACCGCGTGCGAACGGCTGGGTGGATGGGGTGAAGAAGTTCTGGTCCAAAGTCACTGCATGAACCCGGTGCTGGTCACATGCCACCAGCATCGACTGATTCGAACCACTGGAGTGCGCCGCTGATGACCGCCCCTGTTCGTCTTGCCATCAACGGTGCATCAGGCCGCATGGGCCGCGCCTTGCTGGATATCGTCAGTGATGATCGTCGCTTCGAGCTGGTACATGCGCAGGTGGCTCCAGGGTCTCGGAATGATGGCCGGTTGGTGGCTCCACTCTCCGACAACTCCCTGCGCTACGCCCATGACTGGGCAGCGGCGCCGACCATCGACGTGGTTGTTGATTTCAGCAGTTCGGCGGCATTGTCATCGACCCTTGATCATTGTCTGGCAAAGGGCATTGCCTTGGTAAGCGGCACCACCGGCCTTGACCCCGGGCTTGAAGCACGACTTGCCGAAGCCGGTAGCCGCATCGCGATTTTGCGCGCTGCCAATTTCAGCCTTGGCGTTATGTTATTGACGCGACTGCTGCGCGAAGCCGCTGCAATCTTGACGACGTGGGATATCGATATCGTCGAAGCGCATCACAGCCGCAAACAGGACACACCTTCCGGTACTGCGCTGGCACTGGGTCGTGCTGCTGCCGATGCGCGCAAGACTGCGCTGGAAAAAGTGGCGGTGTACAGCCGCGAAGGTCAGACTGGAGAGCGAGCCGAAGGCAGCATCGGCTTCGCCGTAGTGCGCGGCGGCGATATCGTCGGCGAGCACACCGCCATGATGATCGGGCAGGGCGAGCGGCTGGAACTGGTGCATCGCGCCACTGATCGCTCGATCTTTGCACGAGGCGCCTTGCAGGCCGCTTCGTGGCTGGCCAGCCAGCCCCCCGGACAATGGCAACTGGACGACATGATCGCCTTGCCGCTTTGAAGTTTCTGCTTCAGTGCATCGCCATGCCGCTTGATCCGATCTCGTTCACCGGTTCCACCATTGCGATTCAACGTCAACTGCATGATGGCGCAGCAAGTCCGCCCTGTCTTCAGAACCCGGACCATTGAGGCAATGCCGGGTTCAGTCGTGATGTGAAGCGCTGCGATCTCGACCCGCGCCGAGTCGAGTATCCAGCCGACCGAACATTTTCTTGAACACACGGGAAAACTTGCCACGCTTTGTCTTGCGCAGTTTCTCCTGCTGGCTGGTGAGCCACGCGACCTGGATGACCCTGCGCTCGCCCTCGTAAGGAAGATGCCCGTGGAAGGAATTGTCGCAGCGCTTGAACACGGCAAATTCACCGTACAGCGGGGTCAGCTCCGGCATGACCATATTGTCGATATTGTCGATGCTGTGCAAAAACCTCAGGCAGCCGTCGCTGCTGTCCGGCCATTGCGCATTCAGGTAGATCAGCGCAGTGGCAACTTTTGATTTGCTGTCGGTATGGATTGTGCCGTGGCGCTTGTTGAGCAATCGACACAAGGTCACCAGGGTCGGGTACTCTGCGAGGTTGTCGATTCCCAGCCGTTGACCGATGGCGCTGGCGAACGCTGGTGAAGTCAGGTCATTTATCAGTGCATTCACTGCCGGGCCGCAGTCGCTTTCATCGTACGGAAAGAAACCGGCGCTGGTATAACGGGGAAAATCCCGTTCCAGATCCGCACGTGCCTCATCCGGCAATTGGCCGTGTGCGACCATGAACGGGAAGGGTTGTTGCAATACCGTGGTATCCGGACGATCGAGGCGTGCGGGATCGAGTAGAACGGCGGCATTCATGTGGGCTTTCAACTCCGTTGAAATAGCCGCTAGTGTAGCTTGTGAACCTGAAGGCATTTCATCCAACAATTTCGCATAATGTATATTATGTAAAATTATCGGGCGTTTCGGCAATTTTACAGCTGCATCAGATGCTTACCATCTTTGATGAGCCGGCAATTTGGCCGCATGTGTGATACCACGCCGTTACAGTCAAATGCCGCACCCTGCCAGCGACAAGCGGCCTCCTACACGATGGGCACCTGGCTGACGTTGTTGTTCGGATCCATCCAGAACGATTCGTTCGCGAAGCGACCGAAGATTTCGCGCGGCAAGATGGAGGTGCGCTCGATCGGTTCTACTTTCGGTCGTACGGTATGCAGGCCAGGCATGCCGACCCGGGCGTCGAATTCGTCCGCGTTGTAGGCGATGTGCTCGAAGTCGTGTTCGAACCAGGGTTCGCCGATGAACTGGTAGACCGCGCGCATGGCCGCGGAAGGATTGCGCACAAGGCTTTCGTGGGTCAGAAGCAGCAAGTGGCCCGGAGCATACTGGCCATAAAACGCATCCTTGGTGGCCTGGAACGCGAACCCGACCATGCCCCGCGGATCAGTCAGTGCCTCGATGCGCGAGTACACCGTGGTATTGGTGTCGAACCGGAACACCTTGCTGACGCTGACCGGTTGCCTGCGCACCAGCCGTTCCATGCTGTCCAGCACCCAGGACAATTGACGCACGCATGCGATGACTTTCGCGCCTGGGAACAACGTGTCGAGCAACTGCATTCGACTGCACCACAGCCGGCTGGTGTCGAACACGACACCGGCGTCCGCGTGTCCCGCGTAGAAGTTTTCGACCAGACCCCGCAGGATCGCAACGCGTTGTTCGTCAGAGACGTCGAACGAGAAATCGTTCTTGCTGCTGGCTTCTGCGATCATCACCCCCATGATGTCGGCAAGCGGACTGGTCATGCCGGCTCGGAAACGTGGATTCTGATTGAGGATGGCGGCCAGGAGCGTACTGCCCGAGCGCGGCAGCCCGGAAATGAAATGGAACTTCCTCGCTGGCGTTGCGACGTCTGGTGCAGCAGGCATGTGGGCACTCCCCTCTGAATCGGCATGGTGTATCGCTGAAACGCCCCCGGCCAGGGGGCTCGTCGAATGGTATGCGATCGGGACTATGGCGGCGCCGATGTCGAGGCGCGGATGCACATTTCGTAATCGACTTCGACCATCGTCGCGTCGCCCTTGTTCAGCACGCGCAGCAACAGCTCCTGGGTTGCACGTCGACCCATTTCGCGCACCGGCTGATGGATCGTGGTCAGCGGTGGCCACACCTGTGTTGCGATCGTCGTGTCGTCGAACCCGCATATGGACATGTCGCGAGGCACCGACACCCCCGCCTCCGCCGCGGCCCAGATCGCACCGACAGCCATGTCGTCGTCGGCCGCGAAGATGGCGGTCGGTCGGTTCGGCAGCGCAAGCAACTGTCGCATGGCATCAACACCCGATTCGAAGGAAAACCGGCCCTGGACCATGTACGCAGGGTCTTCCTTCAACCCTGCGCGGGCGAGACCATCGCGATAACCGGCCAGACGCCAGATGCCGGCGCCATGCTCGGGGTCGCCAAGAATATGGGCGATGCGACGATGGCCAAGCGATACCAGGTGTTCCACCATCGCCGCGGCAGCTTCGCGCTCGCGCAGCATCACGCCAATGCAATTATCGTGGTGGCGTGGCGCAATCGAGGCGAACGGCAAGCCGTTTTTGCGCAGGTGATCCAGCAACAGCGGGTGATCGGTGATGGGTGGCGTGAGGATCAACCCGTCGGGCTGGTGCCGCGAGAGGATGTCCTCGACCCGGCCGACGAAGTCCGCTGCCGTCGAGACCAGCGGCTGCACCATCATGCTGTAGTGCTGCGCCTCGCATGCCTCCAGCACGCCGGCCTGCACTTCCATGATGTAGCTGGGCGAGCGGTTGTCATACAGCAGGCCGATCATGAAGGAACGGTTGCTGGCCAGGCTGCGCGCCGAGGCGAGTGGTCGGTAGTTGAGCGCCGCGACAGTGGCCAGGACGCGCTGGCGCGTGGATTCGTTGACGTCCGGATCGTTGTTGAGTACGCGCGATATGGTCTTTTTCGATGTCCTGGCGGCGTGTGCGACGTCGCTGATAGTCACGCGTTTCATGAAATTCTGACCCTGTTCAATGCATCTTTTTCTGCATGGCATTCGCCGGGGCGTCAACAACGACAGGGAAGCTCCGGGTGGGAACGTTCCATCCGCCCACTTCGATGACCGGCGCTGTCGTCCCCTGCCCTGCGTAACGTGCAGTCAGGACCAGTGATTCGCCGGGCCACAGCGTGACGTCATTGTCACTCCACAGGATCGGCAGCGCGAGCTTGCCGTCTGCCGGTCGCCTGATCGAGACGTGCTGGAACAGGGCCACGGCCTTCGACGATGCAGGCACCGTCAGCTTGACCTCCACGAAGTTCTCGTCGCCCTCGCGCCGCAGTGTGGCGCGCACCTCACATGTGGTCGTCGACAACGACTGCAAGGCCGTCAGGTCAGCGTACTGCGTGACCGGTGTGAGGTACCAGTTCGAATGGGCCCAGTCGAGCTTGTCAGGTTGGGTGGCAAGCCAGTAGACGTTGCGGCTGATCGACTTGCCATCGGCTGAAGCAAGAGCCAGCTCGATGAAGTAGGTGGACGACAATCCGCTCAGCGCAGGTAGCGTTTGCAGTTGTCGGGTGCGGTTGCCGGCCAGTTCGATGTTCTGCAGGTGCTGCTCGTAGCGCATGCTGCCATCCAGATTGCGTACGCGGATACTCGCCTGCAAGCCATGTTGGTCGATGAGTGTCTGGTTGACCAACATGATTGCGCGAGTGTCATACGCGTACTGGATATGCAACGGTTCGTTGGCCTTCTTGGCGCCGAAGTATGCACCGGCCGGGTTCATGAAGTAGTCGTACAGATGCCAGTGCAGCGATGGCCAGGCGTTGTTGAGCATCCAGTAGATCACGCCGGTCGCCGGGTTGGCCGCATTCCTGTGCGCGTTGAAGGCCTCGAACTGCGCGCGGGTGTTGTCGTAGTTGTCGAGCTGGGCCTTGGCGACGTAGTCCGCAAGATTCTTTGGGGGGCCATAGCGTTTGGCCAGCGCCGCGTCGAACGGCGCGATGCTGGCGAACGTCGACCAGCCCGCCGAGGCGTGGTACTGCCGTACCTGAGGGTACTTCCACAAGGCTTCCAGTTCCTGCGGCGAAAGCATGCGGGTCAGGTCTTCCATCCGCGGTATATCGGCGCCGGCGCTGGTTTCGGAGTTGAAGCCGAACGCGCCACCTTCCTTGTCGGCATACCAGTACGCCGGTGGAACCCATGCATAGGGACCAGCCATCTTCATCCCGGAAGGACCGGTCGGGGCCGTGCCCTTGTCGGTCGCCACCGCGATGATGGGCATGGTCCAGTCTTCGGCATGCAAGGTATCGACATACATCCTGGCGATGGGCGGCGGCGGTGCATTGTCGCTGCCGATCAGGAAGCCGATCACGGACGGATGGTTGCGCAGCAGACGCGCTTCGCTGGTCATCGAGGCCCGGGCCACCTGCTCATCCGCGGCGTCCCATGGCGCACCACCCGTCTTTGCCGCCGACTCCCACTTGTCGCAGCACTCCCAGCCGGCCAGGATCATGATGCCGTCGCGATCGGCGAGATCGTAGAAGCGGTCGTTTTCCAGCTTGCCTTCGCTGCGTATGGCATTGAGCCCGAGGTTGCGGATATAGCTGAACTCGGCTTCCATCCGTGCAGGATCATCGCGCAGGAACATGTCCGGAGCCCAGCCAGCCCCACGTATGAGCACCGGCTTTCCATTGATGGAAAACTGGCGATAGCCCTGCTTCGTTAGTCTTGACTGGATACGGCGGATGCCGAATGCGGTTTGTGCCTGGTCGGAAACGATGTCAGCGACAGTGGCGGTCATCTTCAGTGAGTACAGCGGATGCGCGCCCATGCCTATCGGCCACCAGACCTTCGGATGGGTCAAGTTGAGACCTGGCTCGGTTCCGGGCACAAACGTCACGGTTTGCACCTGGCCCGCGGCGAGATGGATAACTTGCCGCAACGGAACGCCGGCCACCACACCGGTGATGGTTGTCTCATGGGCCACCGTATCCAGGTTGCGTGCCTCCACCTTGACGGTCAGCGCCGCACGCGAAAGATCGGGCAGCGACAGCTTGGATATCACCCGCGGAAAACGCAACTGCACCGGACCTGTCTGGATGATGTCCACGCCCCGCCACGGGCCCATGTTGTTGTCCGGCGGGGTCGGATTCCAGTCGACCCACCCGATCGACAGGCTCCTCCGTGGATCGGCCGGATGCACGCGCAGCGCAAGGATGTTGGTACCCGGATGCAGCCACGGCGTCACGTCCAGCTCATGCACGGGGTAGGCACCAGCGACGATCGCATGATCGGCGACCTGGTGCCCATTCACCCACACGTCGGCACTCGCGATCATGCCGTTGGTGCGCAGCAATGTGTGCTGCCCCCGCTCTGCTCCGGAAAGCGTGAACTCGGTGCGATACCACCAGGGGTTGACGAACAGATTGCCGCTGCTGTCGGGCACCTGCACCGCACGCAGGTTGTCGCTGTAGAACACGTTCTTGTATGTGCCGTTCTCCAGCAGACCCGCCATCACCGTGGCGCGACCGCTCACCGGGTACCAGCCGTGGGTGGAGAAGCCGGCGGACGAGATTTTGGCACCACCCTGCTGCGCCTTGTCGGTGGACTGCATCTGCCAACGGGCGACGGCTGAGATGGAACCGGCATGATCGTCGACCCGCGTTGGCGCGAAGCTGGTGGCAGCGCGAGCGAAGGGCGACGCGATGGCCGATGCCGCCAGCGTCGCCAGCCACAGGGTTTTGAGCAGAGTTCGCATGGCGTCAATCGCTCCCGAGATAAGCTTCGCGGATTTCCAGCGGAGCGAACGGCCAGGATCGATTGACCCTGGCCCAGATCGCGAACACGACGAGACCGGCGACGATCCACACACCGGACAGAATCAACGCGGACGCGGACGCGGACACGTAAACGTAGACCCATCCCGCCAGCGCAATCACGCACGGCACCGGATACAGCCATTGCCTGTATGGACGGCGCAGATCCGGCTGGCGCTTGCGCAGCACCACCAGCGCAGCGATCTGCGCGATGGACTGCACGATGATGGTCGCGGCCAGCAACATGCTGATGACTTCGGTCAGGTCGAAGAACGTTCCGATGGCAGTCACCACGCCCATCGAGAGCAGGGCCACATGGGGGAAACCGTGCTTGGGATGCAACTTGCCGAACACGGACAGGAAAACCTTTTCATGCGCTGCTTGAAACGGCACGCGCGAGCCCCCCAGCAAACCGGCGAACACCGAGGCAAAGGCCGTCACCATGATCAGGATGGTGATCACGGCCGCGGCAGGATGTCCCCAGCTGCGCTCCACCACCAGTGATGCCACGGACCTGGACTGGGCGATTTCCTGCCACGGCGCCACGCCAAGCACACTGATGTTGAGGATGAGGTAGATGAACATCATCACGATGACCGAGATGATGATGGATCCAGGCATCGTACGCCCCGGGTTTTGCAGCTCGTCCCCCATGTAGGCGGTAGTGAAGTAACCCAGATAGTCATAGATGCCCAGGATCAGCCCCGCGCCGAGGCCCACGAAGAAATGCGGGCCGAAAGCACCTGCCGGATAGGTGAACGCGTATTCCGGATGGAAGTCCGAAAAGCCGGCTGCCGAAACGCCGACCACCGAGAGCAGCATGATCACCCACAACGCGATGGTGATCACGCGGATCGATTCGATCCGGCGGTACAGCAGCAAGGTAACGAGCCCGGTCGCCGCCACGCCGATGGAATGTACCGGCCACCAGCCCAGGTTCGGAAAGAAGAACCCCAGGTATTCGACCATCCCGATGATGCCGGTCGACATCAGCAAGGGGATCGTCAGCAACACCGTCCAGATGAACAGGAACGGCATCAGCTTGCCGCTGCGGTACTGAAACGCTTCGCGAAGATAAACGTAGGTTCCGCCCGACCCTGGCATGGCTGCGCCGAGTTCGGCCCAGACCATGCCATCGGCCACCGCCAGGATCGCCCCGGCAATCCAGCCGATCAGCGCCTGCGGCCCACCCATGATGGCAAGCATGATCGGGATGGTGATGAACGGCCCGATGCCGCACATCTGGGTCATGTTGATCGCGGTGCCGGTGAAAAGGCCGATCGATCGATGAAAGTTGCCCCCGCGGGCGGGTGGTGTGGCGTCGTTATGCATGTAAGCCCTGCCCCTCGTGGGATGCGATCGGGTGGATGATGAAGCCGTTTGCGCGATGTGACAGGTCACAGCGCGGCACGCATGCGCGAGCCGCGCCGCCTCAGTCGTGATCTTTAGTCCGCTTTTCGCATTGCCCTCATGATCCCTGACTTGTCGTCGCAAGGTGGCCGCTTGCGTCCTTGCGCCCAAGCCGACCCCGTGCGGATCGACGGCCGTCCTCCGGCGGAGCAGCCACGCTCCCCGGCAATGGGGCCCGGGGAGGACTGGAGCGGGTCACCACTGTCCGCGAACCCCGACCATGAACATGCGTTCGGAAAAGTTCGAGTGTCCCGGCTGGTCGGGCCATACCAGATAGTAGCGCTGGTATTCGTTGGTGAGATTGGTGCCGTCCACGAACACCTCGGCAGACTTGGCGATCTTGTAAGAGAGTGACGCATCCAGGTACTTCTGCGGCGCTTCGTACATCTCCATGCCGGTGATGCCGCCAACGTCCTCGGACACCGCTCGTCGCGAACGGTAGTTGTACGCAAGACGAGCCTGGAACCGATCGTCCTGGTACCACAGGATGAAATTGCCGGACTTGGTCGAATTGTCCTGGAACGGGATCTTGTGGCCGGCCAGATCATTCTCCCCGGAGTCGCTCGGCGCGTAGGTGGCGTTGATCTCCATGCCGGTCTTGGACAGGATACCCGGCAGGAAGGTGAAGCCCTGGCGGTAATCGAATTCCGCGCCGTGGATGCTGTTGCCGGTGCCCTGCACCGGTTCGGTGATCGTGACACAGCGATCACGGACGACACCGTCCTCGTCGGGCAGCGTGCAATCGATGACGCTGCCGCTCTTGATGAAGCTCTGCACGTTGATGCGGAACAGCGCCAGGCTGATCATGCTGGTGGGGTTGATGTAGTACTCGAGCGAGGCGTTGTAGTTCCTGGAGCGCCACGGATCGAGGTTCGGATTGCCGTTCGAATTGCCCGCCGCCACGCGAAACAGCGGGCCCTGCGGAGTTTCCACCAGCGAATAGTTGAGCTCGAGGCCACCTCCCCACGTGCTGAGATCGAGCGGCATCATGTTCTTCGAATAGGCTACGCGAAACTTGAGGTTGTCCGTCACGTCCAGCGCGAAGTTCGCTGACGGCAGATAGTCCTTGTAGCTGCGCTGCGTGATCTGGGCGCCGACATCCGCGGGCTCCGTGCCATAGGCGCCCGGATCGCCGCTCAGGCGCTGGGTGATGCCCAGGTCGGTGCGAATCACGCGCAAGCCGATATTGCCACTGTACGGCATACTGCCCATGCTGCCGTCGAAGTCGGCCTGCAGGTAGGCCGAGGTTTCCTTGATGCCCACGGCCCAGGTGGTTCCCGGCTCACCCTGCCGCTGGGTATCGGGATAGAGTGACTTCCAGTACGCCTCTGGGTTGTCCATGGCATGCGGATCAATGGCCCAGTAGGTGATTCCCGAGCCGAGCAGATTGCTGTATTCCTTCCAGTTGCTGGCCAGGGGCCCGGGAGTGTTCGGTATCTGCAGTGCCGATATCGGGCCGGCGCGGAAATACCCCTGCGAATTGCCCGCGGTACACGAACCACTGTTCAGTACAACATCCGCGCCCACGTAACGCACCAGGCAACCGTTCGGGTCGCTGGCGCCCATGCCGGCATACACGGGGGTGACCAAGGTGTATCCGATATTGTCGGCATGACGGATGCTGTTGCGCACGCCGAAGTCGAGTCGGATGCCGTTGCTGAAATCGTAATGTCCATCAAGGCGAAGTATGTTGAGCGCGACCTGGCGGTCGTAGTCACCGGCGGACTCCAGCGTCTTCATCGTCCAGCCATTGGGATCGGCGAACTGGTTGGCAAGCGACGGGGGCATGCTGATCGTGATGTTGCGGCCACTCAGATTGGCGATGATCGGAACTGTGTTCTGGGCCAGCCCATTGGCGTTGAATACGCGGTTTCCACCCAATTCGTCGGGAAAGATGTAGGTACCGGGCGGCACCGCATCATCGGGGACGCCGTCCATCAGCACGTTGGACCACAACCCACCGTCGGAATTGGAAATGTTGACATCGGTCTCTACGTTCGACTGGCGTGCGGTGTCGTGGATACCGCGCACGCTTGCCGTGAAGGGACCACCGTTGTCGAAGTCCAGCTGGGCATTGAAGTTCTTCGCGGTAGAGTCTTTCCTGATGATCTGCGAGAACGATTCGACATCGCCCGGCCACTTTTCGTAAACCTGGGTGGTGTACAGATGCGAACCGTCCCAGCCGGGCTCGGGCGTGCCGTAGGAACCGGCGACCGGACTGCCGGTGTCGCGCGACTGCAAGGGCACGTAAGTCGCGCCCTGCCAGTTGGTGGAGTTGATCTGGATGCCTGCGGTGCGGTCGAACTGGTTCTGCTGCGCGTAGAAGTAATCGCTGGTGAAGGTGAAGCCGCGCCCCAGGTCCATCTGGAACGAGGCATTTGCCGATTTGCGCTTGCGCTCGGTGGAGGTGTCGTACAGGCCGATGTTCTGGCTGCCCATGAACACGCCGTCGGACTTTCCGTCGCCATTGACATCGACGCTGCCATCGGCGTTCTGCACGATCTGGGAAGGAATCGGTGCGCCGTTCCACGGTGTCAGGAAGCCGTTGTAGCCACCCGCACTGGCCGCGTTTTCGCCGTTCAGCACCACGCCGTACTGATCCAGACCCTCATTGGAGTTGGACCGCGTGGTGTCGGAATAATCGGCTGAGACAAGCAGCCCCCAATGGCCACCGTCGTTGTACGAGATGAGGCCGTTTGCTTCCGGCCCCCACTTGCTGCTGCTCTGCCCGCGTTCCCCGTTGGCGGAGTAGCTGTAGGTGAAGCCGCTGGGCAGATCCCACGGGCGATAGGTATGCAGGTCGAGCGCACCGCTGATGCCACCGTCCGTCGTGCTGGCGGTCGGTGACTTGATGACGTCCACCCCACGAAACAGTGTAGCGGGCAACATGCTGAAGTCCGGTTGCTGCGAGTCGATCTGGTCGGCCGTGATGAAAGCTTCGCCGTTGAGCATGGTGCCGACTTCAGGCAGGCCGCGCACATCCACCGTAGTGCCCACGCCCGCGTCACGGTTGACCTGCACACCGGTGACACGCTGCAGCGCATCGGTGATCGTCACGTCCGGCAACTGGCCGATGCTCTCCGCCGTGATGCTGTCCTGGATGTTGGGAGCTGCACGTTTCAACTGGATCGCGTGCATCTGCGACGCTCGTACGCCAACGACTTCCACGGCAGCCAGGTCGACGGCCTTTTTGCCGTTCTTGTCTGCCCCGGCATTGCCTGCCTCGGACTTTGCTTTGGAGGTACTCGTCGACGCGTCTTGCGGCGCAGTGGCAGGTGTCCCCGAAGTGTCCGCCTGGGCCTCCGTGCGAGGCGATGCGATGGCTGATGTCGCCACAGCAGCGAACAAAGACATCGATATGGCAAATGACAAGGGGTGCTTGCGATGTACGGTGGACATGAGCGTTACCTCTTGGTTGATCTCAGTTGAGCCTCTGGCAGGACGTGATGCTTCAACGCATGCATCCAGCGGATGTCTGTTGCGTGGCGCGCCGATGCACGGTCGATCTCGATGCATCCGGCCATGGCGCGGCATGCCGCCAGCGCCCCGAATCAATGTTTCCCCTGCGAAACGCGTATTCCACGTAATGCTGGTTTGCCGTGAGCGTGATCCGCGTCAGCCATCCGCCCCTGCACATTTTTCGCGTACGCATTGGCGCGCCCGCGAAGCCATCGCCTGGGGCGTCCCCATTCGTGGGGTATCGATGTCGTGCGTGGTTCACGAGGGAACCCCTTCTGCAGCGGCATGACGTGGTTTCGCTTCGCCAGGCATGCCTCGCCTGAGATACCAGGTGGCCGCCCCCAGCACGCCCTTGCGATCGTGCTCCGTTACCCGTACCGGAACCCGCGACAAAAACGCGCGCGCACTGCGACCGTGCAGGAATCGCTCTTCGAAAGCGCTGCGCTCCAGCAAGCCGAACATGGAATACAGGAAGCCACCCGCCAGATAAACGCTCCCCACGCTCATGAAGGTCAGGGCCAGGCTGCCGGCAAAACTCCCCAGCGTTGCACAAAAAATCTCCACGGCCTCCACCGCCCGTGCATCAGTGCAGGCTGCGGCGGCCACGCTGATGGCATCAGGCGTTGCAAATCTCGGTGTCTCTCCTTGCAACCGGCACAGCGTTGCATACAAGGTCAGCAGTCCGGGACCCGACACGATGCGTTCATACGCCACATAGCCGCCGCCCGGAGCCAGCTGTGCGAGAACCTCGCGCTCGCGAATCGAATGCGGTGCGAAATCCATCTGCCCGGCTTCCGAAGTCAGCACGCGGCCACCTTCGAACCCGGGCAAGTGCACGGCCACGCCGAGACCGGTTCCCGGGCCAATGATCAAGGTCGGGCCGTCGACCTGCATGTCTGGTCCGCACAACAGACGGGCATCATGGACGGGCTGGTCGCCAAAGGCGTATCCCAACGCCTCGAAATCATTGAGAACGGCAATGTCATCCAGGGCCATCGCCTGACGCAATTGCGGCAAGTGGACAGGCCAGGCCGAGTTGTCGTTCAACACCTCGTCGCCTATCACCTGCCCCGCGCATGCGAGCACGCAATGCCGCACCGTGGTCTGCGCATCGCCATCGACGAATGCCTGCAGCAGTTCCGCCAGCCCCTTGAAATCCGCACACGCAAACTTGCGATAGGCAAGCACATCGACCTCGCGCTGCTCGTCCTGCGAGGCCTGCATCAATGCCACGCGAGCATACGTCCCGCCGATATCCGCCGCCAGAAACGGCACCGCCGGGACCCCCGCTTGCCCATCCA
>DATMTH010000074.1:0-14246 GCA_035564915.1 Rhodanobacter sp.
GGCAAGGAAACCGCGCGGGCGCTGGTGCACATCATCATCGGGCTGGTGCTGGGCGCGATCGTGGCGCTGAGCCATGCGCGCCCGGCGCATCGTTCCGGTCCGCTGGCCAACGCGCTGGCGGAACGTTGCCGGCGACTGGCCGAGGCGTTCCACGACATCGTGTTCGCCCAGATCAAGATCGCCCTGATCAATGCCGTGTTCACCGCCGTGTTCCTGCTCGGCGTGCTGCCGCTGCTGGGCATCCACGTGCCGCTGTCCAAGACCCTGGTGGCGCTGACCTTCGTGGTCGGCCTGCTGCCGGTGATCGGCAACCTCATCTCCAATACCGCGGTGACCATCGCCGCGCTGTCGGTGTCGCTGTGGGTGGGCGTGGCAGCGCTGGTCTTCCTGGTGGTGATCCACAAGCTGGAATACTTCCTCAACGCCCGCATCGTCGGCAGCCGCATCCACGCCCGCGCCTGGGAATTGCTGGTGGCGATGCTGGTGATGGAAGCCGCCTTCGGCCTGGCCGGCGTGGTCGCCGCACCGATCTACTACGCCTATTTGAAGCGGGAGTTGGAGGCAGCGCGCTTGATCTGAGGCGGCATTACTCCACCGCTCGGCTCGCCGGGCTGGTGCAAGCCTCGCCTCGACTTCACGGGCGCATCTGCGCGGTTACCCCGTACAAACATGCGATCCCGTCCCCACCTGTCCTGCGGTAGTTCGAGGCAATGGGCCCGTCTGCTGCCAACTCTTCCTGGCGCCCTCGATTCTGTTATCGTCGCAATTAATTGCGATTTGCGATAGCAAGTTCCAGCACTGTGGCGGGGGCCACGAATTCAAGGGGAGAAAATCGATATGCAACACACGTTCTTGCGAGCCCTGCTCGCGGGTGTCCTGACGGCTGCCACGACGCAAGTCCAGGCATTGCCGTCCAAGCCCGTGGCAATCGAGGACTTGGCACGCTTGCCGGCGCTGCAGTCGGTAACACTCAGTCCCGACGGCAAGCGCCTGGTAGGCCTCATTCCCTCGCCGAAGAACCCTGACGAGACGGCGCTGGCCACTTGGGACACGGATTCGCTGTCCTCCGGACCCAAGGTGGTAACGCCTTCCGGTGACCACATGAAATTCATTGCCGCGGTCGCATTGAAGGCAGGCAAGATTCTTGCGGTGGGTCGTCAGGAATGGACCGGCGAGCTGGGTGGCTGCGGCGAGGGCAAGGTCACCGGCGCGACTCGCACTTTCATGACCAAGCCTTACCTCACCGGGAACGATCAAAAGACATTCGACGAGGCTTTCGCCAGCGATACGCACAAGCTCGGCATCAGCCAGAGAACCCAGCGCTGTCTGGAATTGGGTGGTACCGCGTCGCTGGTCAACATGCTGCCGCTGGATCCTGATCGGGTAATCATCCGCCAGCTCAGCGAAATCAGCCTGACGTCCAGTTACTACCTCTACAACCTGAAAACGCGGGAGATGGAGTTGCTGTTCCGGGGTGGCACGCGTGCTACGCCATCGCTGTTCGATTCGCGCACGGGCAAGGTGCTGGCCAAGACCGAGATCGTCCCGATCAGTGGCGATTATGAGCAGCACGTGCTCTTGCTGAATGCCAAGACCGGACAATTCGAGCTGCAGGCGCCACTGACAACGAAGCTTTCGGATCGGCATTCAGTGAACGTTGCAGGCATCGACGACACGACCGGCAAGTACTACATCCTGACCGACCAGTTCTCGGACAAGATCCAGGCGCGCCTGTACGACTCTTCAAGGCATGCGTATGACACCGAGCCGGCAGTGGCCGACAAGGATTATTCGATCGGCGGATTGCTGTTCAGCACGCGGCGCAGCAATTTCAACCAGGTGGTTGGTTTCGTGGTGGATGGGCCGCACCAGCAGACCGTGTATGTCGATCCCACGTTGAAAGCGATCCAGGCCGCGTTTCGCAAGGCGTTTCCAAGTCAGCAAGTCGCGATATCCGACTACACGGACGACTTTTCGACGGTGTTGTTCACCACACAAGGGCCCGGTACGCCGATCGCCTACCATTTGCTGCGGAACGGAAAGGTCGCAAACCTGGGGAGCCAGCGGCCATGGTTGGGCAAAGGCCTGAATCTGGATGAGCGCTGGGTGACCTATACGGCTCGTGACGGGCGCGAGATTCCCGCGATCCTGGATCTGCCGATCGGCTGGAAGCAAGGTGATGCGCCGGCGCCGGCCATCGTGCTGCCCCACGGGGGGCCGTGGGCTCGCGACTATACCGGCTGGGATGTTTCCGGGTGGGTGCCATTGCTGGTGTCGCGGGGCTATGCCGTGCTTCGCCCGCAATATCGTGGCTCCGAAGGGCTGGGGCGCAGCCTGTGGCTGGCCGGCGACAAGCAATGGGGCCTGAAGATGTCCGATGATCTGGACGATGGGGCCGCTTGGCTGGTGTCGCAGCATTTTGCTGCAAAGGATCGGATCGCCATCTTCGGCTACTCCTACGGAGGCTTTGCCGCGATTGCTGCCGATGTGCGCGCGCCTTCGCCATTCCAGTGCGCAATTGCCGGCGCGCCGGTGGCCAACCTCGGCCGGCTCGGCACATCCTGGAGCGACAACCGCCTGCAACGCATTCTGCAGGGGCGAACGGTCAAGGGCATGGATCCCATGCAGAACACGGCCAAGGCGCACCTGCCGATCATGCTGTTCGGCGGCGATCGCGACGTGCGCGTGCCGCCATTCCATCCGCGCGATTTCTACAAGGCCGTCAAGGGTACGGTCCCTGCGCAGTACCACGTGATAGCCGACATGCCCCACAGCATGCCGTGGTACCCACGACAACAGCGCGAAACGCTGAAGCTGATCGCCGACTATCTCGCAAATGATTGCGGCCCCGGTGGCTTGTAAGAATATTTCTGCGTAAATCGTGTGATATTGCGTTTCAAGTCACAATGTGGCTACATTCGCTGAACGTTTGTGTAACGAATGCGTAATTTCTTGCGCATCATTTGGGGAGGGAGAGATCCATGAACAAGTACGTGCAACGCGGGCTTCGCCGCCTGCCGCTGGCCATCGCTGTCGTGGCGGCGCTTCAGGTCATGCCTGCTTTCGCGCAGGAGCAGTCGTCCACGGCGGCGACCAGTCAGTCGAGCAGCAATAGCGACAACACCAAGGAAAATGCCAAGGCCAAGAGCCTGGAGACGGTTACCGTCACCGGTTCGCTGCTGAAGCGCCCGGAATACGAGACGACCTCGCCGGTGCAGGTGATCGAAATCAAGACCAGTCTTGCTGCCGGTCAATTCGACACCGCAAGCATCCTGCAGACCACCACAGCGGCGGCTGGCTCCACGCAGATCAATGGCCAGTTCGGTGGCTACGTCGTGGAAGGCGGCACCGGCGTGCAGACGGTCAACCTGCGCGGCCTGGGCGCCAATCGCACGCTGGTACTGCTTGATGGTCAGCGTCCCGGCCCTGCCGGAACTCGTGGCCAGGTGGGAGCATTCGACCTCAACGTGATTCCACAGGTCATCCTTTCGCGTATCGAAATCGTCAAGGATGGCTCCTCTTCAATCTACGGCTCGGATGCGCTGGCCGGCGCAGTCAACCTGATTACCAAGAAGAGCATGGACCGCCCGGAACTTTCCCTTGCCGCCAGCGTGCCGGAACATGGCGGCGGCGAGCAGTACACGTTCTCGTTTGGCGATGGCTGGAACTTCAGCAACGGCAGCATCGTCGCCGCCGTGCAGTTTGACAAGCTCAAGGCACTGCAAGTGGGCGACCGCGACTTCCTCAACTGCAACCAGGACCGCGTCTGGGGCAAGGACGGACAGCGCATCGACCGCGCAGACCACTCCATTCTGGAAGGGTCTGGCCTGGCCGGGTGCAACAATCTGTACGCAAACACGATCATCAAGTACGTCAATTCCCGAGTCCGTTACGTACCCTCCAAGGATGGCAGCACGATCGGGCCGTTCCCGGGTTACCACCCGCGTCCGTATCCCACGCCGTCCTATGCGAATGGCGGCAAGGCTTATTACGAGGATGTGCTGAACTATCCGTTTTACGGCGACAGTGATGCCATCAGCGCGCGTCAACGCGTCAGCGCCTACCTGGCTACCGATTTCAGCTTCGGCAGCGTGAACTGGAAGACGCAGTGGTTGGTCAATCACCGCACCAGCAAGACCCATTCCTATCGCCAGTTCTTCCCGCTCGTTTCCGATGGTCCGATGGCGCCCGATCTGTCGAATGTGTATGAGCCCATCATGCCGTTCCCTGACAACGGCACGGAGTCGGTGAACTACATTTACGGCACGACCAAGCTCGAAGGTCTGTTCACCTCTACCGACAGCTGGGGTTGGGAAGTCAACGCCGGTTATAGCCGTTCCGACGGTGATTACCGTCACCTGGATATCGATACCTCGAAGACCGGTGACCTCAGTCTCGACGGTTCCGGTGACGCCCTGGTCAACTACTTCGACCCGGGCTTCCTGAGCGGGGCGCGCATGAAGGAGCTGGTCAACACCATCGGCGTGTTGGACACCGGCAACACGGTGTACACGCAGGCTACCGTCAACGCCATCGCTACCGGCAACCTGTTCACGCTGCCTGCGGGCGACGTCGCCTCTGCGTTCGGTGTCGAATACCGCCACTACAAGATCGATGACCAGCCCAGTCAGCTCGCGCTGGACAAGATGCAATGGGGCTATACGTCGGCGAACCGGACCTACGGTACCGACAACGTCAAGGAAGCCTTCGCCGAGATCAGCGTGCCGTTGCTCAAGGGAATCCCGGCCATTGAATCGCTGACGGCAGATGTGTCCGGTCGCGTGTTCAAATACGGCACCGTGGATGGCCACGACCAAGTCTGGAAGGCCGGGCTCAATTGGCAGATCACGCCCACGTTCCGTATTCGCGGCACGATCGGCACCTCGTATCGTGCACCCGGCCTGTATGAGCTATACCTTGGCGACCAGACCGGGTTCCAGGCGCAGACGACGATCGACCCATGCATCCTGTGGGGAGACAGCACGAATGATCGCATTCGCACCAATTGCGCGGCAGCAGGCATTCCCGCCGATTACAATGGTGCCGGGTCCTCGGCCCTGATTCATTCCGGTGGCGGCAAGGGTCACTTGATGCCTGAAACTTCCAGGGCCAAGAGTTTGGGTTTTGTCTGGACGCCGAGCTTCGCCAACCTCAACGTGGCGGTGGATTACTTCGACTATAACGTGCATGGCGAGATCACCAACCTCAGTGCAGGTGACGTGATTGCCGGTTGCTATGGAAGCGCGACGTACCCGAATGCCTTCTGCGATCAGATCAGGCGCAAACCGGGTAATGACCCGGGCAACCCCTACATGATCACGGATGTCTACGGTTCGTACATCAACATCAACCGCGAGCGTACCCGTGGTTACGACCTGCAGATCAACTACGACAATGATTTTTCGTTTGGCAAGTTGTCGGCCGATGCGCAGGTGACGTACACCATCGAAGACACCACGCTGCTGTTCAGCAGCGCAGAGGCCAGTGGTTTCACCAAGGAGAATCAGGTGGGCTATATCGGTCGTCCCAAGACGGTGGGCGTTGCCGATCTCAGTTTGAAGCGCGGTGACTGGACCTATGCCTGGCAGGGTCGTTACGTCAGCAGCACCCAGAACGACTACACCCGCAACTTCACCTACTCGGGTTACGACGATGCCACGCGCGATATCAAGGCGGGTTGGCAGTTCCTGCACAACGTGTCGGCAACCTGGGAAAGAGGCAACTGGGGCCTGATGTTCGGTGTCCGCAACTTGTTCGACAAGGCACCGGACCTGATCTCGCCATCCTCAGGCAGCACCATCGGCAACACGCCGCTGTATGCCTCACAGTATGACTGGTATGGCCGTACGTTCTTCGGTCGTCTGAACTACAAGTTCTGATCCGGGGAAACGATGACCATGAAAAGGAGGCGACATATGTCGCCTCCTTTTTTGTTGTGGATGGGACCCAATGATCTTGGCTACGCATTTCGGGTGCTCGACCAACGTGCAGGCCTATGGTGTCGATTGGGTCGGGACGTGAATGGCGCGCGACGATCAGCGGATGCAAGGGATATCGTGATTGCCGGGCGACGTTCGGCCAGACGCGAGCATGGCTGGATGGGCAATACATCCGCGTACTGCTGAAGGTATTGGCTGGCTACCTGGCAGACGGCCTCTGCATGTCGAACGCGAGCATGTCTGTGCAGCCATGGCGTACAGACGGATGCGCCACCATCAATCAGGGGCCACCGCGTGCTGGTCGATCTCGAGGACTGGGTCATGCTGGCATCTGTTGCGTGAGGCCGTTCCGGTAAGTGGCCGAGCACAGACGGCCATGACTTGGTTTCTCTCGCAGACTGGCACGATAGTTTCAGGTTGTCGCGTATGGCTGCTAGCCGCGAGGGAGGCGTGAATTAACTTCAAATCGAATTAATTTACGGAAATCGTAAATTAATTCGATTTGATTCCAAGCTTGTAATATCGACATGCTTTAGATTGCGGATTTGGTGACGAACGTGTTAAATCGCCGAGGGGCAGGAAGTAACAGATCTCCTGCCAGGGATCGGGTCAACGTCATATCCGCAGAGGTGGGTGCTCGACTCGAATAGATGTTGGCGGGAGTGGGTCGCCGGGGGGCGCGCCAATTTGGATACAGTAAATTCAGGGTAGGGGAACAATATGTTGAAATCCAAACTTGCGGTTGCCGTCGTGGCGGCCTTGGCGTTCGGTTACTCGTCGGCATACGCAGGAGATCTTTCTGCTCAAGCGGCGACCGGCTCGCAACAGGATGCGGCGTCTGCGCAGCAGGTCGACGCCAACAAGGCCAAGAAGCTGCAAACGATCACGGTGACGGGCTCGCTGATCCCGCAGACACAGGTCGAGACGGCCACACCGATCATCACGATCACTGCGGCGGACATGAAGGCTCGCGGTTTCACTACGGTGGCGCAAGCGCTGCAACAGGCTTCGTTCGCCACGGGCAGCGTGCAGGGCATGCAAGACACCAATTCTTTCACGACTGGTGCCGAAACATTGAGCATGTTCGGATTGCCAGTGGGCTTCACAAAGTATCTCATCGATGGTCGCCCGATGGGCAACTTCCCTGGCCTGTATAACGGCAGCGACACCTTCAACAGCATCAGCGGCATCCCGATGGACATGGTCGATCACATCGACATTCTGCCGGGTGGCCAATCTTCGCTGTATGGCTCCGATGCCATTGCCGGTGTCATCAATATCGTCCTCAAGAAGCATATCGACGCACCGGTTGTGGATGCTCGCTACGGCTGGCACACGGGGGGTGGTGGTGCCGATCGGCGCATCAGCTTTGCCGACAGCTTCAGCGTAGGCGCATGGAACTCGCTGGTGGGCGTGCAGGTTGAGAACACCTCACCGATCTGGACCCGGGACCGCGACCTGACCAAGCAGTTCTACACCCAAGGCACTACGCCGGCGACGGCATCGCGCGACTATCTGTTTACCAGTGCCTACAATTTTGCGGATCCGCATAACCTGATTCCCGGAAGTACGGGCTATCAGTTCCTGGATCCGGACAATTGCGCCAATGTCTCCAGTCAGTGGGGCGGCACGGAAGGCAAGCAGTACCGCCAAGGCAGCGGCTACTACTGTGGCTCGCAATACACGCCCGGTGCCGGGACGGTCCAGTCTGGCAAGCACAGCGCCAGCTTCTATACGCACAACACGGTTGATATCAGTGACAACGTGGAGCTTTACGGGGATCTGCTTTACAGCTACTCGGACAAGCGTTTCACCAACGGCAGCAGCACCATGTTCTGGGGCAGCAATGTTGTCGCCGCCGCTGCCGGTGGTGGTTATTACTATGACCCGGGCTTGCAACGGCTCATGCTCGCCCAGCACGCCTTTTCACCTGAAGAGGTGGGTGGCTACCAGCACATCATGAACAAGGAGGTTGAAAACTCCTACATGCTGACCTTTGGTGCCAAGGGTACGTTTGGCCAGTCGAATTGGGATTACGATCTCGGTTTCACCCATTCGGATGACAAACTGCTGGATCACACTTTCCAGCGATTTGCGTTGCCAATGGAAAAATACTTCTCAACTCATGTGCTGGGCCCGCAACAGGGCACCTATTCCGGCTATCCAGTATTCGAGCCCAATTACGCAGGACTTTACGAGCCGGTTTCAAACTCTGATTTCCGCAGCTTCACGGGTTATACCGATTCATACTCCAAGACTTGGGATAACCTGATCCGCGGCCAGTTGACCAATACGTCGTTGTTCAGCCTTCCTGGCGGCGATGCGGGCATCGCCGTGGTGCTGGAAGGCGGCAACGAGGGCTGGGATTCCACGCCCGACTCACGGCTGCTGCAGACCGTGACCATCAATGGTAACCAGACCCCGTACGTGTGGGGCACCAGTGCCACTCCGGGCGCGGGTCATCGTTCACGCTACGCCGCGACTACCGAAGTCAGGCTGCCGCTGCTCAAGCAGGTCACGATGGATGTTTCCGGTCGCTACGACAGCTACAAGGTATCCGGCAAGGATGTCAGTCACGGCACCTACAATCTGGGCATCGAATACCGCCCGTTTGATTCGTTGCTACTGCGTGGTCGCTACGGCACCGCGTTCAAGGTGCCTACGCTGTCCGATGAGTACCAGCGCCCCAGCGGATACTACAACTCCGTGTTTGACTATCTGAATTGCGGCAGGTTGGGCTTCAGTGGCGCCAATGCATCGAAGTGTCCGGCACCGTTCAACGGTGAGCAATTCAGCGGTACCACTTATGGCAATCCGGCGTTGAAGCCGATCACTGCCAAGGTGTGGAGTTATGGCGTGGTGTGGGCGCCGCTTGAGCGCATGTCGGTCAGCGTCGATTACTTGCATTGGGATATCAGTAACGAAGTCAACCAGTTGAGCTCGGACGGTCTGTCGAACGATGAGTACCTGTGCGATATCGGCACTTATGACCCCACGTCGACGAAGTGCACGACGGCGTTTAGCCTGATCACGCGAGGTCCGGGCAGTGGCGGCTTGCTTGGCCAGATCACGAACATCACCACGCCGAAGGTGAACGTGAGCAAGGAGCAGGTCAATGCCATCACGGCGCATTTCGCTTACATCTTCGACATTGGTCGTTTTGGCAACTTGACGCTGAATGCTTCGTACTCGGACGAATTGAAGCATACCTATCAGGATTATCCGCAGGACAAGCCGGTCGATGAGTTGCGTCATCCGGGCTACAGCACGGACTTCAAGACCAAGGGCAATGCGTCACTTACTTGGATGAAGGACAAGTGGAGCACCACACTGTACGTGAACCGTTATGGCAGCACGCCAAACTATCTGGCCTCGCAACTGGATAGTTACACCAAGCCGGGTACCGGCAAGCTGGCTCCGTGGGTCAAGTGGAATGCCAGCGTGACCTACAACCCGATGGAGAACCTTGGTCTGTCGCTGCTGGTGAACAACTTGTTCGACAAGATGCCGCCAGTGGATCACAGCTATCCCGGAACCACAGGGACGCCGTACAACACCGACAATTACGACGTGTTCGGTCGTGCGATTTATCTGGAGGCGAACTACAAGTTCGGAAAGGGCGGCTGATCGTCGCGTTCTTTGCGTAAATCAAAAAAAGCGGCCCCGCGTGCGGGGCCGCTTTCGTTTGTGCGACGACGGAATGTCAGGCGTCGATCGCAATGCCTGCATCGGTCAGCACCTGCTTGAGGCCGGCCAGCTGTGGCTCGTACTTCCGCCAGCGCTGCAATGCACTGCGATACACGGGAGCGCGTACCTGCACGGCGCTGGCGGTGTTCACCGGCGCGGCGTTGTGCTCGAAATGCAGACAGTCGTCATGCCAGGACAGCCCGCAGAACGCGAGCAAATCGCGCGTGCGGGCCTCCTGTGAGTCGACCAGCTTTTCATACTGCACTTCAAGTATCCGGTCGGGGAATGCGCGCTGCCAGTGTGCCATCAGTCGATCGAACAGCGCATAGTAGCGTCCGGTATCGAGCAGGTCGAAGGAGTAGCTGTAATACGGTGATTGTGCCGCGAACAGTTGGCGGAAATTACTGAGGCAGGTATCCAGCGGGTCGCGGCGCAGGCAGATGATCTTTGCGTTTGGCAGAGCGTGAGCAATCCAGCCAACGTAGAGAAAATTGTGCGGCAGCTTGTCGATGAAGCGTGGCGTATGGCCAGTAGCGGGGCGGGTACTGGCCAGATAGTCGGCGCCAAGGCGGCCCCAGTCCGGCGTTTGCGCGCGGGCGATGGTATCCGGGTCGATCACCAGCGGCGTACTGCTGCCGGAGGAACGCTTCAGTGCCAGGCCGAAGTGCATCAGCTCACCAGCGGAATGGACGTCCGGATGGCTGCTGATGATACGTTCCACCAGTGTGGTGCCACTGCGCGGCATGCCGATCACGAAGATCGGCTCGTCTGACAGGCAGCCTGTCGTGGCAGCTTGTGGCACCGGAAATGTCGCTGCGATGGCGGCGAACAGCGCCTCATCCTGCGCGATGTCGTAGCCGCGGCCCGCGCCAGCTGCGGTCTTGCCGCGGGTGTAATGCTCGAATGCAGCGGGGTAATCGGCGCAGTCCTCGCACTCCTTGGCCAGCGCCATGTGCAGCCAGGTCTGCGCATCGAGATTGTCGTCTTGTCCGGAAAGCAGGGACTGCAGTCGTGCGAGGTGATTGAGGGTTGGTGTCTGTCGGCGCAGCTGGGCCAGGGTGAGATGGGCCTTCCACCAGCATGGATCGATATGGATGCAGGCTTCCAATTCGGTTTCGGCATCGTTGATCGCACCTGTGGCGATCAGTGCAGTGGCGAGATTGAAGCGGTACGGTGCGTGCGCTGGCTTCAGCGCAGCTGCGCGGCGAAATGCTTCGGCCGCCTTGTCATGATCGTGCGTTTGCGTGTAGACCACGCCCAGTGTGTCCAGTGTGATGGGGTCACCCGGATTCAGTGCCATGGCCTTGTCGGCCGCCTCGCGTGCCTCGCGCGTCATCTTGACCAGGGACAGCGCCTTGGCAAACTGGGTGACAAAGTCACCTCGCGCAGGGGCGAGTTCGGCGGCGACATGCAGGTGGGTGAGCGCTTGTGGCATCTGCTGCAATTCGAGCGCGGCCACGCCCGCGATGTAGTGCGTGGTGGCATGTTGCGGCGCCAGCGGCAACAACCGCTCAGCCAGAGCCTGCGCCTTTGACCATGCTCGCTGATTGAAGGCGCGAGTGAGTTCGAGGAATAGCGCAGAGGAGTCGGTCATGGTTGTGTGATGTGAGTGGATGACGGATAACGGTACCGCGTTTCAACTCAATACAGCGGGTTGTTCAATCGATGGTGTCGATGCCCGCGTCATGCAGCAGGCTGCGCAGCCCTTCCAGCTCGGAGGCATAGCGCTTCCAGCGGCCGACCGAGGAGTGGAACATTGGCTTGCGCACCTGCAGCGCGCTGGCGGTTATCACCGGTGCCGGGTTGTGCTCGAAGTGCAGACAGTCGTCGTGCCATGGGAGATTGCAGTGCGCAAGCAACTGGCGAATGGTGGACTCCGGGGTGGCGACCAATGATTCGTAGTCCACTTCCAGAATGCGCCCAGGAAGCACCTTGCGCCAATGCGCCATCAGGCGGTCGAACAAGATGTAATAACGACCGATATCAAGCAGGTCGAAGGAAAAATGGTAGTAAGGCAGCTTCTCTCCGAACATCTGACGGAAATTACCCAGGCAGGTATCCATTGGGTGACGCCGCAAGCAGATCATTTTTGCGTTCGGCAACGCGCGGGCGATGAATCCGGCGTAGAGGAAGTTGAACGGAAACTTGTCGACGAAGTGTGGCGTATGGCCGGTGTCGGGTCGCGTACTGGCGAGGTAGTTTGTGCCGAGACGTGGCCAGTCAATGTTGCGCACTCGGGCGGAGGGGGCAGGGTCAAGCCAGAATGGTGTTGGGCTGTTCCAGGCACGTCCAACCGTCATGCCAAAGTTCTGCAGCTCTCCCGCTCCATGCACGTCCGGATGACTGGTGAGGATGCGCTCCACCAGAGTGGTGCCACTGCGAGGCATGCCGAACACGAAGATCGGCTCTGTACTGGGAGAGCCACTGCCGGGTGCCTGCACATCCGGAAAGGTGCGTAACAGCGCGGCGAAGATTGCCTCGTCTTGCGCGCTCGAGTAATCGATCATTTCCTTGGCGGCTTGCTTGCCCTGCGCAAGGTGCCTGAAGGCCTGCGGGTAATCCCCGAGGTCCTCATGTCCCTTGGCCAGCGCAAGGTTCAGGCACAGGCGTGCGTCGCGGTCATCATCATGCTGCTCCAGCAGCGTTTGCAGCCGTGCCAGATGCTGACGGGTTGGCGATTGTCGGTGCAGGTGTGCCATGGCCAGGTGCGCGCGCCAGAACAACGGATTCTGCGTGAGGCAGGTTTCGATCTCGCGTTCTGCTGCGTCGAATTGCCCGATAGTTATCAGAGCCGTTGCCAGGTTGTAGCGAAACACGGGTTGGTTCGGCGCGAGTGTCGCTGCGCGGCGGAATGCCAGAACGGCTTGATCGGGAGCGCCGGTTTCAGCGTAGACGGTGCCGACAAGGTCCAGCGTGGCCGCATCCTGTGGTTCGAGCGCCATGACGCGTTCGGCTACGGCCTTTGCCGCGTTTCCGAGCCTGGCATTGGCGAGCGCTCGCGCCAGGCGCGCTGCAAATTCGATATTTGCGGGTTCCAATTCCGTGGCGCGTTGGAGGTGTGGCAATGCGCGCGACAGGTTGCATTGTTCCAAATACGCGACGCCCGTCATGTAATGGGTGGCGGCGTGGCTCGGTGCCATCGAGAGCAGATAGGGCGCCAATGCCAGCACGTGCGGCCAATCGTGGCGATTGAACGCACCGATAGCCTGTGCGTGGAGTTGGGCGAAGTCGGTCATGAATGCGATTCCGCAGTCGCAGCGGCGGTCAGCAGTGTTCCGGTGAAGCCCGACCATAGCATTTTGCGGGATGCGCCCAGAGTGATGCACATGTGCCCCCGGACGAGCGCGACTGGCGTGGCTTCACCCTCCCGCCAGCATCGCCGCAATCTTCGCCATGTGCGACTCCGCTGTCTCCCGCACCACTTCCTTGTCAGCTTCCGGGTCCTTGCCTTGCCAGTGCAGGTCGTCTTGCGGCAGTTCGTGCAGGAAGCAGCTGGGTTGGTTGGTGTGGACTTCGCCGTAGCGCTTGGTGCGAGCCGACCACGACAGGGTGAGCAGCTCCTTTGCGCGGGTGATGCCGACGTACATCAGGCGGCGTTCCTCGTCGATGCGGCCCTCGTCGATGGCGCCCTCGTGGGGCAGGGTGCCATCCTCGCAGCCGACGATGAAGACGAAGCGGAATTCCAGGCCCTTGGCGGCGTGCAGGGTCATCATGCGCACGGCGTTGCCGGGTTCGTCGCGGTCGGCGTGGCTGAGCAGGGCGAGTTGCGATGCGAGGTCGCCGGCGCTGTTGTTGCCTTTCTGCATGGCGCGGAACCAGTCGGTCAGTTCCTTCAGGTTGCCCAGCTTGCGGTCGCGCACGGTGGCGTCGGGCGTAATGGCGGCGATCTGCGCGGCGTAGCCGGTGCGCTTCAGGATGCGCTCGACCAGGTCGGCCGCACTTTCGTGCAGCGAGGCGCTGCGCAGCTCGTCGATCAGGCTGGAAAAACCGGCCAGCGCGGCGGCCGGGCGCGGGCTGAGCTGACGCAAGGCACTGTCGCTGCGGGTGACGTCGAGCAGCGAGGTGTGATGCGATTGGGCGAGCTGGCCGAGCTTCTCCAGCGTGGTGGCGCCGATTTCGCGCTTGGGTACGTTGACCACGCGCAGGAAGGCGGCGTCGTCGCTGGGGTTGGTCAGCAGGCGCAGGTAGCAGAGCAGGTCTTTCACCTCGGCACGGTCGAGGAAGCTCAGTGCGCCGGTGAGGTGGTAGGGCACGCGCGCCAGGCGCAGCGCCTTTTCCAGCGGGCGCGCCTGGAAGTTGCCGCGATAGAGGATGACCATCTCGTCCCAGCGCGCCTTGTGTTTCTCGGCCAGCGTGGTGGCGATCGAGGCGACCTTCTCGGCCTCGTGCTCGGCTTCCTTGCATTCCAGAACGCGGATTGGCATTCCTTCGGGGTGTTCGCTCCACAGCTTCTTTTCGTGCAGGTGCGGGTTGTTCGCGATCAGCTTGTTCGCCGCGCGCAGGATGCGCTTGCCGCAGCGGTAGTTCTGTTCCAGTTTGATCACGCGCAGATTCGGCCAGTCGCGGCCGAGCTGGTCGATGTTCTCCGGGTTGGCACCGCGCCAGGCATAGATCGACTGG
>DATMTH010000075.1:0-4781 GCA_035564915.1 Rhodanobacter sp.
TTCCGGATATCGCGTCTGCCAAAAGTGCCTACGGACGACGAGCCAGTTACGGGTTGTCGCGCGTCACCGGCATCAGGTCCTTCTTCGAAACACCCAGCCACAGCAGGATCGGGCTGGCCACGAAGATCGAGGACAGCGTACCGACCAGGATGCCGATCAACATGGTGATGGCGAAGCCGTGCACGGCCGGGCCGCCGATGAAATACATCGCGCCCATGGTGATGCTGGTGAACAGCGAGGTGATGATGGTTCGCGACAAGGTGTTGTTGATCGAGCGGTTGAGGATTTCCTCCGGCTCGGCCTTGCGCGCGAGGCGGAACAACTCGCGGATGCGGTCGAACACCACCACCTTGTCGTTGATCGAGTAACCGATCACCGCCAGCACCGAGGCCAGCACGGTCATGTCGAATTCGCGCTGCACCAGCGCAATGATGCCCAGCGTCACCAGCACGTCATGGATTTCGGTGGCCACCGCGGCGATCGCGAAGCGACGCTCGAAGCGGATCCACAGGTAGGCCATGATGCCCAGGATCACGAACAACGCTGCCCAGGTGCCATCGGATTTCAGTTCGGCACCGACCTCCGCGCTGACGAAGTCACGGCTCTTGAGCTTGGCATCGGGGCGCATCGTCTGCAAATGCTTCATCACATCGGCGGAGACGCGATCCAGATTGACCGTGCCATTGGCCTGCATCGCCGCCGGATCGTCCTTGGCCTGGAAACGGATCGACACCTGGCGCGTACCACCGAGGCTCTGCACCACGGCGTCTTTGAAGCCGCTCTTGGCCAGGGCCTCACGCACGTCGGCAATCTGCACCGACTGCTGGTAGTCGACCGTCATCGACACGCCACCGGTGAAATCCAGCCCGTAATTGAGGCCCTTGAAGGCAATCAGGCCGATCGACGCAACCATCAGGAAGACGGCGATGGCAATCGTGTACTTGCGCATCCCCAGGAAGTGGATATTGCTGTCGTGATTGAAAATTTCCATCGTGATTCCTTAGACCGACAGCGTCTTGAGCTTGCGGTGGCCGTGGATCGCCGCGGTGAATGCGTGCGTGAGGGTCACCGAGGTGAACAGCGAGGTCAGGATACCGATCATCAGCGTGACGCCGAAGCCCTTGATCGCACCGGTACCCATCGTGGTCAACGCCAGCGCGGCGATCAGGTGGGTGACGTTCGCATCCAGGATGGTCGACCAGGCCTTCTCGTAACCGGCGCGAATCGAGGCATGCGGGGTGGAACCGTTGCGCAACTCCTCACGCACGCGTTCGCAGATCAGCACGTTCGCATCGATCGCCATGCCCAGGGTCAACACGATACCGGCAATGCCGGGCATGGTCAGGGTCACCCCGATCAGCGACATCACCGCCACCAGGATCACCAGGTTGAAGAACAGCGCGATATCGGCGACCAAACCGAACAGCTTGTAGTAGACCGCCGCGGCCAGCAGCACCAGCGCCAGGCCGAGCATCACCGACTTGAAGCCCTTGTCGATGTTGTCGGCACCGAGGCTGGAACCGATCACGCCTTCCTCGATGATGTCCACCGGGGCGGCGAATGCACCACCCTTGAGCAGCAAGGCAAGCTCGGACGCCTCTTTCGGGCTGCCCAAGCCACTGGTCTGGAACTGCTTGCCGAACGGGCTGGCAATGTGGGCATCGTTGATTACCGACTCGGTGACCTTCGGCGTACGCACTTCCTTGCCGTCGACCATCTTGGTCTCGGTCACGCGCTCGACGTAGACCACCGCCATCGGCTTGCCGACATTCGAATTGGTGAAGTCGCTCATCTTCCTGGCGCCAGCGGCATTCAGGGTGACATCGACCTTGGGCGTGCCGCTTTGCTGATCGATGCCCGAAGAGGCGTCGACCAGTTCCTTGCCGGTAACGATGACCCGCTTGCTCACCAGTACCGGATAACCCGTGCCGCGCATGTGGTACAGGTTGGCGTCCGGCGGAATATTCCCGGTCCTTTCGGCTTCGGTCGCCTGCGCATCGCCTGGATCGCCGATGCCCGGCCGGTATTCCAGCGTCGCCACGGTACCGATCAGCTTCTTCGCCTCGGCCGGATCCTGCACACCGGCCAGATCGACCACGATGTGGCTCTCGCCCTGCTGCTGGATCAGCGGCTCGGAAACGCCCAGCACATTGATGCGGTTGCGCAGCGTCTGCAGGTTCTGGGTGATCGCGCCGCGCGAGATGTCGCGCAGCTTGTCCGGCTTGATCACCACGTTCAACACGTAGCGATCACCGGTATTGGGGCCATTGGACACCAACAGGTCGTTGTACTCGTTGGCAATATCGTCCGATGCCGTGGAACGATCAGTCGCCGAGCGCAGTACTACCGAAATGCCCTGGCCACGCACGGTGTTGCGCGTCACCGACTCGTAACGGATCTTCTTGTCGCGCAACAGGCTGCGGATATCGTCCGCATAGCTGTTTTCCTGCTTGTCGATCACGTCGTTCTCGTCGACCTGCATCAGGAAGTGCACGCCGCCTTGCAGATCCAGGCCCAGCGGCATCGAACGCGCGCCGATCGCACCCAGCCAGGCGGGCACCGTCGACTGCAACTTGAACGCCACCGTGTAGTTGTCACCGAGCAACGACTTGATCGCATCGGAGCCATGCTTCTGCACATCGGTATTGGAGAACGTCGCCAGCAGGCTTTCGCCCTGCACGACGACCTCGCCCACGGCGATGTGCTGCTGCTCCAGCGTTGCCGCCACTTTCTGGCGCAACGACTGGTCGATCGGTGCTGCGCCACGGTTGGCGGAAACCTGCACCGCCGGCACGGGGATAAAGGCATTCGGCAGCGCGTAGATCACGCCGAACAGCATTACCAGCGCAACCAGCGCGTACTTCCAGCGGGGAAAATCACTCATGCCTTGAACCCGTCAAAGCCGCGGCAACAGGCCGCGGCGGTAGTAGCAATCATCGAGGAATGCATTCAAGGCCACTGCCACCCATCACCCGGCAGGGCCTCGACGCCGTCAAACGGACTTGAGTGAGCCCTTGGGCAGCACCTGCTGGACCGCACCCTTCTGTACCTTGACCTTCACGCCTGCCGCGATCTCGACCGTGATGAAGGTCTCGCCCACTTCCTCGACCCGCCCGGCAATACCGCCGTTGGTGACCACTTCGTCACCCCTGGACAGGCCGGCAACCAGTGCCCGGTGCTCCTTCTGGCGCTTCATCTGTGGGCGGATCATCATGAAATACATCAGGCCGAACAGCACCACCATCATGATGATCATGGACAAGCCACCGCCCTGCTGCGGCGTGGCTTGGGCGATCACGGGGGAAAGCGGAAAACTCATCATTGCGTCTCGCAAGTTATGGCGCCAGCAGCAATTTCCGCTGAACGCCCGGTAAAAGATTCTCGATTATGCCATGCACCCCCACCGCTTGCACGGCACCCTGCCGCGCCTGCAGTTCCGGGGTTGCCGGCACTTACTGAGGGCAAACGGCGGCGGTTGCAAGCGTCACGCGGGAACCAGGCTCACTTTTCGCACGCGACCAGTCACCCCGCCCCACCCCCGCGCAAGGCGTAGAAGCCGGTCACGAAGGCCTCCAGCGAGCGGCTGGCGATCGCCTCTCGCAGACCGGCCATCAGTCGCTGGTAATAGCGCAGGTTGTGCATGGTGGCGAGCTGGCTGCCGAGAATCTCGTTGCAGCGGTCAAGATGTCGCAGGTAAGCGCGGCTGAAGCCATGGGCGCAGGCGTGGCAGTCGCAGCCTGCCTCGATCACCCGCGTGTCGGTGGCGTACTTCGCATTGCGGATGCGCAGCGTGCCTTCGGCGGTGAACAGGAAGCCGTTGCGTGCGTTGCGGGTCGGCATCACGCAATCGAACATGTCGATACCCCGGCGCACCGCCTCGACGATGTCCTCGGGCCGCCCCACGCCCATCAGGTAACGCGGTTTGTCGACCGGCAGCAGCGGCACGGTGAAGTTCAGCGCGTGGTTGCGCTCGGCCTCCGGTTCGCCCACCGCCAGACCGCCGACCGCATAGCCGTCGAAGCCGATGTCGACAAGACCCTCGGCCGAGCGCTTGCGCAGGTTTTCGTACACGCTGCCCTGCACGATGCCGAACAGCGAGTTCGGGTTCTGCAACTCGTCGAAGGCCTGGCGCGAGCGCGCGGCCCAGCGCAGCGACAACTCCATCGAATCCGACGCCACCTTTTCGGTGGCCGGATACGGCGTGCACTCGTCGAAGATCATCGCGATGTCCGAATCCAGCGTCTTCTGGATCTGCATCGACACTTCCGGCGACAGGAACACTTTCGAACCGTCCACCGGCGACGCAAACGTCACGCCCTGCTCGGTGATCTTGCGCTTGTGCGCCAGCGAGAACACCTGAAAACCGCCCGAATCGGTGAGGATGGGTTTGTCCCAACCGATGAACTTGTGCAGCCCGCCGAACTTCTCGACGATCTCCAGGCCCGGCCGCAGGAACAGATGGAAGGTGTTGCCCAGAATGATCTCGGCACCGGTCTCGCGAACGTCGCGCGGCGTCATCGCCTTGACCGAGCCATAGGTACCCACCGGCATGAAGGCCGGCGTCTCGATCGTACCGCGGGCAAACGTGAGCCGGCCGCGACGGGCGGCGCCATCGATGGTGGCGAGATCGAAAGTCATGGAAGTCATCCCGACATTATCGCCGGTTTGGATCGAAAGCTGGAATGTGTCCGCTGATAGAAAGACTACGTCAACTTGTAGGAGCGACTTCAGTCGCGATGCTCTTGGCACTTGGGTGGCTCAGAGCAGAAGCATCGCGACTG
>DATMTH010000076.1:0-26305 GCA_035564915.1 Rhodanobacter sp.
GCCGGAACTGGGCCGCATCGAGCTTGTCGCCCGGCTTGCCGAACTTTTTTTCCACCGCGATCTCGATCGGCAGGCCGTGACAATCCCAGCCCGGCACGTACGGCGCGCGATGGCCGGACAACAGCTTGGACTTGACCGTGATGTCCTTCAGGATCTTGTTGACCGCATGGCCGATATGAATCGCGCCATTGGCATACGGCGGGCCATCGTGCAACACGAACACGTTGTCGCGATCAGCTGTCTTCTGCTGGATCTGCGCGTAACGATCCACCCGCTCCCACTCGGCCAGCCACACCGGCTCGCGCTTCGGCAAATCGCCGCGCATCGGGAAGACCGTCTGCGGCAGGTTGATGGTGTTCTTGTAATCCTGGGTCATTGCCTGATGCCGTTACCTGAAATGGCGCCCGCCGAAAGTCGACAGGCAAAGGATGCAACGTTAAACGATACGCAGGCGTACCGGAATACCAGGGGTCTGTCGGAACGCTGGCTGGCTGGTCGACGAATCACCAGGAAACCGTGCTTGCACAGCCGGATCCTCGTCTCGACCACTCACCACCTGACAGACTCCTACGCGCCGATCAGCCGCGGATTCATGCCCAGCAGCTCGCGCGCCCTGCCGGAATCCAGCGCCATCTGCGCCTTGAGCGGCTCCAGCCCGTCGAACTTCTGCTCGTCACGCAACTTGGCCACGAACTCCACCGCCATGCGCTGGCCGTACAGATCGCCCTCGAAATCGAACAGGTGCACTTCCAGCAGCGGTTGGCTGACCTGGTTCACGGTCGGCCGCACGCCGAGACTGGCCACGCCCGGCCAGCTGCATTCGCTCTCGCCCAACCCGACCCGCACCGCGAAAATACCCTGCACCGGCGTCACCCGCTGGCGCAGGTGGATATTGGCGGTGGGATAGCCCAGCGTGCGACCGAGCTGGTTGCCGTACTCCACCTTGCCGTCGATCACGAACGGCCGCCCCAGCAGCGGCTCGGCCCCGGAGAACTCGCCGGCCGCCAGCAGGCCGCGCACGCGACTGGCCGACACCCGCGTGCCATTGAGCTGGATCACCGGCATGGTGCATGCGCTGAAACCCAGTTCAGCGCCCATCCGTTCCAGCAGGGCCACGTCACCGCCACGCTTGTGCCCGAAACGGAAATCGCCACCGACCCACACCTCGCGGGCGGCCAACCGATCGACCAGCACGCGCTGCACGAAATCTTCGGCCGACATCCCGGTCAGCGTCTGGTTGAAGCGCAGCAGCAGGCTGTGCTCCATCCCCGCCGCCGCGAAGCCACGCAGCTTGTCGCGCACACTGGACAGGCGCGGCACCGGCTCGGAAGAAAAATAGGCGCGCGGCAGCGGCTCGAAACTGACCACGCCTGCCGTGCAGCCGAGAACCTCGGCACGCTCGCGCACCTGGGTCAGCAGCGCCTGATGGCCGCGATGCAGGCCATCGAATGCGCCGACGGCGATCACGCTGCCATGCGGCGCCAGGCAAGGGCCAGCGACATCCCTGGAAAGTCTCATCATGGCGTGAGTATAACGGGCGAGCGCCCCGTTCAAGGCAGCGGTCAACTGCGTCAACCGCCGCGCAGATCACGCAGCCGCAGACCGCTGGCAAACAAGGTGGCGACGTAACTCAGGCCACCGGCCAGCACCAGCACGGCCAGATGCCAGACACGAACAAAGATCGGCACGTCCGCCCAGTGCGGCCACAACCAGCGGCCCGCCACCAGCACCAGCACCATCACGGCGCAGGCCAGCAGCAGCCGCACCCAGTGCCGCGCCCACCCGGGCTGGCGCTGATAGACACCGGCCCGTTTCAGCCAGTGCCAGAGCAGCAGGAAGTTCACGTAGCTGGACAGCGCGCTGGCGATGGCCAGCCCCAGGTGCAGGCCCGGCACCTGGGCAATACCATCCAGCCAGCCCTGCTGCTGCAGCGCAGGCGGCGCCCACAGCTTGAACAGCAGCACGATGAACGCCCCGTTGAGCAGCATGCTGGCAATCATCGACAGCACGCCTGCGCGTACCGGCGTCTTCGTATCCTGGCGCGCATAGAACGCGGGCAGCAGGACCTTGACCAGCGCATACGCCGGCAGGCCGCAGCACAGCGCCAGGATCGACATCGTGGACATCTGCGTGTCAAACGCATTGAAGCGCCCATGCTGGAACAACGTGGCCACGATCGGCCCGGCCAGCAGCAGCAAGGCCAGCATGGCCGGCAGCGCGATCAGCCAGGTGATGCGCAGGCCCCAATCGAGGGCACGCGAAAAGCCTAGCTGGTCGGTGCCCACGTGATGGCGCGACAACGACGGCAGGATCACCGTGCCCAAGGCCACGCCAAATACGCCGAGCGGCAATTCGAGGAAGCGGGTCGACAGCGAAAACCAGCTTTGCGAGCCGGTCACCAGCAACGACAGGATCACCGTATCGAGCAGCAGGTTGACCTGCATCACCGACGAACCGAACAAGGTCGGCACCATCAGCCGCAGGATGCGGCGTACCTGCGGCTGCCCCCAGCCCCAGCGCGGCCATACCAGCAGGCCGATCTTGTGCAGCGCGGGCAGCAGGAACGCCAGTTGCAGCGCGCCCGCCAGCAGCACGGCCCAGCCCATCGCCATGATCGGCACCTGCAGCCGGGGCGCCAGCCACAAGGCGCCGGCAATCATGCACAGGTTGAGGATCACCGGCGCCAGCGCCGGCAGCGCGAAGCGATGGAAGCTGTTCAAGGCGCCCGACGCCAGCGCGGTCAGCGAGACGAACAGCAGGAACGGGAAGGTCAAGCGCAGCAGGTTGATCGTGAGGTCGAACTTGTGCGGCTGGTCCAGCGCGCCAGGCTCGAACACCGTTGCCAGTTGCGGCGCGAAAATCAGCCCCAGCGCGGTGACCACCAGCAGCACCGCGCCGAGGGTACCCGCGACGCGCGACATCAGCCGCTGCAGATCTTCATGCGTGCCGGTTTCCTTGACCTCGGTGAATACCGGCACGAAGGCGGTGGAGAACGACCCCTCGGCAAACAGCCGGCGCATGAAGTTGGGGATGCGAAACGCCACCCAGAACGCATCGGTGGCGCCGGTGGCGCCGAACACGATGTTGATCGACATGTCGCGCACCAGCCCCAGCACCCGCGAAACCATCGTCATGCTGCTGAACGAGAGCAGCCCGCGGAACATGCTGGGAGACTTCATCTGACTGTCGTTACCTTGGCGGCTGGTGATCGCGCGTGAGGGCGTAGTTTGACAGTCGATACGGGCAAGATGACAGTCCGCGATGAGGCAGAATGCCGGCAGCGTGGCCGCCAGGATCGAACGCCGGCCAGCCGATGGTCACTTGCCGGCGCCTAAACGATTGACGCAACGGCAAATCGACCGCATAATTGGCGTCTTTTTCCACCCACAACACTGCATTCCGGAGTTCTACCTTGGCCAACATCAAGTCCGCGAAGAAGCGCGCGCGCCAGTCCGAACAGCGCCGCCTGCGCAACATCAGCGCACGTTCCATGGTCCGCACCGCCCTGAAGAAGGTCGTCAAGGCCATCGAGGCCAAGGACAAGGCAGCCGCCGTTGCCGCCTTCACCGCTGCACAGCCGGTGATGGATCGCTACGCCGCGCGCGGCCTGATCCACAAGAACAAGGCCGCTCGCCACAAGAGCCGCCTCAACGCGAAGATCCGCGAGCTGGCGTAAGCCGATTCAGCGCACGCGTTACAGAAAAGGCCGGCGCAAGCCGGCCTTTTTCGTGGGCATTTGTTGGACCGATCGTTGGCCTGCTTTTGCTGGAGCAGCTTCAGCCGCGATGCTGTTCGCTTGAGCGAGGCATGCCAGCCAGGAGCTTCGCGACTGAAGTCGCTCCAACAACAGCAACACGATTACGGCCGCGCACAGAACGCCGGCGGAATCGGCTCAGCGCAACATGCACCGCCGGTCTCGTCAGGCGGCGGCGTCAAGCGGAACCGCGGCCTTGCGTGTGTCGCGAACGGAGCCGCGACGCGACGCGCCACCCACCAGCCGCACGCCGAGCATCAACGCGATCACCACGACCGCGTAGAACACCAGCTGGATGCCGGACGGCCGGGCGTCATAACCGATCAGGATATGCAGCATCTTGCCCACCACGGAGCCATCGGAGAGCAGCCATGAGCTGTCCCATATCTGGCTGCCGAACTCGGGCAGCAGATTGGCCTGGACGAGATAGCGCGCCGCACTGGAAGCCAGGCCGGCAGCCAGCAGCACCAGCATCCAGTTGGTCGCCGTGAAGAAGTAGCGCAGCGGGATGCGCAGCAAGCCGAAATAAAGCAGGAAGCCCACCGTGGTACCGCCGGCAATGCCGATCGCCAGGCCTTGCACCAGGCCATCGGCGCCACCAGCCACCATGCCGTACAGGAACAGCACGATCTCCGAGCCTTCGCGCAATACCGCCAAAGCCACCACCGCCAGCAACAGGGACAGCGAACTGGCACCGGTCTGCACCGCGCCACCGACGGCCTGCATGTGTTGCGCCAATTCACGACCGTGACTGGACATCCAGATCACGTGCCAGCCGATCATCAACACCGCTGCGAACAGCACGCAGGCATTGAACAGCTCCTGGCCGACACCACTGGCCGCTGCCGCGATGACCCCGGCAAATGTCGCCACCAGCACCGCCCCGAGCACACCCAGGCCAATACCGCCGCCGATGAACCAGCCACGTCGAGCCACGCCGCGCGTCGCCGCCGCGACGACGGTGACGATCAATGCAGCTTCGAGAACCTCACGAAAAACCAGTAGCGCGATACCCCACATGAACCTACTCCGCTATCAAGGTGCCTTGGGCGGTGTCCTGATGGAAATCGCCGAAAAATCCGTACTTGCCGGCCTTCAAAGGCCCGACGAACACGGTGATGCTGCTGTTGGGCATGACGATCTTTTCGCGGCTGAAATCCGAGCTCTCGAACTCCTCCGGCGTCGAATCGTTGTTCACTACCTTGATCTGGATCTTGGTGTCGGCCGGCACCTTCAGCGTGGTCGGCTCGTAGCGATGGTTGGTGATGGTCAAGGTGAACATCGGGACGTCAGTGGCGACCGCCGCAAGCGGCAAGACGAACAAGGCCGCGATCAAGAAACGTTTCATGGCGAACTCCAAACCAGACCAGTGAATGGTAATGGTTCGCATTTATACCCGCAAGCGAACCTCCCTGCGCCGTTTAGGCGCCGTACCGCCTATTTGGCTGCCGGGGCGTAACGCAAGTTGTCCAGCAGCGGTGTTTTCGGGCGCTGGATGATCAGGAAAGTGTTGCCGGCCACCTGATGGCAAGCCGTGCACGATGCCGACAATTTGTCATAGGCCTTGCCGAAGGCCACCTTGTCCTGCTTGGCCAGCGCCTCCTGCACCTCCTTGATGGCCGGATTCATGATCGATGGCATCAACTCGGACAATTTTTCCGGCTGCAGCTCCGGTGCATCGCCATTGGTCTGCTCAATGCCACGCAAGGCCTCGCCCAGTTCGCCGACCATGAAATAAGCCAGCGTCCAGTTGCCCGATTGCGCTGCCCACCACAGTCGGTCATGGCGGATCTGCAACTCCAGCATCTGCTGGCCCAGCTCCGGCGCCGGATGCTGCAACTGCAACCGGGCGACCTGAGCCTTCAGCGCGGCCACTTCGTTGGCCAGCGTGGCCTGCTGGCTGTTCTCGGGTGATGACGATTGCGCAGCCACGGCGAAGGTGGTCGCGGCGACGGCCGCAGCGGCGACGCCAACAATGGCAAGCAACTCGATCAGGCGGCGGGACATGGTGAACTCCAATTGAGAACGATTCTTATCCTTGTATCATCGCCGCTTTCAAGGACCCCGCGCAAGCGTCCGTTCGCGGCGGTTGTCTTTCGTTCGTCCCTGGTCCTCGGCCGGCACCGTTATGATGTTGCGCTGATCGCAGCATCCAGGCAGGCATCCCATGCACGAAACCATTCTCGTCACGCGCCAGGGCGCCATCGTCTGGCTCACCCTGAATCGTCCGCAGATCCACAACGCGTTCGACGACACGCTGATCGCCACACTGACCGAGGCGCTGGCAGCAGCCGATGCCGACCCGTCCGTGCGCGCCGTGGTGCTCAGCGGCAACGGCAGTTGCTTCTCCGCCGGCGCGGACCTGAACTGGATGCGCGGCATGGCCGGCGCCAGCGAGCAGGAGAACCGGGAGGACTCGCTGCGCCTGGCGCGGCTGATGCGCAACCTGCAATTCCTGTCCAAGCCGACCATCGCACGCGTCAACGGCGCAGCGTATGGCGGCGGCGTGGGCCTGGTCGCCTGCTGTGACATCGCGATCGGCGTGGACACGGCCAAGTTCGCCTTGTCCGAAGTGAAGCTGGGTCTGGTGCCGGCGGTGATTTCGCCCTATGTGGTCGCGGCGATCGGCCTGCGCGAGGCGCGCCGGCTGTTCATCACCGGCGAGGTGTTCGACGCCGCCACCGCCGTGCGGATCGGTCTGCTCCACGCCGCCCTGCCCGCCGCTGAGCTGGACGAAGCGATCGAACGCCAGTTGTACCTGCTGGCCAAGGCTGGCCCGCGGGCCCAGCGCGAGGCCAAGCAGCTCGCCTTGCGCATCGGCGGCGCCGAACTGGCCGAAGCCGAGCGCATCGACACGGAAAACGCCGCGCTGATCGCGCGCCTGCGCGTCTCGGAGGAAGGTCAGCATGGCCTGACTGCCTTCCTCGACAAGCGCGCACCGGCGTGGGTCGGTAGCGCCGGCGAATGATCGGGACGGCGCCCGATCTGTTAGTTTTAGACGCTTTGCATCGACCCAAACGGTTTCAGGGATTCGCATGTTCGAACGTGTACTGATAGCCAACCGCGGCGAGATCGCCTGCCGCGTGATCCGTACCTGCCGTCGCCTCGGCATCCACACCATCGCCGTGTACTCCGAGGCCGACCGCGACGCGCAGCACGTGCGCGTGGCCGACGAGGCCTGGCCGATCGGCGGCTCGCTCCCGGCCGACTCCTACCTGCGCATCGAGGCGATCCTCGCCGCGGCGAAGAAGAGTGGCGCGCAGGCGATCCATCCCGGCTACGGCTTTCTTTCCGAGAACACCGCCTTCTCGCGCGCCTGCAAGGACGCCGGCATCGTGTTCATCGGCCCCGACCCCGAGAGCATCGAGGCGATGGGTTCGAAAGCCGCCGCCAAGCAACTCATGGCCAGGCATGACGTGCCGCTGGTGCCCGGCTACAGCGGCGACAACCAGGACAACGCCTTCCTCGCCGAACAGGCGCACCAGGTCGGCTATCCGCTGATCATCAAGCCCTCGGCCGGCGGCGGCGGCAAGGGCATGCAGATCGTGCGCTCGGACGCCGAATTCCCCGAGGCGCTGGCCACCGCGCAACGCGTGGCGCAGGCCGCGTTCGGCGACGCCTCGATGCTGCTGGAGCGCTACGTGGAGCACCCGCGCCACATCGAGTTCCAGATCTTCGGCGACCGCCACGGCCACGTGATCCACCTTGGCGAGCGCGAATGCTCGGCGCAGCGCCGTTACCAGAAGGTGCTGGAGGAGACCCCCTCGCCGTTCCTGACCCCGGAAAAGCGCACCGCGATGGGCGCCGCCGCCGTGGCAGCCGCCCGCGCCGTGAACTACGTGGGTGCCGGCACGGTGGAGTTCATCGTCGGCCCCGCCGGCGATTTCCACTTCATGGAAATGAACACCCGCCTGCAAGTCGAACACCCGGTCACCGAACTGACCCACGGCGTGGACCTGGTGGAATGGCAACTGCGCATCGCCGATGGCGAGCCGCTGCCGCTGAGCCAGGACGACGTGGTGTCGCACGGTCATGCGATCGAGGTGCGCCTGTACGCCGAAGACCCCGAACAGAACTTCCTGCCCGGCTCCGGCAAGCTGCAGATGCTGCGCCTGCCGCCCCCGTCGGAGCATGTGCGTCTCGACGGCGGGGTGGTCGAGGGTGACACCGTGACGATCTTCTACGATCCGATGATCGCCAAGCTGATCGTGTACGACCGCAATCGTGCGCAGGCACTGCAGCGACTGCGCGAGGCACTGGCCGCCAGCGAGATCATCGGCCCGAAATCGAACATCGGTTTTCTCGAACGGCTGGTGCGTCACCCTGCCGTGGTCGAGGGCCGCATCGACACCGGTTATCTCGATCGTCACCTGGAAGAATTCCTGGTCGGTGACGCGCCGCCCGGCGACAACGTGCTGTTCGCCGCCGCCACTGCCGTGCTGCTGCACGACGAGTCGCACGTCGCCAGCGCCGCCGCCGATCCGCATTCGCCCTGGGCCAGTGCCGACGCCTGGCGCATCGGCCACGCCGGCAAGCGCATCGTGGCGCTGACCTGGCGCGAACAGCGTTTCGAGATCGAGGCGCGTGGCCACGCCGGCGACTACCGGTTGCTGCACGGCGAAACCCGCTGCCACGTGCACGGCGCAAAGCTTCTCGACGACAACCTCAGCGCCCGTTTTGATGGCGAATCACGCCGTGTGCCTATGCGCAGCGACGCCAGCCACGTGCTGCTGCACGACGCCGACGGCCAGCGCTACAGCTTTGCCCGTGCCGCCGCGTACGCGTGGGAGTCCAGCGATGCCGCCGGCGGCAGCCAGGTGATTGCGCCAATGCCGGGCCGCATCGTGCTGGTGAAGGCCAAGGTCGGCGACGAGGTCGAACAAGGCCAGGAACTGCTGGTGATGGAAGCGATGAAGATGGAGCTGGCCTTGAAGGCACCACGTGCCGGCACCATCGAGAACATCAGCGCCTCGCAAGGTGAATTTGTCGAAGCCGATACGGTGCTGGTGCGTTTCGCCGAGTAGGAGCGCACCCTGCGCGCGATCGCTCCTGAATTCACGACGAAATGCATCGCGCACAGGTGCGCTCCCACAACAATCCGGAGCATCCGATGAATCCTTCAAACCATGTCCGCATCGTCGAAGTCGGCGCCCGCGACGGCCTGCAGAACGAGAAGACCCTGTTGCCGGCCGAGGTGAAGATCGCGCTGATCGACCGGCTTTCGGCCACCGGCTTGCAGACCATCGAGGCGACCAGTTTCGTCAGCCCGAAGTGGGTGCCGCAGCTTGCTGACGCCGCCGAGGTGTACCGCGGCATCCGCAAGGTACCCGGCGTCAGTTACCCGGTACTGGTGCCGAACCTGCAGGGCTATGAACGTGCGCGCGAAGTGGGTGCCGGCGAGATCGCCGTGTTCAGCGCCGCCTCCGAAGCGTTCAATCGCAAGAACATCAACGCCTCGATCGACGAGTCGATCGAGCGTTTCATGCCGGTGATGGAACAAGCCCGCGCCGACGGCGTGCGCGTGCGCGGCTACGTCTCCACCGTGCTCGGCTGCCCGTACCAGGGCGAGGTGCCACTCGGCGACGTGGTGCGCGTGGCCCGGCGTCTGCACGAACTGGGCTGCTACGAAGTATCGCTGGGCGACACCATCGGCGTCGGCACGCCGGCCAAGGCACGCGCGATGCTGCACGCGGTGGCCCAGGAAGTGCCGATGACGGCGCTGGCGGTGCACTTCCACGACACCTACGGCCAGGCACTGGCCAATATCCTGGCCTGCCTGGAAGAAGGGGCACGCGTGGTCGACAGCTCCGTCTCCGGCACCGGTGGCTGTCCGTATGCCAAGGGCGCCACCGGCAACGTGGCCAGCGAGGATGTGGCCTACATGCTGCACGGGATGGGCATGGACACCGGTGTGGATCTGGATCTGCTGATCGCCACCGGCGCATGGCTGGCCGCGCAATTGCACAAGGAGACGGCCAGCCGGGTCACCCGCGCGCGCACGACAGCCTGAAGGCCCTCGTGGTGCCCGCAGCAGCACAACCCGCCTAAAGTCACTGGTGCGGCGGTAGCGAGGTGGAATAATCAGCCAATCCATCCATGTCGATATCGGCCTGCCTCATGTCCACTCGTTTCCTGATCCGCCCGATGACCTCCTCCGACAACGCGGCGATGGCCGCGATCATCCGCAGCGTGATGCCCGAGTTCGGCGCCGACGGGCCCGGCTTCGCGATTCACGATGCCGAAGTCGACGCGATGCACGAAGCCTATGCCCGGCCGCGCAGCAGCTATTTCGTGGTCGAACGCGACGGCGTGGTGCTGGGTGGCGGCGGCATTGCACCGCTGGAGGGTGGCGAGGCGGACGTGTGCGAGCTGCGCAAGATGTACTTCCTGCCTGCCGCGCGCGGCATCGGCGCGGGCAGCGCGATGATGCAACGCTGCCTGGACGCCGCGCGCGCACACGGCTTCAAACGCTGCTACCTGGAAACGCTGACCGGCATGGATGCGGCGCAGACCCTCTACCGGCGCAGCGGATTCACCGCGCTGTGCGGCGCCATGGGCGGCACCGGCCACCATGGCTGCGACCGCTATTTCATCCGTGACCTGTGAGGCGACGCCATGGCCAGCCACGACCCGCGCATCGATGCCTATATCGCCAAGTCCGCCGAGTTCGCCCGGCCGATCCTCGAGCAACTGCGCGAGCGCGTGCATGCCGCCTGTCCCGAGGTGGAGGAAGGCATCAAGTGGAGCATGCCGTTCTTCAGCTACAAGGCCGCGCCGATGTGCATGATGGCGTCGTTCAAGCAGCACTGCAGCTTCGGCTTCTGGTTGTCGAAGGAAGTCACCGGCGGCAGCGACGAGGACGGCATGGGCCAGTTCGGCAAGCTCGCTTCGCTGGAGGATCTGCCGCCGCCGAGGCAGTTCGCCGCGTTCATGAAAAAGGCCATGGCGCTGAACGAGGCGGGCGTGAAGAAGGCCCGACCCAGGGCCGCGGCAAAGCCTGCACCGATCCTGCCCGATGATGTCGTCGCCCTGCTCGCGCAGAAGAAGCACGCCGCCGCGCGCAGAACCTGGGAAGGCTTCGGCCCCGGTGCCCGGCGTGAATACATCGACTGGATCGGCGAGGCAAAGACCGACGCCACCCGCCAGAAGCGCATTGCCACCACGCTGGAATGGCTGGGCGAAGGCAGGAAGCGCCACTGGAAATACGAAAAATGCTGAAGGCTCCCTGCCGATGATCCGCATCGCCCGCGACGAAGACGCCGCTGCCATCCACGCCATCTACGCGCCCTCGGTGCTTGCCGGCACCGCCACGTTCGAGACCGTCCTGCCCGGTGTGGACGTGATGCGCGAACGCATCCGCAGCCGCCTGCAACACTACCCGTGGCTGGTGTGGGAAGAGGACGGGAACGTGCTCGCCTATGCCTACGCCGGCCGCTTCCGCGAACGCGCCGCTTACGACTGGATCGCCGAGACCTCGATCTACGTGCGCACCGACGCACACCGTCGCGGCATTGCGCGCCGACTCTATGGCGCGCTGCTGGAGGTAATGCGATCACAGGGCATCACCCAGGCCGTCGGCGTGATCACCCTGCCCGGCGCGGCCAGCGTGGCGATGCATGAGGCGATGGGTTTCAGCGCCGCTGGAGTATGGCGCCTGTGCGGCTACAAGCTTGGGCAATGGTGGGATGTCGGGATCTGGCAGCATGAACTGCAGGCTGCAGCGAATCCACCGGCAGCGGTCACCCCGTTTCCCCAACTGCCGCCCGCAGCCTTGCAATCGCTGCTGGGGACCTTCGCTGTTTCGCCAGGCGGCGCATAGGGCGCTGCTCGTCACCGCCCTCCCGGCGCAGGAGCAGGCGGGTGCTGTCCCCTGGAGTTGCACGCGCCTGGGCTGATCACGGCAAGACACTGTGCCTGGAAAACCAAAGGGCCCCGCCGCATGGCAGGGCCCCTGGCTGCAAGCGCCTGATCAGTGATTGAGGATCAGGTCGGCGATGATGCCAGTCGTGACCGCCACCAGCAGGAAGTCGCCATTGTCGCTGCGTACCCAGTGATAGCCGCGCGGAGGTGCGCGCAAGCGGTCATGACGCCAGTCGGTCACCACGTAGCGGGTCCGATATTCGACCGGCAGGTAGCCACCACGGTGGTACCAGCCCTCATGCCTGCCGCGATCATGCCAGTTGGCGTAATGGGCGTGCCTGTATCCACGATTGTCGCGGCCATGATCATATCGATCGTCATGATGGCCATGGTCGTGACTTTGTCCATGCCGGTCGCGGTCATGGTCATGATCGTGACGGTCGTGATCCTGGGCCAGTACCGAACCACTGGCAAACATCAGCATCACACCGCATGCGGCAGACAGACTCAGCAGTTTCTTCATGGCATGGATCCCTCATGTTGGTGACAAAACAAACCCGTCCAAACCTGCTCGGGGTCGCCCTTTGGTTCGACACCAAGATGGCCAGCCTAGCCCCAACGGCAGATGAATACATTGCCATGACAGGCTTTTCCATTCAGCCTGCAGCGAAAGGCGCACGTCAGTTACCATGACGGCTTTTCGACATTGCTGCAGGACATTTCATGCAACTCAACCAGGTCAAGGCGATCATCACCGGCGGCGCCTCCGGTCTCGGCCACGCGGTGGCTCGGCATGTCGTCGCGCATGGCGGCCAGGTCGCCCTGTTCGACGTCAACGACGAGAAGGGCCATGCCACCGCGAAGGAGCTGGGCGACGCCGCGCGATTCTTCCGCACCGACGTCACCTCCGAGGAGGGCGTGAGCACCAACGTGGCGGCCGCATATCACGCCATGGGCGGACTCAACGTGGTGATCAACTGCGCCGGCATCCTCGGCGCCGGGCGCGTACTGGGCAAGGAGGGCGCGATGCCGCTGGCCACCTTCTCCGGCACCGTGATGGTGAACCTGGTCGGCAGCTTCAACGTGGCCAAGGCCGGCGCGGCGCTGATGCAGAACAATGAAGCCGGCGAAGACGGCGAGCGCGGCGTGATCATCAACACCGCCAGCGTGGCTGCCTACGAAGGACAGATCGGCCAGGCCGCGTATTCGGCTTCCAAGGGCGGCGTGGTCGGCATGACCCTGCCGATGGCACGCGAACTGGCCCGCTTCGGCATCCGCGTGGCGACGATCGCGCCGGGCATCTTCTGGACCCCGATGGTCGACGGCATGCCCGAGTCGGTGCAGCAGTCGCTGTCGGCGTCGATCCCGTTCCCGTCGCGACTGGGCCAGCCCGACGAATACGCCGGCACCGTCGCCTTCATCCTGGGCAATCGCTATATCAACGGCGAGACGATCCGGCTGGATGGTGCGGTGCGGCTTCAACCCAAATAGCAAGGAGCGAGTGGAGAGGAGTGAGGAGTGAGAGAAAGCTCACCCCATGCCGCTTCACCGCACGCCTTTGCTCTTCTCTCACTCCTCACCCCTCTGAACTCACTCCTGACCTATGAAAGCTTCCGACGTCAAGAAAGGCAACGTGGTCGAACACGACGGCACCGTCTATCAGGTGCGCGACATCGAGCGCAGCTCGCCCAGCGCGCGTGGCGGCAACGTCACCTTCCGCTTCACCCTGTATTCGATCCCGGGCGGGCGCAAGTTCGACCTCAGCCTGCGTGCTGATGACGAGCTGCGCGAGATGGATCTGGTGCGCCGCGCGGCGAATTTCTCGTACATGGACGGCGACGCGTTCGTGTTCATGGACGCGGAGGATTACACCCAGTATCTGCTCTCGCCCGAGCTGGTCGGCGACAACGCCGGTTACGTCGTGGAAGGCATCGAAGGCTATTACGTGCAGCTGATCGACGAGGCGCCGGTCGGGTTGCAGGTACCGTCCAGCGTCATCCTCACCGTGGTCGACACGGCGCCGGAAATGAAGGGCTCCAGCGCGACCAAGCGCAACAAGCCGGCCAGGCTCAGCACCGGGATCGAGATCCAGGTGCCCGAGTACATCGCCAACGACGAGAAGGTCTGGGTCAGCACGCTGACCGGCGAGTTTGCCGGCCGCGCGTGAACTTCTGTCGGGCATCAGTCGCGACGGGCATTCCCGGTCGCGACTGATGCTGCGGGCAAAGTCGGGTCAGTCGTGCCCGCCGGCATATTTCTTCTCACCGGCGGTCACCCGCATGTCCAGGCGATTCTCCGGCGGTGCCAGCGGACAGGTGGCAAAGCCGGTAAATGCGCACGGCGGGTTGTAAGCCTTGTTGAAGTCGAGCACGACCTTGCCGTCCTTCGGCGGGTCGATGTAGAGGAAACGCGCAGCGCCATAGGTTTCCTTGCCGCTGGTTTGATCGGCGAACACGATGAAGTATTGCGCGTCGCCCGGTTCCTCGATCACCGGCAACAGCTCGAAATGCCGGCCATCGCGAGTGAACTCCAGCTTGCCCGGCACCGGGAACTTGTCGATGGTGCCGATGGCCGTGCCCATTTCAAGCGTTTCGCCCGGCTTGGCCGGCACCCAGTCCGCCTCGATCCGCCAGCTGGCATCGATCGGGAACGAATCGATGCCGGCAAAGTGCTTGCGGCCCGGTGCGGTGCTGTCCTTGACGCGCAACCCCATGCGGCCATCGCGATTGATCACGTAGAAGCTGGCCGTGCCAAAACTCACCGTGGTCGGCGCAGCCTCGCCCGCGTGTGCATCATCGATCAAGGTGGCCTGCGACAGCGGCTTGCCATCCACCAGCGCGCCGCTGCCCGCTTCCAGATCGATGTGCACGCTGCCATCACTGGCCAGTTTCACGGTGCCGAGATGCGCGGGCCCGGCCTTCAGCACGATGTCGTTGTCCGCCGCACTGCCTACACGGTTGTCGCCCGGCTGCAACCATTCCAGCCCGATCAGGCTCAGCCAGCCATCGGGTGCAGTCAATCGTTCGACACGACCGGCATGCCATTGCTCGATGCTGCTCTTGTAACTATCGACGTTGGTGGCATGCACGGCAGCAACTCCCAGGATGGCGGCGGCAACAAACAGGTGGGGACGGATCATCTGCAACTCCAGCAGGGTGAATCGGAAAGCGCGTCAACGACCACGCATGAACAACCGGTCGAGTTCGGCCACGGTCAATTGCACCCAGGTCGGACGCCCATGATTGCATTGCCCGGAGCGCTCGGTTGCCTCCATCTCACGCAGCAATGCATTCATCTCGGGAATCGTCAGGCGCCGCCCAGCACGCACCGAACCGTGGCAGGCCATGGTCGAAAGCAGCTCGTTCTCGAGCTCCTGCAGTCGGCGCGAACTGCCGTGCTGGGCCAGCTCCGCCAGCACGTCGCGGCTGAGCTGTGCGACGTCGGCGCCTTCGAGCAAGGCGGGAATGCGCCGCACCACGACCGAGCCCGGCCCGTTGCGTGAAAGCTCCAGCCCCCACGCAGCGAGTGCCTCGGCATGCTCTTCGGCAGCCGCAGCCTCTTTCGCGCTGACCGCCAGGCTGAGCGGAACCAGCAACACCTGCGAGCGCAGATTGCTGGTGGCACGACCGGCCTTGAGCCGCTCGTAGGTAATGCGTTCGTGCGCGGCGTGCATGTCGACCAGCACCATGCCATGCGCATTCTCGGCCAGCACGAAGATGCTCTTGAGCTGGGCGATGGCGAAACCCAGCGGCGGCACTTCGCCCTCATCCGTGGCCGGCATCGGAGCCGTCGCCACGGCGGCGGGTTCGCCGAGCAGCGAGGCATAACCCGCCAACGGTGCATCGCGCACGCCCAGGTTCAGCCGGTTCTGGCTGAACTGGCTGGGCCATGCCGGGCCACTCATCGAGGCGACTGCCGGATGCGCCATGGCGCTGCCTGCCGCACCAGGTTCGATAGCGGGAGGGTTCGTCATGCCGGCGCGCGTCTGTGCCAGTGCATCGTGCAGGGTGCGGAACAGGAAATCGTGCACCAGCCGCTGCTCGCGAAAGCGCACTTCATGCTTGGCCGGGTGCACGTTCACATCCACACCGGCCGGATCGAGTCCGAGGTAGAGCACAAACGCGGCGTGACGACCATGAAACAGCACGTCGGCGTAGGCCTGGCGCACCGCATGCGCCACGATGCGATCCCGCACCAGCCGTCCGTTGACATAGAAATACTGCGAATCCGCCTGTGAGCGCGCGGCAGTCGGCAAGCCGACCCAGCCGGACAGATGCAGGCCGGCGGCGGCATGATCGACACGCAGGCTCTGTCCGGGAAAGTCCGGCCCCAGTACCTCGGCAACCCGCTGCAGCGTCGCCAGTTCATCTCGCGCAGACTTCCAGATGCGCACGGGTTTGCCGTTATGGCTGAGCCTGAACTCCACCGTGCTGCGTGCCAGCGCGAGCGACTTCAGCAGGTCGTCGATATGGGCAAATTCGGTACGCTCGGCACGCATGAATTTTCGCCGCGCCGGCACGTTGTAGAACAGGTCGCGTATCTCGACGCTGGTGCCCGGTGGATGTTGCGCGGGCCGGGCTGCCTGCAACTTGCCACCATCGACCTCGATCCGAAAGGCGGCCTCCTGATCACCTGCACGCGAGGTCAGCGCGAAGCGCGACACCGACGACACCGACGCCAGCGCCTCACCGCGGAACCCCATGCTGGCAACGTGCTCCAGGTCATCGAAGCTGCCGATCTTGCTGGTCGCATGCGAGGCCACCGCCAGCGGCAATTCGTCGGCATGGATGCCGCCGCCATCATCACGCACGCGAATGAGCCGTGCGCCGCCCGCCTCGATGTCGACCTCGATCCGCGTGGCACCCGCGTCCAGACTGTTCTCGACCAGTTCCTTGACCACCGAGGACGGGCGCTCGATCACCTCGCCGGCGGCGATCTGGTTGATGAGTTCAGGGGGAAGCAAGCGGATGACGGTCATCCGTGAACTTTAGCAGCGAACAGCGGCGACACCGAGCCGTAGCGCTGCGACGGGCGAGCGAAGGATCAGCCGGCAGGAATGGTCAACACCGAACCTGCGCGTACCGTATCGCTGTCCATCTGGTTGGCCGATTTCAACGCCCCGATACTGACCCCGTAATGCCGTGCAATGCTGCTCAGGCTTTCGCCACGACCGACTTTGTGCCGATCCTGATGGCCCACGCCATTGCCGGCAGTCGGGGCTGCCGCCGAAGTCGAGGCCAAACGGATTCCATTGCGTTTTGCCGCCTGCGCCGCGAACCAGGTTCCCGGTGGCGGGGTTGATTCGAAATAGCTTTTCACGCCACCCATGACCGCACTGGCCAGCTGCTTCTGGTGTTTCGGATCACGCAGCTTGCGCTCCTCGACCGGATTGCTGATGAAGGCCGTCTCGACCAGGATCGAGGGCACATCCGGCGAACGCAGCACCACAAAGTTGGCACGCTCGACATACCCGCGATGGGTCGGACCGAGTCTGGCCAACGCCTTGAGCACATTGCCGGCAACTTCGCCGCTGGCCTGCATCGCCCAGCCCTGCTGCAGATCGAGCAGCACCTTGGCCAGGCCGTCATCCTTGTCGTCAAGGCTGATTCCGCCGATCAGATCGGCACGGTTCTGCCCATCGGCCAGCCAGCGCGCGGCCATGCTGGTCTTGCCGCGTGGCGACAACACCCATACCGACGAGCCTTTGGCATCGTCGCTGGTGAACGAGTCGGCGTGGATCGAGACAAACAGATCGGCATTATCCCGCCGGGCGATTTCATAGCGCTGCTTGAGCGGAATGAAATAGTCGCCATCACGGGTCAGCACCGCCTTCATGCCTGGCTGGCGATTGATCTCGGCTGCCAGATCGCGCGCCACCGCCAGGGTGACGTTCTTCTCCAGCGTGCCACCGGGGCCATGGGCGCCCTGATCCTTGCCGCCGTGGCCGGCATCGATCGCCACCACCACCGCGCGCTGGCCATTGAGCATCGCCGCCGCCTGCTCGGCGGCCACGCGACCGCTGTGGGTCGGGTTGCTGTATTGCGGAACGATCGCCTTGGCATGCACCACTTTGGCTGCAGCCGCGGTCGCCGTCGATTTGTCGCTGCCTGGGTAAAGATCCAGCACCAGTCGATAGTCATCGTTGCCGGCGGCCGGTTTGAGCACGAAACTCTTCAATTGGCTGCCGGCATCGACCTTGGCGACCAACTGCAGGCGGCCATCGGCGTCAGCGTGGGTCATGCCGTGATACAGGCCGTCGGCGGCTGGATCGGTGAACCCGGCCCTGGCCTGTGTGCCGTCCAGATCGACCACGACCTGACCATCGACCTGCCTGATCTTGTACTGCAACGGGCCCGATGCATCGAGCACGACCCGGGTATATTGCGGCCCGGCCCAGACTCTGGCGTCCTTCAGCTCGGCAGCCCGCGAGGCGCACAGGGGCATCAGCGCCAGCGTCACGGCGACAGCGCATCCGGCCCACTTGTTCAGGTAGCCACTCATGAGCCGCATTGAAACGCAGCTTTTCGTCGAATGCAAGCGCATTTTTCCTTGAATATCCATAACCTGCAGCTCATTCATCAGGTCATGCCTGACTAACGGCTGCGGCCCGGAGCTTGCCGGGGAATCGCGGCAAGCCCCGCTGCAAGACATAATTCCCCTGAAAAACAGCCGCTTGACTATCTCGACACCAGCCGGGCCAGCAGTCGTCGGCCACGTGGGCTGGCTGCCTGCAAAGAGGCGTGGCGTCCATGGCCGGCATAGTCCAGGTACAACTCGACGTCGGCCACAGGCAGCGCACCGATACCGCGCTCGGGCCATTCCACCAGCACCAGTGCTGCCGGGTCGGCCAACTCGTCCAGGCCCAGCCATTCCAGCTCGGCAGGGTCGGCAATCCGGTAAAGATCCATGTGCCAGGCAGCTCTGCTGCCGATTTCATAACCTTCGATCAAGGTGTACGTCGGGCTCTTGATCCGCTCCCCCGCACCCAGGCGGGTCAGCAACGCACGGGCGAAGCTGGTCTTGCCGGCACCGAGCGGCCCATGCAGGTAGATCACCAGGCCGTCATCCAGCACTTGTGCCAGCTGTCCAGCCAGTGCTGCCGTGGCGGCCTCGTCGGGCAAGGGCCATTCCCGACTGGCGATGGCCTGGCCGGACTCGCTCTGCTCACTCACATGTCGCTCCTCGATCATTGCCGGTCGGTTCGTTGCACAGCGTGCGAAGCGGTGCCAGCAGGTCACTGGCCAGCAAGCCGCGTTCACCATGTTCAGCCGCGACATCGCCTGCGCGCGCGTGCAGGCCGACGCCCGTGCAGGCGGCCTGCCAGGCATTGCAGCCTTGCGCCAGCAGCGCGGCAATGATGCCGGTGAGCAGGTCGCCCATGCCGCCACTGGCCATGCCCGGATTGCCCCATGGGCACACTTCCAGCCTGCCATCCGGTTGGGCGATCAGGCTTCCGGCACCCTTCAGTACCACCACGGCCGCATATCGGCGGGACAGTTCGCGCACGGCGGCAAACCGGTCGCGCCCGAGCTCGGCGGTGGTCATGCCCAGCAGGCGCGCCGCTTCACCCGGGTGCGGGGTCAGCACGACAGGCATGCTGAAGCGGCGTGGTTCGTGTGCGAGCAGGTTCAGTCCGTCGGCATCGAGCACCAGCGGTTTGCCTGCGTCCAGTGCGGTGAGCCACAAGGCATGCCCCCAACCGCCCTGCCCGAGACCCGGGCCCAGCGCGAGAACACTGGCACGATCGAGCAAGGGCAACAATGCCTGCACGCCATCGACGCCGCGCACCATCAGCTCCGGTCGGGTGGCGTTCAACGCACAGGCATGCTCGCCGCGCGTGGCCACGCTGACCAGCCCTGCGCCGGCGCGCAACGCCGCTTCGCCGGCCAGTCGAACGGCTCCCGCCATGCCGTGGTCGCCTCCGATCACCAGCACGTGCCCGTTATCCCCCTTGTGTGCGGCTCGTGCCCGTGGCGGCAAGGCTGCCGGCGACAACAGGCGTGCATCGGCATCGACCTGTTCCAGCACGCCATCAGGCACTCCCAGACCGGCCAGTTCCAGCTTTCCGACCAGATCGGCGGCATGCCCCGTATGCAGGCCGCGCTTGCGCGCAATGAAGCTGACTGTCACATCGGCACGAATCGCCGCCCCCGCGCAGTCGCCCGTGTCACTGTTGAGCCCACTCGGCACATCCAGCGCCAGCACGGGCCGACCGCTGCGATTGATCTGCTCGATCAATGCCGCCGCTGCAGTTTCGGGAGCGCGATTGAGGCCGATGCCGTAAAGCGCATCCACATGAATCTGCGCCTCGGGCAAATCGGCCTGGGCATCCCATGGCTGCAGCTGGCCCCCGCCTGCCAGCCAGCGCGCGCGCGCGCTGCCTGCAACACCGCGGGAACTGTCGCCGAGTGCCACCAGTTCGACGTGCCACCCCGCTTCGCGCGCGAGCACCGCCAGCAGGAACCCGTCACCGCCGTTGTTGCCCGGCCCGCAATGCACGCATATGCGCCGCAATTGCGGCCAGTGGCGATGCAGGCTCTCCAGTGCCGCGCGAGCGGCGCGACGCATCAACTCTTCGGCGGAAATGCCGAGCGCGTCCAGCGCGGCGCTTTCGATCGCACGCACCTGTTCGACGGTATGCAGATCGCGACTGACGGAAGGGATTGGCATGCGGGGAATTATAGGCGCCAGCCACGTTTACAATAGATGCATGCCCAGCGCTGCTTCATCCACCCCAGCCGATTACGCCAGCCTCGCCAGCGACATCAAGCGTTGGGCGATTGAATTGGGTTTTGCCGAAGCAGGCATCAGCGGCACCCATCTGGGCGAGGATGAGCAACATCTGCAGCGCTGGCTCGCGCACGGCCACCACGGCGAGATGGAGTACATGGCACGCCACGGCAGCAAGCGCACACGGCCAGCCGAACTCGAGCCGGGCACGCAACGGATCATCTCCGTGCGCATGGATTACATCCCGCCGGGCACCGCCAATGCATGGGCGGTGCTGGAAGATGCCGAAGCCGGTTATGTCTCGCGCTATGCGCTGGGTCGCGATTACCACAAACTGATGCGCCAGCGACTGCAGAAGCTTGCCGAGCGCATTCATGCCGTGGTCGGCGATTTCGGCTATCGCGCCTATGTGGATTCCGCACCGGTGCTGGAGAAGGCCCTGGCGCGCAACGCCGGCCTTGGCTGGATCGGCAAGCACACGGTGCTGATCAACCGCCGCGCCGGCTCGTACTTTTTCCTGGGCGAGCTTTACACCGACCTGCCCCTGCCAGTGGACACGGCGGCCACCGAACACTGCGGCACCTGCACGCGCTGCATCGAAGTGTGCCCGACGCAGGCCATCCTGGGACCATATCGGCTGGATGCAAAGCGCTGCATTTCCTACCTGACGATCGAACTCAAGGGCAGCATTCCCGAAGATCTGCGCAAGCCGATGGGCAACCGCATCTTCGGTTGCGACGACTGCCAATTGGTGTGTCCGTGGAACAAGTTCGCGCAGACCACCAACGAACCGGACTTCGCACCGCGACACAGCCTGGATGGCGCCAGGCTGATCGACCTGTTCGGCTGGAGCGAGCAGGAATTCCTCAAGCGCACCGAAGGCATGGCGATCCGGCGCACCGGCTACGAAGGCTGGTTGCGCAATATCGCGGTGGCGCTGGGCAATGCGCCGCGCTCGGAGGCGGTTCGCGCGGCACTCGAGGCACGCGCCGACGATCCCTCGTCAGTGGTGCGCGAGCATGTGACCTGGGCGATCGCGCAACACGGGGGCTGACCGACGACGGCTGACCAACGACAGGCGCCGGTTCAGGCCGCTGCCATCTGCTTGGGGATCGAGCGGTTGGTGTGGCTGATATGGTTGCCGGCGCCGGCGGCGATATACACGCAGGTCGGTTGGAACTTCTCCAGCTCCGCTTCGCTGAGCTGGGCAAACGCGGCAATGATGACGATATCGCCCGGCGCCGCACGATGCGCTGCGCTGCCGTTCACCGAGATGATCCCCGAACCTTCCTCGGCGCGCAGGGCATAGGTGACGAAACGCTTGCCATTGTTGACGTTCCAGGCATGGATCTGTTCGTACTCGCGGATGCCCGACGCGTCCAGCAGCAGGCCATCGATCGCGATGGAGCCTTCGTAATGAAGCTCGGCGTGAGTCACCGTGGCGCGGTGGATCTTGGCCTTGAGCATGTTCAGATGCATGGTAGGGGTTCCCGCAGCAGCTCTGCTAAAACAGTCATTATCGAGCTGAAGACGCTGCACCGCAACATCAGCGGCATCGCGCAGCGCAGGCAGAACACTCAATCCAGCAGCAGATTGTCGATCAATCGGGTGCTGCCCAGACGTGCCGCGATCAAGGCAATCAGCTCGCCTGATTGATCGCTGGCCGGCTCGGCCAAGTCTTCGGCGCGACGAATCACCGTGTAATCGGGCACGAAGCCGGCACGGATCAGGCGGGCCGAGGCGGCCTGTTCCAGCGCCTGCCAGGCATGGCCCTGCCGCAGCTGCTCACGCATCGTCAGCAAGGTGTCATGAATCAGCGGCGCACGAGCGCGCTCCGCAGCGGACAGATACTGGTTGCGCGAACTGAGCGCCAGCCCGTCTTCGGCACGCAAGGTGGCTGCAGCGATCACCTTCACCGGCAGCGACAGATCGCGCACCATCCGCTCGATCACCTTGAGTTGCTGGAAATCCTTCTGACCGAACACCGCCAGATCCGGTTGCACCAGGTGGAACAGCTTGCATACGACGGTAGCGACGCCATCGAAATGACCGGGGCGCTTTTCGCCTTCCAGCACTTCGGTGATCTGCGGTACCCGCAGGCTCACGCTGTGCTCGGCACCAAACGGATAGATCGTCGCCACGTCGGGGGCGAACAGCAGGTCGCAAGCCTCGTCGGCAAGCACTGCCTGATCCTGTGCCAAGGTGCGCGGATAGCGCTCGAAATCCTCATTCGGGCCGAACTGGGTCGGGTTGACGAAGACACTGGCAACCACCCGATCGGCACGCGCACGTGCCAGCTTGATCAGCGACTGATGACCCGCGTGCAGGTTGCCCATGGTCGGCACGAAGCCCACCGTCTCACCCTTGCTGCGCCAGCCACGAATCGCGGCACGCAGAGCGGGAGCATCTTGTACGGTTTGCATGCGCGGGAACCTGGCTGATCAGTTGAAACAATGCTCGGCTGCCGGAAAGGCGCCGCTGCGCACATCCTCGGCATAGGCGCCGATCGCCGCCGCGACCGAGTCGCGCCCGGCCAGGAAATCCTTGCTGAACTTGGGTCGCTTGCCGGGCGTGATGCCCAGCATGTCGTGGATCACCAGCACCTGCCCGTCACAGTGCGGGCCGGCACCGATGCCGATGACCGGTATCGTCAAGGCCTCGGTCACCCGTCGCCCCAATTCCGCCGGCACGCCTTCCATCACCAGCAGGTCCGCGCCGGCCGCCTGCACCGCGCGCGCCTCGTCGAGCAGCTGATCGGCAGCCGCCTGCTCGCGACCCTGGACGCGGAAGCCACCGAACTTGTGCACGGATTGGGGGGTAAGCCCGAGATGCGCACAGACCGGAATCGCCCGCGCACCCAGCGCGGCGATGATTTCCAGAATATGCGGCGCCGCGCCTTCGATCTTGACCATCGCCGCACCGGCTTCGCCGACCAGCCGCTTGCCTGCTTCCAGTGCATGCGCCACGTCGCGATCGGCCATGAACGGCAAATCCGCCACCAGCAAGGTGGCCGACAAGCCGCGTGCCACCGCCGCGGTGTGATACACCATGTGCTCGAGCGTCACCGGCAAGGTGCTGGCATGCCCCTGCACCACCATGCCGAGCGAGTCGCCGACCAGCGCGATGTCCACTCCGGCAGATTCCAGTTGCCAGGCGAAGCTGGCGTCATACGCGGTAAGCATGACGATGCGCCGCCCCTGCGCCTTCATGGCCCGCAAGCCCGGCACGGTCACCGGTTTGCGTTCGGGGACACTGGCGTTTTGCACGTACACGGCGACTCCTGGAAAATGCTGACTGCCGATTATCCGGCCAGCCTGATATGGGCTCAAGGCACTCTTTCGCAACCGGCCAGATCGAGGCGCGTCAGAAGCTGTGCCACGGTACCGCCGGGCAGGCCCAGCCCCGGGGCCAGATCGTGCAGCGGCAACAACACGAAGGCACGCTCGGCCATGCGCGGATGCGGCAGTGTCAGCCGGGCATCGTCGAGTTGCACGCCATCCATGTGCAACAAGTCCAGATCCAGCGTGCGCGGCCCGTTGCGTTCGGCTCGCACGCGTCCGGCACGCTGCTCGATCGCCAGCAAGGCATCCAGCAATGCATGTGGCGACAGGCCGGTATCCAGTTGTACCGCCGCGTTGATGAAGGCGGGTTGCTCCAGCACACCCCACGGCGGTGTGCGGTATAGCGCCGAGCGGCGCAGCAGCCGCGTAGCCGGCAGCATCGCCAGCGACTCCATCCCATCCAGCACTTGTTGTCGCGGGTTTGCCAGGTTGCTGCCCAGCGCGACGTAGGCGAGCGTCACACGGAGCCCGGCTTGTCGCCCGGCTTGCGTCGACGCCGACGTGGCCGCGGCGGCTTGCGCGCAGCCGGCACCGGCAGATGATCGCTGGCAGCACTGCCACCGCCAGCCGGCAAGGCCGCGGCCAGCACATCCTGCGGCAGCTGCTGCGCATGCGCCCACCACTGACCCAGTTCGCGCAACGACGGCGACTCGTCCGCCCGCAGCAACAGGAAGTCGAACGCCGCGCGAAAGCGCGGATGGGTCATCAGGCGGAATACCCGCTTGCGCTGGATCTGTTCGAAGCGCGGCTGCAACGACCAGATCTCTTCCATGGTGAAGGTGAACCGGCGCGGGATCGCCACGCGCTGACATTGTTCGCCCACCACCTGGGCAGCGGCACGCGCCCATGCCTCGTTGCCGTCCTGGCCACGCGCGATCGCCTGGTGCGCCAGGTCACGCACCTCGCCCCACAACAGCACCGCGAACAGGAACGCCGGGGTCACCGACTTGCCCTCGTGGATGCGCGCATCGGTGTTGGCCAGGCCGTTCTCCACCAGCGATCGCAACGCCTCGTCGCCACGCTTCAGTGCGCGTGCGGTGGCCGGAAACAGGAACTTCAGCAAGCCGCATTGTTCCAGCATGCGGAAGCTCTTCAGGCCGTTGCCGCTGAGGAACATCTTCAGCGACTCGTCGAACAACCGTGCCGGCGCGGCATCGGCCAGCAACGGCCCCAGCTCGGCAAACGGCGCCATCGCCGCCGCATCGATACGCATGTCGAGCTTGGCCGCAAGTCGCGCCGCGCGCAGCATGCGCACCGGGTCTTCGTGGTAACGGGTATCCGGGTCGCCAATCAGCCGCAGCACGCGATCTTCCAGATCCTGCATGCCACCCACGTAGTCGCGCACCGAAAAGTCGCTGATGTCGTAGTACATCGCGTTGACGCGGAAATCGCGGCGGATCGCATCCTCCTCGATCGTGCCCCAGATGTTGTCCCGCACGATGCGTCCGTCGACGATATGCCGGTCGCCTTCACTGCCTTCCTCGCCAGTGCCACGGAAAGTGGCGACCTCGATGATCTCCGGGCCGAACACCACATGAGCCAGGCGAAAACGCCGGCCGATCAGGCGGCAGTTGCGAAACAGTTTCCTGACCTCGTCCGGCGTGGCGCTGGTGGCCACGTCGAAGTCCTTCGGCTGCACGCCGAGCAGCAGGTCGCGCACGGCACCACCCACCAGATACGCGGCATAGCCGGCCTCGTTCAGCCGGTACAACACCCGCAAGGCGGCCTTGCTGATGTTCTTTCGCGAAATGATGTGCTGGTCGCGCGGAACGATCCGCAGCATCGGCGTGGGGCCGTTCCCTGATTCGAGGTTCAAGCGGCTGAAATCCTTGCGGGGTGAACGCACCCCGTCGTTGCCATGGGTCACGATGCCGAGCATCGCGGATCAGCCCCGTTCGCGGCAAGACGCGCATGGGCGGGGCAGCTTCGTTACGCTGAAAACCGGTGCGTGGCAGACGTTGCCGCGCGAAACAATTCCGCTATACTAGCGCGCCTCGCAGCATAACGCTCCCTTCGTCTAGTGGCCCAGGACACTGCCCTCTCAAGGCGGGAACACGAGTTCGAGTCTCGTAGGGAGCACCACTGCTTTTGCAATCTTCCATGATTGCGGTTATCTGGAAGAGTCTCGACAACCCGTGGCCCCTCGCCATTGGCTGGATCAGAAGCGGCCATTCATGGCCGCGCTTTTCACGACAGCCTCTTGTGGCGAGACTTCTTCCGCGGCGACACTTCTTCCAGCCACATACCAGAGTGCGGCCCCATGACTTTTGTCGTCATCGACAACTGCATCAAGTGCAAATACACGGACTGCGTCGAGGTATGTCCGGTCGATGCCTTCCATGAAGGCCCGAATTTCCTGGTGATCGATCCGGACGAGTGCATTGATTGCACCCTGTGCGAGCCGGAATGTCCGATCAATGCGATCTATCCCGAGGACGATGTACCGGCCGGCCAGGAAGGCTTCGTCGCCCTGAACGCCGAACTGGCCAAGGGCTGGCCGGTGATCACCGAACGCAAGGACGCTCCGCCCGACGCCAAGGACTGGGAAGGCAAGCCGGACAAGTTGTCACAACTGCAGCGTTGAACCAGCTGGCCACACAAGAACGCCGCCCTCGGGAGA
>DATMTH010000077.1:0-29262 GCA_035564915.1 Rhodanobacter sp.
CGCCCAACAAAAAAGCCTCACGAGGAGGCTTTCTTGCATCAAGAAAGATCTGGTAGCGGGGGCAGGATTCGAACCTGCGACCTTCGGGTTATGAGCCCGACGAGCTGCCAGACTGCTCCACCCCGCATCAGAGTCCGAAGAGTTTAGCGGGATGGCCAGTTTCTTGCAAGCCTCAACGCCGCATATTCGCTGCGAAACACGCATTCGATCGCGTCACCCGCATTACCCATTGCCTGAATTGGCATCACAGCCCGAACGCACTCCGGCACCAGCCCAGCAGCGGGCCCCAATAGAGGCCCAACGCCAGCAGTGAAAGTGCATTCAACGACAGCACAACGCGCAAGGGTTTGTCCTGCTGCAGGGTCAGCGCAGTGCCTTCGACCGGCTTGTCGAAATACATCACCTTGATCACATGGAGGTAGTAGTAGAGGCCGACAATCGCGGCGACAACACCCACGATGGCCAGCCACAGCATGTTCGCGTGGATCGCCGCCTCCAGCACCAGCACCTTGGCCCAGAAGCCGAACAACGGCGGCACACCGGCCAGCGAGAACATCGCCAGCAGCATCAGGAACGCCATCCACGGCGATTTCTGGTTGAGCCCCTTGAGGTCGGCGATTTCCTCGCACTCGAAACCCGAGCGAGCCAGCGCCATCATCACGCCAAAGGCGGCCGTGCCCATCAGTGCATAGCAGATTCCGTAGAACATCGCCGCGGCATATCCTTCGGCGCCCGCCGCCGACAGTCCGAGCAGCAGATAGCCCATGTGGGAAATCGTCGAGTAGGCCAGCATGCGTTTCAGGTTGGTCTGGACGATGGCCACCAAGTTGCCGATCACCAGCGACAACACCGCCAGCGCCGCCAGCATCGGTTGCCAATACTGTGAAAGATCGCCCAGGCCACCTTCAAGCAACCGGTAGGCCATGCCGAATGCAGCCAGCTTGGAACCTGCCGCAATGAACGTGGTGACCGGCGTCGGCGCACCGTGATAGACGTCGGGAATCCACATGTGGAACGGCGCCACGCCCAGCTTGAAACCGATGCCGACAATCATGAAGATCAGCCCGAACAACAGCAGCTTCGGTGACGTGGTGTAACTCATCACATGCTGCAACTGCGCCAGGTCCAGGGTCGGCGTACCGCCCATGCCGGAGGCGCCGTAGACCATCGACATGCCGTACAGCAGCATCCCCGATGCCAGCGCGCCAAGCACGAAATACTTGATGGCAGCTTCGGGTGGCAGCTTCGCGTCGCGATTCAGTGCAACCAGCGCATAGGACGACAGCGACAGCAGTTCCAGACCGAGATAGACCATCACCAGATTGCCTGCCGACACCAGCAGCATGATGCCGATCACCGCAAACAGCATCAGCGTGTAGAACTCGCCACCGAGCAGTTTGCGATCGATCAGGTACGGCCGCGCATACACCATCAGCATCGCGGTGGTACCCAGCGCGAATACCTTGAGAATCTCGGCCATCCGGTCGCGCACGAACATGCCGTCGAAAGCAGACACGCTCTGGGCCGGCTGACCGGCCACGACAAGGTAGATCGCCACCAGTAGCACGGCGATCGAGATCCAGTGCAACTGCGGCCGTTGCGCCGGCGTCATGAAGGCATCCAGCAGCAACAGCAGGCACGCTGCGGCTACCAGATAGAACTCCGGCAACATGATCAGGATGTCATTGAGTGTTGGCATGTTCTATCCCGATCAAATCTTGTGAACGGCGAGCTGCTGCACCAGCTGCGCCACCGAGCTGTCCATCAGGTGGACCAGCGGTTGTGGCCAGATGCCGATCGCCAGCACCGCGACAGCGAAGGAGGCCAGCACGAACGTCTCGCGCCCGCTGATCTCCTCCATCTCGGCCACGTGACTGTTGGTGACCTCACCCCACAGCACGCGCTTGACCAGCCACAGGGTGTAGCCCGCGCCGATGATCAGGGTGAACGCGGCAAACAGGGCGATCCAGGGGTTGGCACTGAAGCTGGCCAGGATCACCATGAACTCGCCGACGAAGCCGCTGGTGCCCGGCAGGCCGCAGTTGGCCATCGCGAACAGCACGTAAAAGAACCCGAACCACGGCATCATGTTGATGACGCCACCGTAGTCCTTGATCTGGCGGGTATGGGTGCGGTCGTACATCACCCCGATGCAGGTGAACATGGCGCCCGACACGAAGCCGTGCGAAATCATCTGCACCATCGCACCCTGCATGCCGAGCAGGCCCATGTCGATATTGCCCTGATCGCGAATCAGCGCAAAGGCGATGAAGATACCCAGCGTGACGAAACCCATGTGCGCCACGGACGAATACGCCACCAGCTTCTTCATGTCCTCCTGCACCAGCGCGACATAGCCGATGTAGACGATCGCGACCAGGCTGAGCACGATGATGATCCACGCAAAATGCGCACCGGCATCCGGAGTGATCGGCAGGATGAAGCGCAGCATTCCGTAGGTGCCGATCTTCAGCATCACTGCAGCCAGCCAGACCGAACCGCCGGTGGGCGCCTCGACGTGCGCATCCGGCAACCATGTGTGCACCGGCACCATCGGCACCTTGATCGCGAACGCGATCAGGAAACCGAAGAACAGCCAGGTCTGCTCCTTCATCGTCAGCGGCAACGCCGTCAGCGTCGCCAGATCGAACGTGTGCGCCTTCTGGTAAAGGTACAACAGCGCGATCAGCATGAAGACCGAGCCGATGAACGTGTAGATGAAGAACTTCAGCGTCGCATACACGCGACGCGGGCCACCCCAGATGCCGATCAGGATGAACATCGGGATCAGCACCGCTTCGAACAACGCGTAGAACAGCAAGGCATCGGTGGCGCAGAACACGCCGATCAGCAGGCCTTCGAGAATCAGCATCGCCGCCATGTACTGGTGTGGCTTGTCCTGGATGACTTTCCACGCGCCGGCAATGACCAGGATGCCGACGAACGTCGTCATCAGGATCAAGGCGACCGAGATGCCGTCGACCGCCAGTGCGTAATGCACGTTCCAGGAAGCGATCCACAGATAGTTTTCCACCAGCTGCATGCCGCCGGCATCGGGGTGGTATGCCGACAGCAGGCCGAGGCTGATCACGAAGGTCAGCACGGTCACCAGCAACGCCAGCCAGCGCGCAAGATTGGGCCGGGCCGTGCCTGCCAGAAGCACCGGGATGGCGCCGACGATCGGCAGCCAGATGAGCAAACTGAGCAAATGAGTGAACATGAATCCTGCTTCCCTTATTGCCCGGCCAGTCCGGTACCCATGAACCAATACCCGCCCAGCAACAGGATCAGGCCGAGAATCATCGCGAACGCATAGTGATAGAGGTAACCCGATTGCAGCTGGCGCGCCTTCGCGGCGATGCGGTGCACGACGCTGACCGACCCGTTGACCATCGCACCATCGATTGCCCCCTGCTCGCCCACCTTCCAGAATCCGCGTCCGAGCAGCACGCCGCCTCGCGCAAACAGCGCAAAGTACACGTTGTCGATCCAGTATTTGCGGTCGAGCACGATCCACAGGGGCTTCAACGCGGCCTTGATCCTGTCGGCCATCGCCGGGTTGAACAGATAGATGTAAGTGCAACTCGCAAACGCGATCACCACCAGCAGGAACGGCAGCTGGGTGAAGCCATGCAAGGCCATCGCCAATGAACCGTGGAACTCCTGCCCCAGCTCAGCCAGCACGTTGTTCGCCTCGTCGACGTGAATCGCATTGCCGAACCAGTTGCCGAACAATACCGGCTTGACGGTAAGGAAACCGACCAGCAGCGACGGGATCGCCAGCAGCACCAGCGGCAGGGTCACCACCCATGGCGACTCCTTCGGCGCATGCGCCAGCACGCCCGGTTCGTGGTGCCCGTGATCGTCATGGTCATGGCCGTGATGACCATGCTGTTCGAGCACGATGAAACGCTCCTTGCCATGGAAGGTCAGATACATCTGACGGAACGTATAGAGTCCGGTGACCAGGGCACCTGCCATCACGCAGAAATACGCGTAATGCGCGCCCCAGCGATGCGACATGCCGACCGCTTCGATGATCGCATCCTTCGAATAGAAGCCCGAAGTGAACGGCACTGCCACCAACGCCAGCGAACCGGCCCACATGGTGAGCCAGGTGATCGGCATGTACTTGCGCAGGCCGCCCATGTAGCGCATGTCCTGCTCGTGATGCATCGCGATGATCACCGAACCGGCACCCAGGAACAGCAATGCCTTGAAGAATGCATGCGTCATCAGGTGGAACACGGCACCGGCATACATCGACACACCCAGCGCCACCGTCATGTAACCCAGCTGCGACAGCGTGGAGTACGCGATCACGCGCTTGATGTCGTTCTGCACGATGCCGATCAGGCCGGTGAACAAGGCACCGGTCGCACCGATCACCAGCACGAAGCTGAGCGCGGTCTGCGACAGTTCGAACAGCGGCGACATGCGCGCCACCATGAAGATGCCGGCGGTGACCATGGTCGCCGCATGGATCAGCGCGGAGATCGGGGTCGGGCCTTCCATCGAGTCGGGCAGCCACACGTGCAACGGCACCTGCGCCGACTTGCCCATCGCGCCGATGAACAGCAGGATGCAGATGACCGTGGCCGCCGACCACTGCGTGCTGGCGGTGATCGCCAAGGTCTTGCCGACCAGGCTCGGCGCGGCGCTGAATGCGGTGGCGTAATCCAGCGTATGCAGGAAATACAGTACGGCGGCGATGCCGAGCAGGAAACCGAAATCGCCCACGCGATTGACCAGAAACGCCTTGAGGTTCGCAAAGATCGCGGTCGGCCGCTTGTACCAGAAGCCGATCAGCAGATACGACACCAGACCCACCGCTTCCCAGCCGAAGAACAGCTGCATGAAGTTGTTGGCCATCACCAGCATGAACATCGAGAAGGTGAACAGCGAGATGTAGCTGAAGAAGCGCGTGTAACCGTCGTCATCCGCCATGTAGCCGATGGTGTAGACATGCACCAGCAGCGACACGAAGCTCACCACCACCAGCATCATCGCGGTCAGCCGATCGACCATGAAGCCGACGCTGGCGTTGATGTGGCCGATCTGGAACCAGGTGTACAGATTCTGGTTGTATTCGACCGCCCCGCCGAAGGTGAGCTGGTACAACACATAGAACGAAAGCGCGCAGGAAACAATCAGCCCGAGGATGGTGACGCTGTGTGCGCCAGCCCGGCCGATGAAGCGGGCGAAGAAGCCTGCCAGCACGCAGCCGACCAGTGGCGCCAGCGCGATGACCAGCAAAATGGTTGTGGACAATGGCATCGGGTCAACCCTTCATGCTGTCGATGTCGGCGATATTGATCGTGCTGCGATTGCGGAACAGCAAGACCAGGATCGCCAGGCCGATGGCAGCTTCCGCCGCGGCCACGGTGAGAATGAAGAACACGAACACCTGCCCCGAAACATCGCCAAGAAAGCGCGAAAACGCCACGAAGTTCATGTTCACTGCGAGCAGCATCAGTTCGATCGACATCAACAGCACGATCACGTTCTTGCGATTGATGAACAGCCCGGCGACGGCAATGCAGAACAGCACCGCACCAAGCACGATGTAATGCGCGAGCGTGATCATGGCTGCGGCTCCTGGTGGGTGTTGTCGGGGGTAACGGCGGGTTGCGCTCGCACGGCGTCCATCTTCACGAGGCGCACGCGATCGCGCGGATCGACCTTGACCTGCTGGCTTGGCGACTCATGGCGCGCATCACGGCGCTCGCGCAAGGTCAATGCCACCGCGGCCACCACGCCGACGGTAAGGATCAATGCGGCGACTTCGAACGGCAACAGGAAGCGGGTGTAGAGGGCATGACCCAACCAGGCCGTATTGGAGACCCCGGCGGCAGTGGCAGGATCGGCACCCATCACATGCGCATGCATCGAGCGCACGCCGATCAGTCCCAGCATCTCGACCAGCATCACGACTGCCACGATCAGGCCCACCGGCAGGAACTTCACGAAGCCCTCGCGCATTTTCTCCTGGTCGATATCGAGCATCATCACCACGAACAGGAACAGCACCATCACCGCGCCGACATAGACCACGATCAAGGCCAGGGCAAGAAATTCGGCCTCCAGCAGCATCCACAGGCAGGCCGAACTGAAGAAGGTGAGCACCAGCGCCAGCACCGCATGCACGGTATTTTTCAGCGTGATCACCGACAACGCAGCCAGCACGGTGACGAAGCTGAAGGCATAGAAACAAATGAGTTGAAGCAATTGGGGATTCATCGTCAGGCCTCAGCGGTACGCCGCGTCTTGGGCGCGGTCGGCGGCGATCTGCTGTTCGAAGCGGTCACCGATGGCAAGCAACTGCTGCTTGTCCACCACGTTCTCGCCACGATGCTCGAAATGGTATTCGTGGATGGATGTCTCGACGATCGAATCGACCGGGCAGCTCTCTTCGCAGAAACCGCAGAAGATGCACTTGAACAGGTCGATGTCATAGCGCGTGGTGCGGCGCTGGCCGTCCGACTCGCGCGGCGCGGAGTCGATGGTGATCGCCAGCGCCGGGCACACCGCCTCGCACAACTTGCAGGCAATGCAGCGCTCTTCGCCGTTCGCGTAGCGACGCAGTGCATGCAGGCCGCGGAAGCGGTTCGACTTCGGGATGTGCTCCATCGGGTAGCGCACGGTGTACTTCGGCTTGAACATGTAGCGCATGGTCAGACCCATGCCCTGGAACAGCTCGATCAGCAGCAGGCTCTTGAAATAACGGGTAATCGAATTCATCGCTTATGCCCCCATGCCGATGGTGACCCAGCCGAAATACTTCATGCAGCCGGCCACCATCACCCACACGATCGCAATCGGGATAAGCACCTTCCAGCCCAGCCGCATGATCTGGTCATAGCGATAGCGCGGGAAGGTGGCGCGGAACCACAGGAACAGGAAGCTCATCACGAACGCCTTGATGAACAACCAGATGAAGCCGCCTTGACCGATGAAGCCCCAGCTCGCGGGGAACGGGCTCAACCAGCCGCCGAGGAACAGGATCGAGGCCAGGAAGCTGATCAGGATCATGTTGGCGTATTCGGCCAGGAAGAAGATCGCGAAGGCCGAGCCGGAATATTCCACATGGAAACCGGCGACGATCTCCGACTCGCCCTCGGCCATGTCGAACGGCGCGCGGTTGGTTTCGGCCACACCGGAGATGAAATAGATCACGAACACCGGCAGCAGCGGCAACCAGAACCAGTCGAAGATGCCCTTGCTGCCAGCCTGCGCATTGACGATGTCGGTGAGATTCAGGCTGCCGGCCAGCACCAGCACGCAGACCAGGCACAAGCCCATCGCCAATTCGTAGGAGATCACCTGCGCGGCCGAACGCATCGCGCCGAGCAAGGCATAACGCGAGTTCGATGCCCAGCCGGCGATGATGATGCCGTACACGCCCAGCGAGGTCATCGCCAGCAGATACAGGATGCCGGCATTGGCATTGGACAGCACCATCTTGCTGCTGAACGGGATCACCGCCCACGCAGCAAGCGCGGGAATCAAGGCCAGCAGCGGTGCCGTGAAATACAGGAAGCGGTTCGCCTTGGTCGGCAGGATCACTTCCTTGATCAGCAGTTTCACCACATCGGCAAAAGCCTGCAGCACGCCGAACGGGCCGATCTTGTTCGGCCCCATGCGCACGTGCATCCAGCCGATGACCTTGCGCTCCCAGTACACGAACATGGCCACGGCGATGACCAGCGGCAGCACGATGCACAGGATATGGATCAGCGGCCACAAGACCTGGTTGATGAGTTGATCAGCCATGATGCTCAAGCCTTGCTCAAGGTGAGGGACGCGCCATACGGCGGCAGCGTCGCGGTGAGATCCTGGGCCGCTTCGATCCAGGCTGCGCCGTCAGGTACTGCAGGATCCACTCGCAACGGCAACAACACCTCGCCAATGCGCACCTGGTCAGCGTCCGCCAGGCTGCGACGCGCAGCTTCGCTTGCATTCATGCGCACCGCCGGTGCGCGATTCAGCGGATGCGCATTCAGTGCGGTGGCACGCCGCAGCACGGCATCACTGCGATAGATCGGCCAATCGGCGATCCGCACAAGATCACCTGCAGTCGCACGCGCGGCCAACCCGTGACGTGGCGTCGACGCGCGCTCGGCGATACCCTCGCGCAGGCCGGCAAGGTCGTCGAATTCGAAACCGGGCAACTGCAGTGCACCACCGAGTGCGCGCAACACCTTCCAGCCCGGTCGCGCCTGCCCCGGCGCCTTCGCACCGGCGCTCACGCCCTGGGCCAGCCCATCCACGTTGACCAGGGTGGCATCCATCTCCGGCAACAGTGCAATCGGCAGGATCACATCCGCCACCTCGCGCAGCTCGGCACTGGCGTAGGCGCTGAAGGCCACCACCTGATCGGCGCCACGCAGCGCCTTCAGCGCCGCGGCGCCATCGGCGAAATCATGCGGCGGCTCGACCCCGTACAGCAGATAACTCTTGCGCGGCTGCGCCAGCATGGCCTGCGCGTCCAGCCCGCCATTGCCCGGCACCACGCCGAGTTTGGCCAGGCCCAGCGCATTCGCGCCGACCGGCAGTTCGTCGTAACCGGCACCAGTGGCTGCGGCGATGAAACGGGCGAGAGCACGCAACCATGATGCCTGCGGATGGGTTACCGCCGCTTCACCGAGGATCACCACCGCCGGGCCCGACTTCAACGCAGCGATCGCGCCATCGTCGCCGTCATCGCTCTGCGCCGATGCGATCGCATCGGCCAGCTCCGCCGGTGCGGAGGCGCCCGCCGCTACCGCCGCCCTGGCCAGCGCCAGCAACGCATCGACCAGTGCCGGCGGCGACACCACGGCTTCGCCGGCCAGCCTGTAATTGAATGCAAAGTGCACGGGATTGACGGTGTAGACCTGCGCTCCCTGCTTCACCGCCTGGTGCAGGCGATGATTCAGCAACGGCATCTCATGGCGCAGGTTCGAGCCCACCAGCAACGCCGCCTTCACCGCGCTCACATCCGTCACCGGCAGGGCGAACGATTGCGCCATCGCATGATCGGAAAAATCGAGCTGGCGCAGGCGATGGTCGATATGCGCGCTGCCCAAGCCGCGGGCCAGCCGCATCAGCAGGTCGCCCTCCTCGTTCGAGGTGGCCGGATGCAGCAGGATGCCCAGTTCGTTGCCTGGCGCGTTCTTCAATGCATCGCCAGCCGACTGCAGCGCGTCTTCCCAGGTGGTGGCCTGCCACTGGCCATTGCGCTTCACTTCGGGCGCGCTGATGCGGTCGTCGGCATACAGGCCCTGATGGCTGTAACGATCGCGGTCGGACAACCAGCATTCGTTGACCGCTTCGTTGTCGCGCGGCACCGTGCGCAGCACTTCGCCGCGACGCGTATGCAGCCACAGGTTGGAGCCCAGCGCGTCGTGATAGCCGATCGACGGCTTGGCGATCAGCTCCCACGCGCGCGCCTTGAACTGGAACGGCTTGTTGGTCAACGCGCCGACCGGGCACACATCGATGATGTTGCCGGACAATTCGGTCTCGACCGTCTTGCCGATATAGGTGCCGATCTGCAGGTTCTCGCCGCGGCTCATGCCGCCCAGCTCGTAGGTACCGGCAATCTCGCTGGTGAAGCGCACGCAACGCGTGCACTGGATGCAGCGGGTCATCTCGGTGGCCACCAGCGGCCCGATGTTCTCGTCGGCCACGGTGCGCTTGCGTTCGGTGTAGCGCGATACGCTGCGGCCGTAACCCAGCGCCACGTCCTGCAGTTCGCACTCGCCGCCCTGATCGCAGATCGGACAGTCGAGAGGATGGTTGATCAGCAGAAATTCCATCACGTCCTTCTGGAATTTCAGCGCCTTCTCCGAGCGCGTCGTCACCTTCATGCCCTCGGCCACCGGCGTGGCGCAGGCCGGCTGAGGTTTCGGCATCATGCGCCCGCCCATCTCCACATCGACCAGGCACATGCGGCAATTGGCGGCAATCGGCAGCTTTCGGTGATAGCAGAAACGCGGGATGGCGATGCCGATGCCGTCCGCGGCCTCGATGATCATCGCACCCTTGCGGATCTGCGTTGGCTTGCCGTCGACCTCGATGTTCACCAGGTCGCTTGGCGGTGGCGTCGGCTGCGCACTCATGCGACAACCTCCTGGCGGGTCTTGGCGAACTTGTCTTCGGTCATCGAGCGGCCGTGTTCCACGAAATATTCAAACTCGTCCCAGAAACGCGCCAGGAAGCCCTGCACCGGCCACGCCGCCGCCTCACCGAACGCGCAAATGGTGTGACCCTCGATCTGGCCCGCGATGGCCTTGAGGCGATGCAGGTCGTCCTGCGTGCCCTTGCCCTCGACGATGCGCGACAGCACGCGATACATCCAGCCGGTGCCTTCGCGGCACGGTGTGCACTGGCCGCAGGATTCGGCCATGTAGAAGCGCGAAATGCGATGGCAGACCTTGACCATGCAGGTGGTCTCGTCCATCACCACCACCGCGCCGGAGCCCAGGCCCGAGCCGGCCTTCTGCAGGCAGTCGTAGTCCATCGTGCTTTCCAGCATCACGTCGGCCGGCAGCACCTTCATCGACGAGCCGCCGGGGATCACCGCCTTCAGCTTGTGGCCATTGCGCACGCCGCCAGCCATCGCCAGCAGTTCGGTGAATGGCGTGCCGAGGCGGATCTCGAAATTGCCGGGCTTGTTGACGTGGCCGGATACGGAAAAAATCTTCGGACCGCCGTTGTTCGGCTTGCCCAGGTTGAGGAACCAGTCCGCACCGTTGCGGATGATCGCCGGTACCGAGGCATAGGTTTCGGTGTTGTTGATCGTGGTCGGCTTGCCGTACAGGCCGAAGTTGGCCGGAAACGGGGGCTTGAAGCGCGGCTGCCCCTTCTTGCCTTCCAGCGACTCCATCATTGCGGTCTCTTCGCCGCAGATGTAGGCACCGGCACCCAGCGCCGCATGAATGTCGACATCGATGCCGGTACCCAGCACGTTCCTGCCGAGCAGACCGGCGGCATAGGCTTCCTTCAGCGCCTCTTCGAAATGCTCGTAGGGCTCGTGATGGAATTCGCCGCGAAGATAGTTGTAGGCCACGGTGGAACCGGTGCAGTAGCAGGCGATTGCCAGGCCTTCGATCACCGCATGCGGGTTGTAGCGCAGGATGTCGCGGTCCTTGGCGGTGCCGGGTTCGGACTCGTCCGAGTTGCACAGGATGTATTTCTGCATCTCGCCCTTGGGCATGAACGACCACTTCAGGCCCGTCGGAAAGCCTGCGCCGCCACGTCCGCGCAGGCTGCTCTTCTTCACTTCCTCGACCAGTGACGCCGGATCGGGCTTTTCGGCAAGAATCTTGCGCCACGCCTTGTAACCGTCCACCTGCTCGTAGCTCGACATCGCCCACGGCTTGTCGAAATGCAAGGTGGTGTAGACGACCTGGTGTTCCTGCGGTGCGGGTCCGACGGCCATCAGTGAGCTCCCTTGGCGTCATGCCCGTGCGCGGGGCCATCGATGCTCAGGCCATCGAGAATCGCGTCGAGCTTCTCGGTGGTGAGATGCTCGTGATAGTGACCATTGACCGTGGCAGCCGGTGCATACACGCAGGCGGCGATGCATTCTTCTTCCTGCTTCAGGTAGATGCGGCCATCCGGCGTGCTCTCGCCCAGCTTGATGCCGAGCTTCTTCTCGCAATGCCGGACCAGGTCCTCGGCACCGTTGAGCCAGCATGAGATGTTGGTGCAGATCGCCACGTTGTTGCGACCGACCGGCCTGGTCTCCAGCATCGAATAGAAGCTCGCCACTTCGTAGGCCCAGATCGCCGGCAGGTCGAGATACTTCGCGACCGCGGTGATCAATTCATCGGTGAGGAAACCCCGGTTCTGCTCCTGCGCGCCGAACAGCGACTGGATCAGCGCCGAGCGCTTGCGATCCGGCGGAAACTTGGCCACCCATGCATCGATGTGATGACGGGTGTGCTCGGTGAGTACGGCGAGCGGATCGACGTTCCTGACCTGCTCGAAATGTCCGGTGGCTTTCATGTGTTTCTCCGTCGTGCCGGCTCAGCGATCCACTTCGCCGAACACGAGGTCGTAGGTTCCGATCATGGCCACCACGTCGGCAAGCATGTGGCCGCGCACGATGGTGTCCATGGATGACAGATGGGCAAAGCCCGGTGCGCGCAGGTGCACGCGGAACGGCTTGTTGGCGCCGTCGGAAACCAGGTAGCAACCGAACTCGCCCTTCGGCGCCTCGACCGCGCAGTAGGTTTCGCCGGCCGGCACGCAATAGCCTTCGGTGAAGAGTTTGAAGTGGTGGATCAGTGCTTCCATGTCCTCCTTCATCTCGACCCGTGACGGCGGCGCGACCTTGAAGTTTTTCACCATCACCGGGCCGGGATTGGCCTTCAGCCACTTCACGCACTGCTGGATGATCCGGTTCGACTGGCGCATTTCTTCCACGCGGCACAGGTAGCGGTCGTAGCAATCGCCGCCGACACCGACCGGGATGTCGAAATCCATCTCGGCATACTTCGCGTACGGCTGCTTCTTGCGCAGATCCCATTCCACGCCCGACCCGCGCAGCATCACGCCGGTCATGCCCCACTGCTGGGCGAGCTCCGGGCTGATCACGCCGATGCCGACGGTGCGCTGCTTCCAGATGCGGTTGGTGGTCAGCAGTTCCTCGTACTCATCCACCTTGCTCGGGAAGTCGGCGGTGAACGCTTCGAGATAATCCAGCATCGAGCCTTCGCGCCAGCTGTTGATGCGCTTGAGGTCGTTGCCCTTGTGCCACGGCGACTCGCGGTACTGCGACATCTGCGCGGGCAGGTCGCGGTAGACGCCGCCCGGGCGGTAATACGTGGCATGCATGCGCGCGCCCGACACCGCCTCGTAGACGTCCATCAACTCCTCGCGCTCGCGGAACGCGTACAGGAACACCGCCATCGCGCCCAGGTCGAGCGCGTTCGAACCGATCCACATCAGGTGGTTCAGGATGCGGGTGATCTCGTCGAACATGGTGCGGATGTACTGCGCGCGCTCCGGCGCCTCGATACCCAGCAAGGTCTCGATCGAGCGCACATAGGCATGCTCGTTGCACATCATCGATACGTAATCGAGCCGATCCATGTAGCCGATCGACTGGTTGAACGGCTTGGACTCGGCCAGCTTCTCGGTGCCGCGATGCAGCAGGCCCACGTGAGGATCGGCGCGAACGATGGTCTCGCCGTCCATCTCCATGATCAGGCGCAGCACGCCATGCGCGGCCGGATGCTGCGGGCCGAAGTTCATCGTGTAATTGCGGATTTCTTGCACGCTCAGTTCCTCTGCCAGTCGTCGGCGGCTTCGGCCCTGGCCTGCATCAGGTCGGCGTCGTTGCGGATGGTGCGCGGCACCAGCACGCGCGGCTCGATCGACACCGGTTCGTAGATGACGCGCTTCTGTTCGGGGTCGTAACGCACCTCGACATTGCCGATCAGCGGGAAGTCCTTGCGGAACGGATGACCGACAAAGCCGTAGTCGGTGAGGATGCGGCGCAGATCGGGATGGCCGTCGAAGATGATGCCGTACAGGTCGAACGCCTCGCGCTCGAACCAGTTCACCCCCGGCCACACCAGGGTCAGCGACGGCACCAGCGGCAGGCTGTCGTCGGCACAGAACACGCGCAGGCGCAGGCGCCGGTTGTGCTCGATCGAGAGCAGGTGGATGACGGCGGCGAAACGGCGCGGTTCGTTGTGGCCGCGCGGACGCCCGGCCCAGTCGAAACGCCCCTGCGCCTGGCCCTCGACACCACGCGAGAAACCGGTGCCGGACACCGTCTCGGTATCCCATTCGGTCTGGCCATAGCCGAGGTAGTCGATGCCGCAGAGATCGATCAGTTCGCTGAAACGGAATGCCGGCTCGTCGCGCAGCGCGGTGGCCACCGCGATCAGGTCGGTGGCAGCCACTTCGGCGGTGGTCTCGTTGCCGGCCGTGCTGATCGTGAGCGTGTCGCCGAATCGCGCAACGAGTTGCCCAGCCAGCGAGGTCGCGGATGTATCTGACATGTCGGGCCTCACGAACGCGCGATGGTGCTGGTGCGGCGGATTTTCTTCTGCAACTGCAGGATGCCGTGGATCAACGCCTCGGCCGTGGGCGGGCAGCCCGGCACGTAGATGTCCACCGGCACGATGCGATCGCAACCGCGCACCACCGAATACGAATAATGGTAATAACCGCCACCGTTGGCGCAGCTGCCCATCGAGATCACCCACTTCGGCTCGGGCATCTGGTCGTAGACCTTGCGCAGTGCCGGCGCCATCTTGTTGACCAGGGTACCGGCCACGATCATCACGTCGGACTGCCGCGGGCTGGGGCGGAAGATCACGCCATAACGATCAAGATCCAGTCGCGCCGCGCCGGCATGCATCATTTCCACCGCGCAGCAGGCCAGGCCGAAGGTCATCGGCCACATCGAACCGGTACGTGCCCAGTTCATCAACTCGTCCATGCGTGCGGTGGCAAACCCGCGCTGCACCACCGGATTGTCGCCGGCCGGACGCAGGATGTCGTCGACCACGTTCAACGGCTGCGGGTTGTGCATCACCCGGCTGACGGAATCGATCACTCCCATTCGAGCGCTCCCTTCTTCCACACGTAGGCGAACCCGATTACCAGCAGCAGCAGGAACAGGCCCATCTCGATCAGGGCGATCAGGCCGATCTGCTGGAACACCACCGCCCATGGAAACAGGAAGGCAATTTCCAGATCGAAGATGATGAACAGGATGGCGAGCAGGTAGTAGCGCACGTCGAAGCGCATGCGCGCATCCTCGAACGCCTCGAAACCGCACTCGTAAGGCGCAAGTTTTTCCGCCTCGGGGCGACGTGGCCCGGCCAGCAGGCCGACCGCCAGCAACACCAGACCGAGTCCGGTGGCAACGCCGATGAACAACAGGACAGGCCAATATTCGGCAAGCACGGTGCAACGTACCTCCGCGCCCTCGGGCGCATCAGTGATCGCGGGCAAACAGCCATCCGCAATCCGGCGACTTCCATTCGGGAGGCTGATACGGCATGGAACCGCGCAGCCACGCATGCAGGGTGAAACCACAAGCGCCCGACATTCCGCGAGACCAGCTCGCGAATCTCCTTATTGTATCAGTGCGATTGGGTACAACAAGCCTTGACGACCGACACGATGCGAATTAACCACCATCGATCGGTACGGCAGGCAACCATTTCACATGGTATGGGTGGGCCGTTCGGAATTGAGCGTGCCGGCAAGAATGTTCTCGATCCGGCTGCGCGCCGCCTCGGCGTCACTGGACTCATTGAAATGGATGCCGATACCCGCGGTGCGATTACCCTGCGCACCGACCGGGCTGATCCATGCCACCTTGCCGACGACCGACAGGCGCTCGGTCTCGTCAGCCAGACTCACCAGCAACACCACCTCGTCACCGAGTGAATAGGGCTGTGCCGTGGCGGCAAACAGGCCGCCATGCTTGAGAAACGGCATGTAGGCGTTGTACAACGCCGCCGCGTCCTTGATTTTCAGCGAAATGATGCCCTGTCGGGCGGCCATCGGTTTCATGCAGGGCTCCTGCCGGGCGTGCAAACCGCCCGGTCGATGGACATGATCTTAGACGCTGCGCCGCAAGCACACCACTCCCGGCAACATGGCGGACATCCATCGGCCATCTCAGGCCCCGTCCGACTGGCTGGAAAGCAGCGACTGGCGTTCGTCGACCCGGCTGCTCCACGAGGCCGGCGGTACCCAGGCAGCCACCCAGCTCGACACCAGCTCACCCGCCATCGGCCGGCCGATCGAGAAACCCTGCAACTGATGACAGCCCAGCGATGCCAGCAGGTCGCCCTGCTCGGCCGTCTCGACACCTTCGGCAATCACCGTCTTGGCCAGCATCCGCGCGGTGGTGATCACACCGGCGGCGATCGCGATGTTGCGCTCGTCATCGAGGATGTCGCGAACAAAACTCTGATCGAGCTTGATGTGTTCGATGTCGAGTTGCTGGATGTGGCTCAGCGATGCCGAACCGGTACCGAAGTCGTCCAGGCCGACGCGAATGCCACGCCGCCGGCATTCCTCGATGACAATCTTCGCCCGGGCATGATCCATGCTCGGCCCGGTTTCGGTGATCTCGATGCCGAAGCCCACGTCCATCACGTCCGGGTAGCTTTCGAGCACGGTGTCGATATCGGTGAAGAATGCCGGATGCAGCAGGTGCCGGGTGCTGATGTTGATCGAGACCGGAATCGAAACGCCCGCGCGTACCCATGCCTGGCAATGGCGCAAGGCCTCGTCCAGCACATAGCGGCCGATCGGGCGCGCCAGTTGCGGGTCATCCAGCACGTGCATGAAGTTTGCCGGCCCGATCAACTCCTCGCCCTGGTCGTTGAGGCGCAACAACGCCTCCATCCCGGCCACCCCGTTCAGACCGGGCAGACCATCGATATACACAATCGGCTGAAACAGCAATTGCAGTCGCGACTGCTGCAGCGCATTCGCGATCCGCTCGCGCATGGCCTGCAGCCGAACCTGCTCCAGCTCCATCGCCGGTTCGTACAGCGAGCCGCGGTCCTTGCCTTCCTCCTTGGCCGCATACATCGCCATGTCGGCATGCCGGATCAGGCCCTCGGCATCGGATGCGTCAAGCGGGTACAAGGTCCAGCCAATGCTGGCCGACAGATAGAGCTGTTCGTCCATCAGGTTGAACGGCGCGCGCAGCGCCTGCAGGATGCAGCGACTGATCACGTCAAGCTGTTCGCGGCTGTCCAGACCCGAGATCACCAGCGCAAACTCGTCGCCGCCGAAACGCGCCAGCACATCGGCTTCGCGCAGCATGCCAAGAATGCGTGCCGATGCCTCGGCCAGCACGTAATCGCCGCCGCCATGGCCTATCGTGTCATTGACGCTCTTGAAACGATCCAGGTCCAGCACGCCCACCGCCAGCAGCGACCCATTCGCGGTGGCGTCCGCCCGCGCCCGTTCCAGCAACTCGAACAACAGGCGTCGATTGGGCAAACCGGTGACCACGTCATAGAAGGCCAGTCGCTCGACCCGCGCCTCGTGCATCTTCTGTTCGGTGATGTCACGTTGCTGCCAGAGTCGGCCACGCAGCACACCGTCGATCCTGATCGGCATGAAGTCGCGCAGGAAGGTGCGCTCTCCGCTCATCGCCACTTCATCGCCCCGGACCGGCTCATTGCGGGCAACGATTCCCGCGATGCGTTGCAACTCGCTCTCGCCGTCCTGGTAGCAGCTCCTGATCCGATCCCGAATCAGCGATACCGGGCAGCCTTCGAGCTCGGCCGGCGTCTCGCGGATATCGAACAGCGCGCAAAAAGCCTCGTTGACGAAGCGCACGACCTCGTTCTCGGACACGACCAGTATGCCGGCATACTGATTCGACAGAATGGCGCGGAAGTGCTGCAGGTTGAAGCGCAACTCCCGCTCGGCCATCAGCTTGGCCTCATGCGCACGCTGCATCTGCATGCCGATGCCCAGCTCGACCGCCATCTCCTGGAACACCTGGGTCTCGATCGGGGTGAACGACTCGGCCATGGCCGCACCCACCACGAAACACCCCACCACGACGCCGTCCACCCGCAACGGAAGCGCCAGCACGGCATCCAGGCCCGGCATGCCATCTTCGAGCGGCCACCCCGCCTCTGCACCAGCCGCGAGGTGGCATATGTTCGGCTGCACCGTCGACAAGGCGAGCATTGCCGCATCGTTTGCACGCAACGGATCGGCCAGCGCGCAGCAGGCCTCGCCCAATTCAACACCGCTCAGCCCCGCCTGCGCACGCAAGCGCATGGTGCCGGCATCGGCCCCATCGAGCAGGCCGATCCACGCAAAGCGATAGCCGCCCATGTGATGTGCCACATCGCAGGCATCCTTCAACAGCACCTGCTCGTTGTCACTGCGCGTGACCACCTTGATCATTTCGCTGAGCAGTCGCAGTGCACGCCGCTGGCGTGCTTCCTCGCGCACCGCACGCAACAGCATGTGGTGTTGTTCATGCGCCTCAAGACCCAGCCCGATGCTCGCTGCGGCCTGTTGCAGCAATTCGATGACACGGGCTGAAAAGAAATCGACGCTGGCGGCGCGAATGACCAGCGCCGCGGCAACTTCGCCAAACTTCAGTACCGGCACGGCGATGACGGAAGCCACCTCATGCCGGATGTAGGCTTGGCGAAACATTTCCAGACCGGGCACGTTGCGGATGTCGGACTCCAGCTGTGGCGCCCCCTGCCAGAATGTCGACTGGGCCACCGAGAACGGCAAGCGCTCCGGATAGATGTCCTGCATGTCCGCCGATACCACGGCCGGCGCGATCCGCCGGAACCAGCCAGAGGCATGGTCCACCTCGCCAATCATCACGTACCTGGCATCAATGCGCCGCTCGAGCACTTCGATGATCGCATCGAAGAGTTCGGGTGGTTCCAGCGAGCGAACCAGCAGCTGGCCGATCTCGGACAGTGCGGCGTAAAAGCTCTCGCTCGACGCGGCGGTTGCCCCGGTGTCGATATGCATCAAATTCGAACCCTGATTGCGCATTCACACCACCGCACAGGTGCGCAAGCCATGCGCATCCACCTGAATTTGAGTTCCCCGAATCGCCTGGCATGGCTGCCAGCCATGGGCAGACATTCGACCATGCCCCGCCCAGCAAGCTAGCTCGACCGCCCAGCCGGCGCAAGGCCGGCGTCAGCGCTGCTCGCTACCGCCCAGCCAACACCAGCCCCAGCCATCGAAAATCCATGGCGATGGCAATGTCAGCGCCACCCGCGCGAATTGCGGCACGCCAGTTGGTGCAGGCAACCCCTGAAACTGAAAACTGCCATCGGCATCATGCCGCAGCGGTGCATCACGCCAGCGCCAGTGGCTGGAGCCTGCCGGGCCGACCACGCTTACTCGCAAACAGGGCCGGAGCCACGCCGGGGGTTGCCATGGCAATGTCGTTGTCGACGCCAGCCGAGTGGCCGGCAACTCCACCGCATAGCGCTCTGCACGGCCGGCCAGCCGGCGCATGCGCGTGCCACTCAGTGCCATCTGGCTGCGATGGAACTCCAGCGCGGCAAGCTTGTTCGCCACCAGTGCCGGGGGGCCGTCCAGCTCGATGCCGGCATGCACGCCGGGATCACCATGCACCAGATACGTCAGCAAGGCCGGCGCCGTGGCCAGGCCGGTCAGCGCCAGACGCACCAGCACGTGGGCCGAGCCGTGATCAGGATGACGGTCTGCCAGCGACGGGAAGGCGATCAGGGTCGGCGTGAACCCGTCGATCAGGGCCGCCAAGGCAGCGACCGCCATGTTCGTCGACGCCAGCAGCAGCCCGGTGACACCGAGGTCAGGCCAGTCCAGCGTGTGCAACGCGTCCTGCGGCACGCCGAGACAAGCCATCGCCTGCCGCATTTCCAGCAGTCGCCGCTGCCCCCAGCGCCGGCGATCGGCCGCACCGATCAATACACGCCGCTCCAGCCAGCGTTGCGGCCACGGATTGTTGTCGCCAGCCGTCAGCAACACGATCCGCACCTCGCCGCCGGCTGCACGCACCTGCTGGATCAGCAAACCCGTCGCCAGCGTCTCATCATCCGGATGCGGAGCAACCACCAGCAGGCGCGTGCTCGATGAAACGCCTGGCCAGTCATGCTGCCCGGGCGTATCCATCAACACCACTGCGCCAGCAGTTCCAGCATCAGCAAATCGCCACGCAGGGGGCCACGCAGGCTTTCACGGGTCCGGTTGGTCGCGGCATACCATTGCGTCAGCCACTCGACATCCATCGCGCTGCCCAGCGGTCCGTCCAGCCGACATGCGCGTGCCTTGATTTCATCCGCCGTCGCTTGCGCGGCGAACCACAGTCGTTGCGCAGGCTCGTCATCCAGCCAGCGCTTGACCACCTCGGTCGGCTGCCCCCGGCCCGACGCCAGCGCGGACAGATCCCTGCGCACCTCGATACGCCGATCAAGCGCACCGGTCGCGCCCCATTCCCGCGCCAGCCCGGGGTTGCCGCCCGCGGCTGCCAGCGCCGACGCCGCATCGGGCACGCCCTCGGCCTGCAGCCAACCCAAGGCCTGGTCAGCGGCAGGCAGATGGAATTCGATCCGCTGGCAACGACTGCGGATGGTCTGCGGCAATCGCCATGGCGCGTCGGCCAGCAGGATCAACAGGGTCTGCGCTGCGGGTTCTTCCAGCGTTTTCAGCAGCGCATTGGCCGCCGCCGCATTCATCGCGTCGGCGGGATCGATGGTTGCCACCTGCCAGCCGCCGAGTTGGCTGCGCATGGCCAGCCGTGCCGACAACTCACGGATCTGGTCGACCACGATTTCCGTGCGGGGCGTGCCGTCCTTGCGCAGGCCGAAACTCAATGTCACCACATCCGGGTGCGAGCCGGCCGCCAGCAGCAAGCAGCCACGACAATGACCGCAGGCATCACCATCATGCGATTCCATACACAGCAGACCGCGCACGAAACGTTCGGCAAAGGCGCGTTTGTCCAGTCCGGCGACACCGCACAGCAACAAGGCATGCGGCAATGCCTCACGCTGACGGCGCGCCTGCAGCCGCTGCCAGTGCTCGGCATGCCAGGGCAGTGCCGTCATCATGCCGCTGCTCCCGCCAGCACGTCCGCCAGTGCCTGCATGGCCGCCTGCAAGACATGCTCCGGCGACTGGCCGGCATCGATGATCCGGAACCGTCGTGGCTCGGCCGCCGCACGTTCCCGATACGTCGTACGTACCCGTTCGAAGAATCCATCCGCCTCGGCTTCGATGCGGTCGACATCGCCACGGCCGGCAGCGCGGGCGCGGCCGGTGGCTACCGGCAAATCGAGCAGCAAGGTCAGGTCGGGCTGCAGACCGGCACAAGCCCAGCCTTCCAGCTCGGCAATACGCGCCGCCGGCTGGCCGCGACCGCCTCCCTGATAGGCGTAACTGGCATCGGCGAAACGATCACACAGCACCCATCGCCCGCCACTCAACGCCGGCTCGATCACTTCGCGCACCAGTTGCGCACGGGAGGCGAACATCAGCAGCAACTCGGTCTCGGCGGCCAGCTCGCCTCTTGCCGGATCAAGCACGATGGCGCGCACGGCTTCGCCGATGCCGGTGCCGCCAGGCTCGCGTGTGCGCACCAGCTCGATGCCGTGCCGCTCGATGCCCTCGCACAGGCCGGCCAGCAAGGTACTCTTGCCAGCGCCTTCGCCACCTTCAAGGCTGATGAACTTGCCGCGTGGTGTGGTCATCGGCAGTGTTTCCGCTGATAGCATTCGACATTGCGATTGTGCTCGGCGAGGCTGTTGGCGAACACATGGCCGCCATCGCCACGGGCAACGAAATACAGGGAGTCTCCCGCGGCCGGATGCAGCGCCGCCTCGATCGCAGGCCTGCCGGGCAACGCGATCGGCGTCGGTGGCAGGCCGGCCCGGGTATAGGTGTTGTAGGGCGTGTCGGTGGTCAGGTCACTCTTGCGGATATTGCCGTCGTAGCGTGCACCCATGCCGTAGATCACGCTGGGATCGGTCTGCAGCAGCATGTGGTCGCGCAGGCGGCGCACGAATACGCCCGCGATCCGCGCACGCTCATCGGCACGACCGGTTTCCTTCTCCACGATGGAGGCCAGGATCAATGCCTCGTATGGTGTGGCCAGGGGCAGGTCCTTGTCGCGACCCGGCCACAATGCGGCCAGCGTGTTCACCATCGCGAGATGGGCGCGCCTGAGAATATCCAGATCGCCATCGCCTTTGACATAGGCATACGTCTCCGGCAGGAAACGCCCTTCCGGCACCTCACCGCCCGCACCGATCCGGCGCATGATCGTGGCGTCGTCGAGCCCATCGCTGTCGTGCTTCAACTGCGGCGCCCTGGCCAGTGCCTGGCGCAGTTCGCTGAATGTCCAGCCATCGACGATGGTGAAATTGCGCTGCAGCACCCTGCCTTCGGCCATGTCGGACAGCAGTTGTCGCGGCGTGAGACCCGGCTTCAGCGCGTACTCGCCGGCATGCAGCTTGCCGGCCACATGCATCTGCTCGGCCAGCAGTCGCCAGTACCACGGGTTGGCCGTGCTGAGGCCTTGCTGGCGCAACTCGGCGATGATGCCCTTGAAGCTGGTGCCCCGGCTGACGTCGAGGCTGCCCTGAGCAGTCGTCACATGCAGCGGCGTCACGCTGAAGCGGCGATAGTCCTTCCAGCCGAGCACCAGCGTCGCCGCCACCGCCAGCAACACCAGCAGCAACAGCATGCGTGGCCAGGCACGTCCGCGCATCGATCGGTCACTCATCCGCCCTGCTCCATCGAAAATCCCAGATTGCGCCAATGTTGCTGCAGCTGCCGCGTCACCCTGCCTGGTCGATAATGCCAAGCCGCCAGTGAACGCACCGGCAGAATGCCACGCATGCTCGAGCTGAGAAAAATCTCGCTGGCCCTGGACAAATCATCAAGATTCAACTCGGTTGCACGCGCCTGCGGGCAGACGGCCAGCACCTCGGCCCGGGCCACCCCGGCGACACCGCAGTGATCCAGTGCCGGTGTCTGCAACTCGTCATCGATCACCGCAAACAGATTGGCCATGGTCGCCGAAATCACCCGGTCATGGCTATCACGCAACACGCCATCGGCGATCGCGGGATCATCCCATTCGGCTCGTGCCAGCACCTGCTCCAGCCGGTTCAGATGCTTGATCCCGGCCAGCAACGGCTGCTCGGCGAGCCGCAACTCGCAAACGCGCAGACACAGGCCTTGCGCATAGGCTTCAGCGGCCATGGGCGGCGCAGCGAAGGCAGCCACCACCCGAACGGGTACGGGCGACGAAGGCAGGTGGTAACCACGCTCGCCCGCCCCGCGAGTAACCGTAATCCGCACGGCCGCCCGGGACATCCCCTCGCTCACCTGCAGCACCTCCTGCCACAGCTGCGCCGGATCAGGCGACGGCATGCGCAGCCGCGCGCAACCATCCGCCAGGCGCTGCATGTGACGTGACCACAACGGCGCCCGCGCACCGACCACGCGAATGCTCTCGAACAGACCATCGCCATAGCTCAGCCCGCGATCGAACGCACTGACCTTGTCCGTCGCCACGCCATCGACCAGCACCCGTGTCGGCATCAGTCCGGCGCTCCCAGCGCACGCAGCAGTCCACGCGCCTTGGCACGGGTTTCGTCCAGTTCGGCCAGCGCCACCGAATCGGCGACGATGCCGGCGCCGGCACGCAGGCTGACTTCCGCACCGATCGCAGTCAAGGTTCGAATCAGAATGTTCAAGTCGAGCTCACCATTGCAGTCCAGATAACCCAGCGCACCGGTATAGGCAGCCCGTGGGGTGCGTTCCAGCGCGGCAATGATCTGCATGCAACGCACCTTGGGGCAGCCGGTGATGGTGCCGCCGGGAAACGTGGCGGCGATGACGTCGCCCGGCGTCACCTCGGCACGCAAGCGTCCCCGTACATTGGACACGATGTGGTGAACGTGGGCGTAACTCTCCACCACCATCAACTCGTCGACCTCGACCGTGCCCGGCACGCAGACGCGACCAAGATCGTTGCGCTCCAGGTCGATCAGCATCACATGTTCGGCACGCTCCTTCGGGTTGGCGCACAATTCGCGAATGCGTGAAATCTCGTCGTCACCCGGCACCCGCGCACGCGTGCCTGCGATGGGCCGGGTCTGCGCCATGCCGCCGCGCACGTCGACCAGCCGCTCCGGTGACGAACTCAGTACCGCCCAACCTGGCTGCTGCAGCAAACCGGCAAAAGGCGCCGGATTGGCCCGACGCAGCGCATCGTACAGTGACGCCGGCGCGGGCACCGCCGCATAATGCGCGCGCCAGCCGCGCGACAGATTCACCTGGAAGATATCGCCAGCCTGAAGGTGCTCGTGGATACGACCGACACCATCGAGAAAGTCATCCGCGGCATCCTCGCTGCACGATTCAAGTGCCGGCAAAGCCGGCCATGTCCCGGACAAGGCGAGATCCGCTTCCAGACTGTCCAGCAAGGCTTCGTGGCCGGTCTCGGCAATCAGGATCGTGCGGTCGAGCAGATGGTCGACGATCACCGCTGCCGGACAGCGCACGGCCAGTGCCAGCGGCAATCCGGAGGAGCGCGGCAGATTCAGGCACGGCTCGATCTCGCCAGCCAACTCATAACTCAGGAACAGGACCCAGCCGCCGTGGAACGGCAATCCGTCTTCCTGCGAGGGCATGCGTTCGGCAAGCCAGGCGCGATCCAGTGCATCGAGAAAGCGGCCGGGCTGCGGGCAGCCACGGCCATCGCGCAACGCGCCATCGGCGGACAGCGTGAGTCGGTCACCCGGAAAGGCAAACAGGATGTCGTAGCGCGACTGTGCACCGCCGTGCGACACACTCTGCAGCAGACTGGGGTAACGCTCCGGAAAAGCCGCGGCCGGCGCGAGCAGATCGCGCCGGCCGGCGAGGATACGACGGTGGCAGCTCACCTCAGACGCGGCGAAACGCCAGCGTGCCGTTGGTGCCACCGAAGCCGAACGAGTTGGAGATCGCCACGTCGAACTTCGCCTCGCGTGCGGTGTTCGGGACGAAGTCCAGATCGCAACCTTCGCCCGGGTTGTCCAGGTTGATCGTCGGCGGCAGCACCTGGTCGCGCAGCGCCAGCAGCGTGAAGATTGCCTCGACGCCACCAGCGGCACCAAGCAGGTGGCCGGTGGTCGACTTGGTCGAGCTCATCGCCAGCTTGTAGGCGTGGTCGCCGAATACCTTCTTCGCCGCCATCACTTCACCCAGGTCGCCGAGCGGCGTGGACGTACCATGTGCATTGACGTACTGCACATCGGTGGCATTGAGGCCTGCATCATCCAGCGCGGTCTGCATGCAGCGCGCCGCGCCTTCCCCGCCTTCGCTTGGCGCGGTCATGTGGAAGGCGTCGCCGCTCATGCCGAAGCCCACCAGCTCGGCATAAATGCGCGCGCCACGCGCCCTGGCGTGTTCATATTCTTCCAGCATCAGCACACCGGAGCCGTCGGACAGCACGAAGCCGTCGCGATCCTTGTCCCATGGACGACTGGCCCTGGTCGGCTCGTCGTTGCGGGTGGACATCGCCTTGGCCGAGCAGAAGCCGGCCATCGCGGTGCCGGTGGTGGCGAACTCGGCCCCGCCAGCAATCATCGCGTCGGCGTCACCGTACTGGATCATCCGCGCGGCCAGTCCGATGTTGTGGGTACCGGTGGTGCAAGCCGTCACGCATGCGATGTTCGGCCCCTTCAGGCCGAACATGATGGAAAGCTGGCCCGAGACCATGTTGATGATCGAGCTCGGCACATAGAACGGCGACACGCGACGCGGCCCCTTCGCGGCCAGCTCGAGTGCCGTCGCCTCGATCGTGTACAGGCCACCGATGCCGGCACCTACCGCCACGCCGATGCGCGGCGCATTCGCCTCGGTGATTTCCAGACCGGAATCACGCAAGGCCTGGGTTCCCGCCGCCACGCCATAGTGGATGAACGGATCCATCTTCTTGACGTCCTTGGCCGGCATCCACTCGGCCGGATCGAAGCCACTGACCTGGCCGGCAATGCGCGTGGAATAGGCAGAGGTATCGAAATGCGTGACTGGACCGATACCGCTTTCGCCCTTGACGACTCTGTCCCAGGCGCTGGCGATGTCGTTGCCGACCGGCGAAATGATGCCCATGCCAGTCACTACTACTCGACGCTTGCTCATGCTCTATTCCTTCGTGATCCCGTAAATCCGCCATCGCCGAAGTTGTCGCGATGGGGCGCGGATGCCTCGTTCCGCTCATTCAAACAGGAGAATTGCTCCACACCATACGGTGTCGGACGTTACAAAATGCAGAAACGAAAACTGCGCCCTACAGGCGCAGCATCCGGTTTCGTCACACGCCTGACCGGGCTCGCTTGAGGCGAGCCTGGCAGGTGGCTGGACATGCTCGCGAACCGATCAATCCTTGGAGTGGGCCTTGATGTAGTCGACGGCCTGCTGCACGGTGGTGATCTTCTCGGCGTCTTCGTCGGGGATCTCGGTCTCGAACTCTTCCTCGAGAGCCATCACCAGCTCGACGGTGTCGAGCGAATCGGCGCCCAGATCATCCACGAACGAAGCGTTCGCCGTGACTTCATCTTCCTTCACGCCCAACTGCTCGATGACGATTTTCTTGACGCGCTCTTCGATGGTGCTCATGTTGCCCATACCTCTCAAGGAGTAAATAGTTTGTCTGTGCCGGCCCAGATGCCAGCAAAAGGCCGGCGGCATTGTAGTGGCTAAACCCGCAGGCCGCCACGATTCGCCGGAAGTACCTGTCCGCGATCCCTGCGATTCGGCGCGAAAGCGCAATTGTCTCCTAAAACGAAGCCGCTGGCGACAATTCGCTTGCAGGCCTTACGGCATGTACATTCCACCGTTGACGTGCAGCGTCTCGCCGGTGATGTACGAAGCCGCCGGAGAAGCCAGGAAACCCACGGCCTTGGCGATATCCGTCACTTCACCCAGCCGCCCCAGTGCGATCTGGCCCAGCAAGGCTTCCTTCGATGTCTCCGGCAAGGCACGCGTCATGTCGGTATCGATGAAACCCGGCGCCACCACGTTCACGGTAATGCCCCGGGTGCCGATTTCGCGTGCCAGCGATTTTGAAAACGCGATGATGCCCGCCTTCGCCGCCGCGTAGTTCGATTGCCCCGGGTTGCCGGTCAGGCCGATCACCGAGGCGATCGAGATGATGCGCCCCTTGCGCGCCTTCATCATGCCGCGCATCACCGCCTTGGACGTGCGGTAGACCGAGGTGAGATTGGTGTCGATGATCGCCTGCCAATCCTCGTCCTTCATTCGCATCAGCAACTGGTCGCGGGTGATGCCGGCGTTGTTGACCAGGATCGAGGTCGCACCGAATTCCCTGGAGATGCTGTCGATCAGTGCCTCGACCGCTTCGCCATCGGTGACATCGAGGGCGCGGCCGTGGCCACCCCGTGCTGCCAGCCGCTCGCCGATGGCAGCGGCACCCTTGTCGCTGGTCGCGGTACCGATCACCGTGGCGCCCATCGACGCCAGTTCATCGGCAATCGCCGCGCCAATGCCGCGACTGGCGCCGGTCACCAGCGCAATCTCACCTTGCAGTGGGTTGTTCATTTGTTCGGGTTCCTTGGAAAAATCGGGAAAGGCTGGCGCCGACATGCACCGAGACGACGGCTTACGCCCACTCGGCACACGCGGCGTCGATGTCATCGGGAGCGCCAAGGGGGCGTGCCTCGATGCTTTTGTCGATACGCTTGATCAGGCCACTCAGGACCTTGCCCGGGCCACACTCGGCAATTCGCAGGGCGCCATCGGCGGCCAGTGCCTGCACGCATTCGGTCCAGCGCACCGGCAAATAGAGCTGCCGTTGCAATGCGCCGCGAATCTCGTCGACCGTGGCATAGCTGCGCGCCTCGGCATTCTGGATCACGGGAATCGACGGCAATTGCCAATCGATCAGCGCCATTCGCTCGCCCAGCTTGTCGGCTGCCTCGCGCATCAAGGCACAGTGCGAAGGCACCGATACCGCCAGCTTGATTGCCTTCTTCACACCTTGTGCTGCCAGCGCTGCCAAAGCACGATCGACCGCTTCGACGTTGCCGGCGATGACCAGTTGGCCCGGCGAGTTGAAATTGGCCGGCGCCACCACCTGCCCTTGCGCAACCTCCTCGCACACGGCCGCGATCAAGGCGTCGTCGGCGCCGAGGATCGCCGCCATGGCTCCCACTCCGGCAGGTACCGCCGCCTGCATCAGGCGACCGCGTTCGGCCACCAGCGCCGCCGCATCATGCAGCGACAACGCACCGGCAGCAACCAGCGCACTGTATTCACCCAGACTGTGTCCGGACAATTGCGCCGGCCGAATACCGCCGAGTGCCAACCAGGTGCGCCACACCGCCACACTGGCCGCCAGCAACGCCGGCTGGGTATTTTCGGTGCGATTGAGCTGATCCTCCGGCCCCTGCTGGCTGAGTGCCCACAAATCCACGCCAGCACCCTGTGAGGCTTCTTCGAAGGTGGCGCGTACTTCGGCGCGGGCACCGGCCAGCTCGGCCAGCATGCCGAGCGACTGCGAGCCCTGACCAGGGAAAACAAAAGCAAGTGAAGCGGAGTTGCGACTCATGGATGCGTGAATCCCGACTGGCGAAAACCGTTATGGTGCCAGTATCACCGCACATACGCAGCTGTATCCGTATTTCCGGGCCGGAAAACACGATGCCGCCCGGCAGGCGGCATCGTGGAACAGGCATGCTGTCGCAGGCTCAATAGCGCAGCAATGCCGAGGCCCAGGTGAAGCCGCCGCCGAAGGCCTCGAGCAGCAGGTTCTGCCCCCGCTGCACCTTGCCCGAACGCACCGCGTAATCGAGCGCCAGCGGCACCGAGCCGGACGAGGTATTGGCGTGCTTGTCGACCGTCACGATCACCCGTTCCATCGACATCTTCAGCCGCTTGGCGGTGGCGTCGATGATGCGCAGGTTGGCCTGATGCGGGATCAGCCAGTCGATGTCGGACTCCTGCATGTCGGCTGCCTGCAAGGTCTCGCCAACCAGCGAATCGAGCGTCTTCACCGCGACCTTGAACACTTCGCGACCCGCCATGCGGATACGCACACCATGATTCGGCTCGTCGGTGAAACCGGCGGAAACACCCACCGGGTTGTACAGCAACTCCTTGTGACCACCATCGGCATGCAGACACGTGGCATAGATGCCAGGCTCGCTGGAGGCCTCCAGCACCACCGCGCCCGCGCCGTCACCGAACAGCACGCAAGTTTCACGCTCGTTCCAGTCGACCATGCGGGTCAGTGTTTCAGCACCGATCACCAGCACTTTCTTCGACTGTCCGCTCCTGATGAACTTGTCGGCAATGCCCAGCGCGTAGACAAAGCCCGAACAGGCCGCGTTGACGTCGAAAGCCGCACAGCCATTCGCGCCCAGGCGGTGCTGGACCAGGCAAGCGGTGGAAGGAAAGATGATATCGGGCGTGGTGGTACCCAGGATGATCAGATCCAGCTCGGATGCCTTGACTCCGGCCGCTTCCAGCGCATGCTGCGCTGCCTGAAACGCCAGATCTCCGGTGGTCTCGCCGTCGGCGGCAATGTGGCGCTGACGAATGCCGGTACGGCTCTGGATCCATTCGTCACTGGTGTCGACGATCTTTTCCAGATCAGCGTTGGTGACCACGCGCTCGGGCAGTGCGCTGCCGGTGGCAATGATGCGGGAGTAGATCTGGGCCATCCAGCTGTCCATCAACATAAACAAGGGATTGAACGCCTTGAGCGGCGCCAGCGCAACCGCCCGAATCGGCA
>DATMTH010000078.1:0-11378 GCA_035564915.1 Rhodanobacter sp.
CCGCCAGAAAAGCAAAACGCCCCCGTGTGGGGCGTTTTGTTTTTCTGGCGAATGCGACGGAGATGAGAACCCACCGGTTACTCGGCACATCCTGTGCCTCGCCCTCCGGATCGTCGGCCGCGCCGACGTTCGCTTCAGCATCCTGCCTTCGCAGTCGACAAATTCGACTGGAACGAATTTGGACAGCCGCAGGCTGGCCCCGTAGCGCGAAGCGCGGAGGGATGAGACCCAAGGATGGGCGAACAATCCCCATCAACACCCACCACCCTCAGCCGCCCTTCGACGCCGTCGCCGCAGTCGACGAACTTGCCGGCGCCACACCACCCACATCGCTCTTGCCCGTAGCCGCCGGCTTCGCCGTACTAGTCGCCGCAGCCGGTGTCCCAGCCCAATGCTCACTCCCCGGATTCATGCTCTTCCCCAACATCGCATCGCGTGATTTTTCGATGGACTTGTTGACGGCTGGAGCTGGTGCGCTGGAATGGTCAACCGGAGGCGCATCCTTGCTGCTGCCGACATGACAGCCGGTGAGGGAGAGGATGGCGAGGGCGAGCAGGGCGGTTTTCATGGATGGCTCCGGTCAGGACAAGCGCCGATCTTCACCTGGATGAGTTGAACCGCGCGTCAAGACGTGCGGACAGAAAACCGGGACGAAGGAAGTTGAGCAACAAAGCAGGGGGCCAGGGCACACTTTCTTGAACCTGCGGATCTGCAAAAGTCGCCCAGCCCCCGAACCACCACCGCGGCTCCGCGTCCCTGCGGAGCCTGTGCTCTCAGCTGTGATGCATTGCCCGGACGGGTGTTGCCACGAAGCCGTGGCGGTGACCCAGGTTGTCGTAGTACTCGCCCGCGACCACGCCGAAGTTGTTGATCGAGGTGGCAATGGTAGCGGTCGCTCCGGGCATCACGATGTCCTGGAACTGCTGGCCGGTCCTGACGAAGCCATTGACTGCCCCGGAGGCTGCCACGTAATAGCCGGCGATCTGGTCGTGCTCGTTGATGGCGAAAATGATGGTGCTGAGCGAAGCCGGGACGTCCATGATGGTGATCGTTCCGTTGGCGTCGCGCTCGAACCCATGGGTCTGTGCGGGGTTGGTGTCCGTATAGCCAACGATTTCGCCGCTGTTGCTGATACCCAACGGATAGGTTTCACGCGCGTCCGGAACGTCGAACGTGGTGAAGTGGTCGCGGCCTTGCCGCAGGAAGCCGTGAAAGGCGCCATCGGCATCCCAATACACGCCAGCCATGGTGCCGAACAGGTTCACGCTGTCGATGTTGGTGTTGAGGTGGCCCGGGAGATCGAGGGTCTTGAAGTGATGCCCGCGGATCAGGAAGCCGTGTTGTTTTCCCGTGGCATCGGCATAGCCGCCGAACAGGGCACCGAAATCGGTGGGGCCACCGGAGGCGCTGAAGTAGGTGCCCAGGTCGTTCGGGGCGAGTGCTTCGAACCGGCCATGGCGATAGACCAGCGCGTGCGCGGTACCGCCGGCGATGCTGTATTGGCCGCTGAGCTCGCCGAAATCGTTGATCCCCCAGAGAATCGTCTGCGACGAACCGGGATAGTCGCGAGTCTGGTACGTGTAGGTGGTCGTGGCACTGACCGTGGTTGCAGCCGGTGGCGTGGCGGCGACGGCGGTTGCCGCGGCACCGGTGGAGAGTGCCAGCGCCAATGCGAGCCGGCTGGCTGCCCTTGTGATTCGACCATGTGACGGGTGATGATTTGACATGATTTCAATCCTTGTTTGGCTGAGACGAACGATGGCAAGGCGATGGCATGCGACCGTCCCGAATCGCGCCATCCCCCTTTACAGCGCAAAAGGAACCCGTTTGCCGACATCGCCAATGCCACGCATGTCATTTCGGCGCATCTTTTGCGAGCCAGCTTCCGCTTGCGCATGAATACCGAGCTTCAGATCACCGAGATTCTCGGGCGCGGCGACCCGGCCGCGATCGACGCGCTGATTCCGAAGATTTACGACATGCTGCGTCATCTGGCGCGGCGCCAGCGGGTGCGGGAATCGGCGCATACGCTCGAGACCACGGCGCTGGTGCACGAGGCCTATATGAAGCTGGCCGATCAGAGCGGCATGAAGTTCGCCGATCGTGCGCACCTGTATGCATACATGAGCCGGGTGATGCGTCACATCCTGATCGACCACGCACGGCGCAGGAATGCGCAGAAGCGCCAGGCCCCCGAGCTGAGCGTGGAAGTGGTGAAGTCGGAAATCATCGATGTGCTGGCCATCGACGAGGCCCTGGGTCGGCTGGCGGCGCTGGATCCACGCCTGGCCCGGGTCGCCGAGCTGCGGCTGTTCGCCGATTTGTCCAGCCCGGATATCGCCACGGTGATCGGTGTCACTGCGCGCACGGTCGAGCGTGACTGGCTCAAGGCCCGCACCTTCCTGTCCGCCTGTCTGCTGCCATCGACGTGAGGCGATGTCGGTTCATGTGGCCGGATTGCGCTATACAGGCATGCCAGCACGGAAACCTGCGCCAGCCATGAGCGTCGACTTTACCCAGCGATGGCACGAAATCGAGCCACTGATTGACCAGTTGTTCGATGTGCCCGCGGCAAGCCGGGCCGACTGGCTGCGCCTGCACTGCGCGGATCCGACACTGCGCGTGCTGATTGCCCAGGCATTGGACAATGCGCCGGGTGTCGATGCGCTGGAGCGTGGCATGCAGCAATGGCTGCCGGCGTTTGCGGACAGCCAGCCCGACATGCTGCCGATCATCCCGGGCTATCGCGTGCATCGGTTTGTCGGCGCGGGCGGCATGGCCAGCGTCTTCGAAGCCGAGCGGGAACTGCCGGGCGGTCCGCAGGCAGTGGCGCTGAAGTTGTTGCGACTGGATGTGCATGACGCCGATGAGCGTCGACGCTTCCTGGGCGAGCAACGGATCCTCGCGCGATTGCAGCATCCGCACATCGCCCAACTGCTCGATGCCGGATTCTCGCCGAACGGCACCCCGTACCTGGCGCTCGAGTTCATCGATGGCCATGATCTGGTGACGCATGCCGAACGGCAGCGGCTGGATACGCCTGCGCGGCTGCGGCTGTTCATCGATGTGCTGGCGGCAGTCGACCATGCACATCGCAGCCTGATCGTGCACCGCGACCTGAAACCGAACAATGTGCTGGTGGGCGCCGATGGTTGCGTCAAGCTGGTCGATTTCGGCATTGCCAAGTTGCTGACCGGTGAAGCCGAGCCCACCAGCATCGAGGCGCGTCGCCTGACCCGCTCGTACGCGGCACCGGAGCAGTTCGCCGGCGCGGTGGCGACGACGGCCATCGATGTGTACTCGCTCGGCGTGCTTCTGGCCGAATTGGCGTGTGGCCGGCCTCCACGCCGGATCGAGCAGCGCACGGATGCGGGAGCGCCCGCGTTCGACGACAGTTTGCTGCGACGGGAGCTCGGTGCCGATCTCCATGCGATCGTGCAACAGGCTACCCGCCACGATCCGGCCGAGCGTTATGCGAGCGTGGCGGCACTGCGCGATGACATCGAGCGCCATCTCGACGGCAAACCGGTGCAGGCGCGGCCGGACACGCTGATGTACCGTGCCATCACGTTCGCCAGGCGGCATGCGTTGGCGGTGTCGCTGGGCGCCTCGATCGTTGTGCTGCTTGCCGGTGCAACGGTGGTGGCGCTGCATGAGGCGGATTCGGCCCGTCGCGCAGCCCGGCAGGCACAGGTGCAGGCACTCAGTGCGGAAGCCGAGGCCCGTCGCGCGGATGCACTCAAATTGTTCGTCGAAGGTCTGTTCGACAGCGATTCGCATGGCGCCGGGGCGAGCCAGACCGCCGAGGAGCTGCTCGCGCATGGACGCGAACGAGCCGACCGTGATTTCGCGAGGCAGCCCGCCTTGCGCGTCGAAGTGCTCGCGCTGATCGGTGACCTGGAAGAACGCAGCGGTCATCCGGATCGCGCCCAGCAGCCGCTCGATGAGGCGGCGACGCTGGCCCGGGCGCAATTCGGCGTGACCGACAAGCGCACCCTGCATGTCGAGTACCTGATTGCGAAGGAGTCCGATGCGCTGGGTCATGCCAAGGATGCACGCTCGCGCTTGCGCCGCGCACTGGCTGCTTTCGAGTCGGGCCCGAACCGCAATTCGCCGGAAGAAGTGTATGCGCTGGCCTGGCTGGCCGGGCTTGACGAGCGCTGCGGTGACTCGGCCATGGCAATCGACGCCGGCAACAAGGCGCTGGCCTTGGCGCGCAGGATATTGCCGGATGACAGCGAGGCGCTGACCGAGGCGGTGACCAACCTGGGCTGGATTCTGGTCGATGCCGGGCATCCGGTCCGGGCCGAGCCTCTGCTGCGTGAAGCGCTGGCGCGCAAGCGTCGCCAACTTGGCGCGGACCATCCGGAAGTCGCCGACATGATGGCAATGCTCACCTGGGCGTTGCTTCCGCAAGGTCGCTACGCCGAGAGCGAACAGCTCATGCGTGGTGCGCTCGCCATCGATGTCAGGGTGGATGCACGACCGAACGCGCATCTGTCGTGGCATCTCAATGACCTGGGCAATGTGCTTGCCCTCGAGGGCAAGTTCCAGCAGGCCGATGCGCTTTACACCAGGTCGATTGCCGTCGATCAGGCACTGGCGCCGGAGGAGGGCCTCAGCCAGGCGGTCAGTATCGGCAATCGGGCGCGCATCCGTTTCAGACAGGGCGATTACGCCGAAGCCGAGGCGGATATTCGCGATGCCATCCAGCGCAAGCAGCGATTGCTGGGGGCCGATTATGACGATAACGGCAGCAGTTACGATCATGCCAACCTGGTCGAGGTGCTGATTGCGCGTGGGCGTCTCGACGAAGCCCGCGGGATCGCCGACAACGCGCTGACCAAGGCGCGTCGACGTCATCATCAGGCCCATCCGGACGTTGCCTTTGCATTGACGGTCGAAGCGGAACTGATGGTTGCCGGCGGCGACAGGCAACGCGCCGCGTCATTCGCCGAGCAGGCAGTCGCGATGTACGTTGCACTGGCGGATCAAGCTTCCGAGAAGGCAATCAGGGCGCGCCTGATGCTGGGTGAAATCCTGCAGTCGCTTGGTCGTGGCGATGAAGCAAGGTCGCAACTCGAAAGCGGCCTCGCGGCGGCGGTGGTGATTGCACCGCCTTCCCATGCATTGGTGGCGCACGCCGAGGCCGATCTTGCCCGCGTCGACGCCTCGCTCGGTGAACACGCTGCGGCCGCTCGATACCATGACGAGGCCGAGGCATCGGTCGCGGCTATCCGCCCGGGGCCGAATGCCGAGCGTGACGCCACGATACGCCTGCTTGCTTCGGCATCGACTGCGAGGAAGCCTTCGACCCGATAGTGGATGACATGCGACCAGATGTCGGGACGTGCCGGCAGTGCAATGCACTTTCCGATACGGCGCCCGTCGGGCGTTGAACGGTGGCGAGTCATTGCTCGACTTGCATCAAGCTCGTTGCGCACGCGGCATGTGATGCGGTGTTGACACGCCGGGCCCGCGCACGCAAGGTTTCCGATCGTGCCCGCGATGGAGAAATGCCATGCATCACAGCCGCCTGTCCAGCCTGATCATCGATTGCAGGGTCGAAGACCTTGGCGATGCGGCGCGATTCTGGTCGCAGGCGCTGGGGCGCCCGATCAGGCAGGGTGCCGACCCCGCGCATGAAAAATACGTGGGCCTGGTGACCGATGATGACGAACCCGTGATCGAGCTGCAGAAAGTCGATCACCCCAGCCGGGTGCATCTGGACATCGAAAGCGACGACATCGAGGCCGAGGTGCAACGACTGGAAAGGCTTGGCGCGAGAAAGATCGAAACCGTCGCTACCTGGGTCGTGATGGAAGCGCCGACCGGGCACCGTTTTTGCGTAATACGCCCGCAACGCGGAGCCATCGGAGCGCATGCCAACCGGTGGCCGTGACACTTGCGCCGGGAAGTCAGCCCATCCGGACGCAGCCACTTGCGGTGGTTCGATTTGCGCGCATGATGCTGCGGGAAAGGGCGCTGCGCCGAATGGCATCTGCTTGAGGCGTCGAGCCCCGAATTTCTTCATCCTTGCGAAGGCAGGAATCCAGTGACTGCAGGCTGGCGGAGCTGCCCGATCCTCGCGTTCGTGGGGATGCCGGGTTCAAGCAAATGCCATTCGACGCCGATCCTGGATATCCGGCGCGAATGCGGTGCCGATCATTCAGCCACATCGAGTTCGTAACGCAGGCGCTTGGCTGCATACATGGCGTGATCGGCGTGTGCCAGCAAGCTGTCCGCATCGTCGCCGTCGGCAGGGAAGCAGGCAATGCCGATGCTGGCATCCAGCTGGAACAGGCCATCGGGCAACAGGTGGGGTGGATTCAGCTGGGCACGCAGCCCGTCGGCGACGATCCGGGCGCTATGGATGTCGTCGCAACCAGGCAGCACGACGACAAATTCGTCGCCACCGACGCGGGCCACGAAATCGTCCTTGCGCAGTCCCTGCTCCAGTCGCTGCGCCACTTCGCGCAGCACGCGGTCACCGACTTCGTGCCCGCCGCGATCATTGGCGCCCTTGAAGCCATCCAGATCCAGGAAGAGCAGGGCAAGGCCGTCACCCGTCTTCGTCGCGTGGGCGATCGCCTGCTGCAGTTCACGCTGCAGCCGATGGCGGTTGGGCAACCCGGTCAACGGGTCATGGCTGGCGCGATGTTCAAGCTCGCGTTCGGCGCGCCGCAGCTCGGTCACCTCATGGGCCACCCCGATGCGCACGCCATGCCCGGGCGCCCAGCGGGCCGACCACTGGATGTCCACGCTGTGGCCATTCTTGTGGATGTAACGGTTGCGAAAGTGATGCTGCAACGCGCCGGCGGTCACCTTTTCGGCTTGCTGCACGGTTTTCGCACGGTCGTCGGGATGGACAAACTCGAATATGCGGCGACCCAGCACTTCGGCAGGAGCGTAACCGAACACGCGCTCGAAGCTCGCATTGACATACAGCAGGCAGCCTTCGACATCGACGACGCAAACGGCATCAGGAATCAGGTCGAGCAGCTCGGTGGGTAGCGGAAGTTTCGCGATCATGTGTTGCCGGTTCGGCCACGGTCGGCCGTGTCTCCATGCAGATGGGGTTGCCTCATGGTAACTCCATCGACAGCGGGGCCATCTTCGTAAATTCTCACGGCTTGCGTCCTTGCCTGCGATCGGCGGCGATCCATCGCGGGACTGGCCACGAATCCCGCGACGGCAACATGAGGCCCTGGGTGCCCTGTGCCGATGACGTGCATGAAAAAACCGCCCCGTCGTCCAGGGCGGTTTTCATTCGACCGAAATGGCAGCGTGACTCAGGCGGCTTTCTTGCCCGCCAGCTGACGCAGCACGTATTGCAGGATGCCGCCGTGACGGAAGAAGTCGCGCTCCTTCGGCGTCAGCAACATCACCTTGACGGTGAACTCCTTCTTGCTGCCGTCGTCGGCGGTGGCGACCACCCTGGCTTCCCTGGCGTTGCCATCATCCAGGCCGGTGACGTCGAAGCTTTCGTTGCCGGTCAAACCCAGCGACTTGGCGTTCTCGCCATCCTTGAAGCACAGCGGCAGCACGCCCATGCCGACCAGGTTGGAGCGGTGGATACGCTCGAAGCTCTCGGTGATCACGGCCTTGACGCCCAGCAGCAAGGTGCCCTTGGCGGCCCAGTCACGCGAAGAACCGGTGCCGTATTCCTTGCCGGCGATGACCACCAGCGGGGTGCCTGCTTCCTTGTACTTCATCGCCGCGTCGTAGATCGCCAGCTGTTCGCCACTGGGCACGTGGCGGGTGAAGCCGCCTTCGACGCCGTCCAGCATCTGGTTCTTGATGCGGATGTTGGCGAAGGTGCCGCGCACCATCACGTCGTCGTTGCCGCGACGCGAGCCGAACGAGTTGAAATCGACCGGCTTCACGCCACGTTCGATCAGGAACCGACCCGCGGGCGAATCCTTCTTGATCGAACCGGCCGGCGAGATGTGGTCGGTGGTGATCGAGTCGCCGAACAGGCCCAGGCAGCGCGCCGAGTGGATGTCCTCGATCTTGCCGACTTCCATCGTCATGCCGTCGAAGTAGGGCGGGTTCTTGATGTAGGTGGAGGCTTCGTCCCACGCATACAGCGCGCCATCCGGCGAGGCGATCGCGTTCCAGCGCTCGTCGCCCTTGAACACGTCGGCGTAGTTCTTGTTGAACATGTCCGAGGTGACCGCGCTCGCCATCAGGTCGCTGATTTCCTGATTGGTCGGCCAGACGTCCTTGAGGAACACGTCCTTGCCATCCGAACCCTGCCCCAGCGGCTCGGTGGTGAGGTTGATGTCGAGCGAACCGGCCAGCGCGTAGGCGACCACCAGAGGCGGCGAAGCCAGGTAGTTCATCTTCACTTCGGCGTGCACGCGACCCTCGAAGTTGCGGTTGCCGGAGATCACGGCACCCACGGTGAGATCGCCGGCGCTGATCGCCTTGCTGATTTCCTGCGGCAGCGGACCGGAGTTGCCGATGCAGGTGGTGCAGCCGTAACCGACCAGGTAGAAGCCGGTTTTTTCCAGCTCGGTCAGCAGGCCGGTCTTTTCCAGATAGTCGGTGACGACCTTGGAGCCCGGCGCCAGCGAGGTCTTCACCCACGGCTTGGCTTTCAGACCGCGCGCCGCCGCCTTCTTCGCGACCAGGCCGGCGGCCAGCATCACCGCCGGGTTGGAGGTGTTGGTGCACGAGGTGATCGCGGCGATGACCACGGAGCCGTCGTTGAGCCTGAAGTCCTGGCCATTCATGGCGACCGACTGGCCGGCCGAGTTCTGGCTCTGGTCGTGACCCACCGCGGTGTCGCCACCTTCGTTGGCGAAGCGGGCCTCGGCGCCGTTGCGGTTGGCGGTGGTGGCACCCACGTTCTCGTTGTAGTTCTTCTTGACCTCGGTCAACAGCACGCGATCCTGCGGGCGCTTCGGGCCGGCCAGCGACGGCTTGACGTCGGCCAGGTCCAGCTCCAGCGTGGCGCTGAATTCGGCATGCGGGCTGTTCTCGTCGTGCCACAGGCCCTGCGCCTTGGCATAGGCCTCGACCAGCGCCACCTGATCGCCGCTGCGGCCGGACAGGCGCAGGTACTTCAGCGATTCCGCATCGACCGGGAAGATGCCGCAGGTGGCGCCGTATTCCGGTGCCATGTTGCTGATGGTGGCGCGATCGGCCAGCGCAAGGTGTTGCAGGCCCGGGCCGAAGAACTCCACGAACTTGCCGACCACGCCCTGCTTGCGCAGCATCTGCGTCACGGTCAGCACCAGGTCGGTGGCGGTGGCGCCTTCGGGCAGACGGCCGGACAGCTTGAAGCCGACCACCTGCGGAATCAGCATGGAGGACGGCTGGCCCAGCATGGCGGCCTCGGCCTCGATGCCGCCCACGCCCCAGCCGAGCACGCCCAGGCCGTTGATCATGGTGGTGTGCGAGTCGGTGCCGAACACGGTGTCGGGGTAAGCCCACTGCTGGCCGTCGACGTCATTGGCCATCACCACGCGGGCCAGGTGCTCCAGGTTCACCTGATGCACGATGCCGGTGCGCGGCGGCACGACCTTGAAGTCGGCCAGCGCTTTCTGGCCCCAGCGCAGGAAGCTGTAACGCGCCTGGTTGCGCTCGAACTCGATCGCGACGTTCTTTTCCAGCGCGTCTTCGCTGCCGAATACATCGACCTGCACCGAGTGGTCGATGACCAGTTCGGCCGGCGACAGCGGGTTGATCAGGGTCGGGTCGCCGCCCAGCGCCTTCATCGCGTCGCGCATCGCGGCCAGGTCGACCACGCACGGCACGCCGGTGAAATCCTGCAGCAGCACGCGTGCGGGCATGAATGAAATTTCGGTATCCGGCTCTTTCTTCGCGTCCCAGTTGGCGACCGCTTCGATTTCCTTCGAGGTGACGTCAACGCCGTCTTCGTGCCGCAGCAGGTTTTCCAGCAGGATCTTCATCGAGTACGGCAGCCGCTTCAGGTCGAAGCGCTGGCCCAGCTTGGCCAGGCTGGCAAAGGCGTACTGCTTGCCATTGACCTCGAGGGTGTCGCGTACGGAAAAGGTGTCTTTCATGAGGAGCTCCTGGCTGAATCCTGCGGCTGGGATGACGTGGACGATCTGATGGAGGGGGAGGTCGTGCCGACAAAGCGCCATTATCGCGCAAACCTTGTTGCTGCGGCGTGCAAGCCCGGCTGCGACGAGGTTCGAATGCCGACTTTGCCGCCGCGCCGGTTAGACTTCGGTCAACCCCGGACAGGCCGACTTCGCCGAACAGCATGCCTGCCACCACCCATTCATACAAACGCCTTTGATGACATGCAGCATTCGATGATTTCGACTTCTCTTGCAGCAGTCTCCCTGCGCGATCTGGCGCTGGTGCAGGCGGTGCATCGCCATGGCAGTTTCAACAGTGCCGCCAGAGCGATGCACATCAGTCCATCCGGACTGTCGCATCAGGTGCAAAAGGTGGAGCAGGCGCTGGGGGCGCCGTTGTTCGAACGCGGCGGCCGCAAGATCGTGCCCACTGCCGGCGGTCAGCGCCTGTTGCAGCAAATCGACATGGTGCTGGCCGCAGCCGAACACCTGCAGCAAGTGGCACGGGCCGGCGAGGTGGCCTTCGGCGGCGAACTGCGACTCGGCGTGCCGGCGTCGCTGGGGCCATATCTGCTGCCGCATCTGATCGAGCCGTTCCCGCAGCATTTTCCCGGAGCTCGGCTGGGCATTTCCGAAGGCAAGCCGCGTGGCTTGCTGCGACGCTTGAGCGAAGGCGAGCTCGATGCCGTGCTGGCGCCACCCGCCGCGTCACTCAGTGGAATCGCTTCGCGCCCGCTGTTTTTCGAACCGTGGGAGCTGATGCTGCGAGCCGATCACCCGCTGGCCGGGCGACCCGATATCGCGCTGGACCAGCTCGATCCAGCCGAGGCCACGCTGATGGCGGAAAGCCATGCCGATGGCCTGCAAGGCGACGGCAATGAGCACGGTCACGTCCAGGATGTGAGCCTGGAAAGCCTGGCGGCGCTGGTCAGCCTGCGTGGCGGCTACGCGCTGGTGCCAGCTTTGGCGCATGAACGGCTGGCCTCGATGCCGAATATTGCACTGGCGAAATTGCAGGGGCCTGCTTCGGGTCGCGACATCGCACTGTATTGGCGCGATGCGTCGCCGTGGCACGACGATTTGCAGGCGTTTGCCGAGCTGCTGCGCAAGCTCGCGAGGCAGAGACCGGGGCTGCGGGTCAGAAGTGGGAAGAACGTGTAGGCGTACCCTTTGCGCTGCAAAATCGGCGGTGATGGAATGACTTCAGCCGCGATGCCTTGTCGGGTGTGGGGTGGGGCATTCGCGACTGATGTCGCTCCGACAGTGCATAGGATTTTGTTGGAGCGACTTCAGTCGCGACAGCTCTGGCTTGTTGTTGAGTAC
>DATMTH010000079.1:0-2389 GCA_035564915.1 Rhodanobacter sp.
GGCCTGGTCAACGTGCTGGCCACCTTCATCGCGATCGGCCTGGTCGACAAGCTGGGCCGCAAGCCGATCCTGTACATCGGCTTCGTGGTGATGGCGATCGGCCTCGGCGTGGTCGGCACGATGATGCACCTGGGCATCCACGATCACGGCGAACAGATCTTCACCGTGGTCATGCTGCTGGTGTTCATCGTGGGCTTCGCGATGTCGGCCGGCCCGCTGATCTGGACGCTGTGCTCGGAAATCCAGCCGCTGAAGGGCCGCGACTTCGGCATCGGCTGCTCCACCTTCACCAACTGGGTGGCGAACTGGCTGGTGGGCCTTTCGTTCCTGCCGCTGCTCAACGGCATCGGCCAGGCCGAGACGTTCTGGCTGTACGCCGCATTCAACGTGGTGTTCATCGCGTTCACCATCTGGCTGGTGCCGGAGACCAAGGGCGTCACGCTGGAACAGATCGAGCGCAAGCTGATGGCGGGCCAGCCGCTGCGGCGGATCGGGCAGTAACCGTGCCCGTCGTGACGGCCGCCGCAACGGCGGTCGTCACGCGCTGCCGATTGAGTCCGCCCGTTCGGCAGCCACGCCACGGGATCGTCGGCATGAAATCCATGCATATCGCGCCTGCGCCTGCGCATGCGTCAGCCACGGCCGAATGGCGCAGTGGCAATCGACAATCCCCGCTACAGATCGCGTGCCTTCGCCGGCGGGCGAGCGCTGCCCACCCCGGCGAAAAGAAAAGCGTCCATGCTTCCGGGATTGATCGCAGCATCGGAAAGTTGAACATGCCAGCCGTACCACGGCCGCAGTTCACCAACACCGGTTACGCCATCGCCCGATACCGCTGCCAGTAAGTCCAACGGCCATGTATCGCGCCCGGAGCGACGCGCTGAAACCCCATGACAGGTTCCCTGCGTTATCGACTGCAGGGATGGCCGGCAATCGGCCTCGTTGCGCATGAAATGCCGCGCCGGCTGCCGCGACGCGTGGCGAACGCCAGCGCAAAGACCGCGTCGCCATAGGCGATGTCGACAGCACCGGTCCCCGAGTAGCCGAGGGGAGCGATGCCGAACGCCGGCGTCTGCCGCCCGCACGTTTGTTGCACCACGCCCTGTGCAGCGCAAAGGCGCCGCACCGATGCTGCGGCGCAGCTTGACGTGGAGTGCGTAAATGTTTTTATCCTAAAATACTACTTTTCGACAACAAGACGAATGAACTGCCCCAAACGACCGGCACTCCAGCTCGCCCTGGATTGCTTCACGGCGAGTGGCCGACCGCCATAGCCTGCGACATCCGATTCGCGCAGCCGAGGGCAGGCGCTAATCAATCCGAGCGGATCAGCGCGGCATTGCGCGATGGCGGGTCTGCCGTTCATACACGTGTCTATGGGCATCACGCACCTGGGGGCAATCCATGCAACGAACCAAATTGACGTTCTCCATGCGCCAGGCACTCGCCATCATGGGTGGGGCCTGCCTGCTTGGCTACGGCATGCAGGGCCACGCACAGACAAGCAGTTCCGCATCAAGCGCCAGCACTCCTGCGGCGGCTCCCGCCCAGGGCGATTTTGCCGGCAGCGCCAAAAAGAACGGCGACAAGAAGAAAGTGACCGATCTGAATGCGATCAATGTCACCGGCCAGCTTGCGGCGATCCGCCGGGCCCAATCGATCAAGCAGGATGCGATCAACGTCGTCGATTCCATTTCCGCGGAAGAAACCGGCAAGTTCCCTGACCCCAACGTCGCTGATGCCCTGCAGCGCGTACCCGGCGTATCGGTGAACCGCAGCGGCGGCGAATCCAGCCAGATCGCCATTCGCGGCTTCGGACCCGACTTCGTCGCGGTGACGGTCAACGGCCGTCAGATGGCCTCCGCATCCGGCTCGCGTGCTTTCGATTTCGACGTGCTCCCGTCCGACATCATCAGCGTGGCCCAGGTCAACAAGACCTCGTCCGCCGACATTCCCGAGGTCGACATCGGCGGCGTGGTGGATATCCAGACTGCACGCCCGCTGGACTTCAACGGCTTCCACGCAACAGGCTCGGCCGCAGGCGTCAACAACAACCTGACCGGCAGCTGGTCCGGCAAGACCACGCCCGACGTGTCGGGCCTCACCGGGTGGACCAACGCCGACCACACCTTCGGTTGGCTGGCGTCGGTGCAGTACTACAAGCGCGACGACACCCAGATCAACACCCAGGCCAATTCCTGGTATGCCAACCAAAACATCTCCCAGCTTTCCGGATTGAGCGATCCCGGCTACACGCACGTCGCCATCCCGGAAACGCTCGCCAACAACGTGATCGACGAACGCCGCACGCGCAAGAGCTTCACCGGCTCCGTCGACTGGCGCCCGTCCGACCGGCTCACCGTGCAGTTCGACACGCTGTACGCGGGCT
>DATMTH010000080.1:0-5781 GCA_035564915.1 Rhodanobacter sp.
GTTCAACCTGCCCGACGTGAGCAAGACACCGGGCATCCGCGGCACCAGCGAAGCGGGCTCGGCCGGCCTGCTGGGCACGCTGTACAACGGTGTGCTGAATGCCGGCCTGGGCCAGATCGGCACCGGCATCATCCCGGTCAATGCCTACGCGCTGCTCAACCAGGTCATTGCCGACCCGGCACGCTACGGCTTCACCAATGTCACCAACCAGGCCTGCACCACCAGCAGCTCGATCAACTGCTCCGCCAGTACCCTGGTCGCGCCGAATGCCGCCAGCAGCTATCTGTTTGCCGACGACGTGCACCCGACCACCGCCGCGCATGCGATGCTGGCGCAGGTGGTGCTGTCCGAACTGGCCGCGCCGCAGCAAATCTCCCTGCTCGGTGAAGCACCGTTGGCCGCATCCGAAGCGCAGACCCGTGCATTGCGCAACCAGATGCTGGCCGATGATTTCGGCAGCAAGACCCGCTTCTTCGCCAACATCGACTATGCGCGGCAGCGTTTCGATGCCAGCGACAGTTCACCGAAGACCACCAGCAACAACGTGAATCTCACCCTGGGCGCCGACGTGCGCGCCAATGACTACCTGTCGACCGGTGTCGCACTGGGTATCGGCAATGCCAACGCCAGCGTGTCCGGTGGCGGCGGTTACAAGCTGCAGGACATCTCCGGTCTCGGTTACATCACCTTGCACCATGACGGCGGCTATGTGGGCGGCTACGCCAACTTCGGCCAGTCGAACTTCAGCAACATCGAGCGCAGCTTCCAGGTCGGCGCGGCGCGCGTCACCGAATCGGGCAAGGCCGATGGCTCGCACCTCGGCGCCGGCCTCACCGGCGGCTGGTGGTTCAACGTCGGCGGGTTGCGCACCGGTCCGTTCGCCAACCTCGACTGGCAGAACATCAAGATCAATGGCTACAGCGAAGGCGGCAGTGACGCCACGGCCATGTGGTTCGGGCGACAGGAGCGCAAGGCGCTGATTGGCACGCTGGGCTGGCGCCTGCAAGGCCACTGGCAACTGAACCAGGCGGTGCTCTCGCCCTTCGTCGAGCTGGCCTGGAACCACGACAGCAAGGCCGACCAGCGCATGATCACCGCGGGCCTCAACAGCCTGAATGGCAGCTTCGAGATGGCCGGCTTCGCCCCGGACAAGAGCTGGGCCACGGCGGATGTCGGCATCTCCGCCAAGTTCGACAACATGATGACCTGGTTCGGCTACAGCGGCCGTTTCGCCGACAGCAGCCAGAAGTACAACAGCCTCAACCTGGGCTTCAAGTTCGCCTTCTGATCCGGCGGCTGCCCACAAAAAAGCCGCCCGTGGAAACGGGCGGCTTTTTTTACGCATGGATCTCTGGGAGGCTTAGTTGCCCTTGCCACCAGTCGCCATGTTCAACATGTCCAGCGCCTGTTGCTTCAGGCTGGCCGCATCGCTGTCATCCAGCGGGCTGACCTTGCCGGAAGCCTCGTGCTGCTTGAGCACCAGCGTGCCATCGGCACTCCAGCCGGCACGGTCGATCGACGACGGCTTGGCACCCTGGTTGGCTTTCTTCTGCTGCACGACCACCCACGGCTTGCCATCCTTGTAGGCGAAATCGGTGGCGGTGAAGCCCTTGTCGCCACGGTCGGCGCGGGCACGGATGAACTGCACCTGGTCGTTCTGGCGGAACACCTGCCAGCCATAGGAGATGTCTTTCTCCAGCTTGGTGCCGGTGTGGATCTTCATGGCGCCCAGCTGCTTCTGCTCGGCCTGGAACGCTGCCAGTTCCTTTTCGCCCGGAGTCTGCTGCGGCACCAGCTCGATCGAGACGTTGGTCACCGGATGGCCCTTGGTGAGCACCGGTGCCTGCAACGGCATCTCGTAATGACGGTCGCCATCAATCAGCTCGGCCTTCACCACGTACAAGTCATTCGGCACCACGTCGGCCGTATTGAAGCCCAGCTCGAATTGCAGCGGGAAGGTGGTTGCCGGCGCAATCGTCTTGGTCGCCAGCGGCGTGGAGCCCTGCTGCGACACGTCGACCAGGTTGATCACCAGCTTGTCCGACGCCGACGGCTTGTCGCTGCCGCGAATCGTGATCGTGCCACTCACCGAGTGAGCCGCGGCCTGCGCAGCGGAGCCCGCTGCTGCCGGGTTCGCACCATTCGCGGCCTGCGTCGACGAGCCCGAATTGCAGCCGGCGAGCGCCAGCGAAACTGCCGCCACGAGCGGCCAAACCATCATACGCATGGGAAAACCTCAATCTGCGATCAAACGGGAGCGCGAATCTCGCCAAGCGCCTGCGCGCTGCCTACCTTCGCGGGGGAAGGCTCCAAGAATAAGACGATTGCGAATCGAAAGCAAAAGTCAATAAGGGGATGCGTTCGATCCTCCAAACACTACACTCGTTCGAATGCAGTCAAGCATCTTGCGAAATTGCATTTCGCTTTTGTTCGGCACGCACATAAAAGAATCGCCGCATGCGCGGCGATTCTTTTATCGGCACCACCTACGATCAGAAGTCGTAGGTCACCTGCAGACGTGCATAACGCGGCTGCTCGAAGTACTCGCCCATGCCATACGTGTTGGTGATCGTATAGGGAGCAACACTGTTCGAGTTGTTCGCATACGTCTGGACACGACGACGCTCGTTCAGCACGTTGAAGCCCTGCAGGCTGATCGCGAGCTTGTGGTCCGCAAAGCTGGGACGATAGGTCACCGCCAGATCCAACATATGGGTCCACGGGTTGCGACCCGCATCGCCCGGACGGGACGGCTGGCCGAGGCAGTAGTGATAGTACGAGGAGTAACCGACCGGATCCTCCTGAGTCGGGCCGACGTAGCCCAGGCAATTCTTCGGCGTCCCCGATTCCGCGATCAGGACACCCGACACCATCCATTCCGGGGTAATCGCATAGGCACCGCGAATCTTGATCTGGTGCGTACGGTCATTGGAGAGAATGCCGTTGCTGTACTGCATCAACGCGGCGGCATCCCAATCGGAGGTCTTGGATGTGTCGGTCTGGCCCGTGTCGGACTTGACCTGGCCCTCGGTGTTGCCATAACTGCGCGAGAACGTGTAGTCGATGCGCCCCTGCCATTTGCCATCGAACGGGTGCTCAAGATAGGTGTTCAGCGCGTAGTACTTGCGCTTTGCGCCCGACGTGAATCCCCAGTCGTGCATCGACATCCGGACCGATGTACGTCCGTTGCCGTCGACATTGGCAAGACTGAACGTATTGGTCTCGCCCGGATTGAAGATGACACAACCCGGAATGGTCACACTGTCCGGATTGATGCCTTCCGCGGCCAGCTTGTCGGCAATCTTGCCGGTGTCGCAAACGTCATCGATCGCGGTCTGCAGCTTGCGCACGTTCAACGACGCACCAGTCACCCAGCTTTCACCCAGCTTCTTGTCAAAGCCGACAATGAACTCATCCTGGTACTGGGACTTGAGGTCGGTGGCGGTAACCGATTTCGCATCGGGCGCCTGCCCGTACTCGTTGTTGGTAGACACCGGGCCGGGCCCCAGCGCCTTGCCGAGGACCGGCGAGCCGTCTGCCTTGATATCGACGTAATCGAAGTATTCGTTGGTGTAGGTGGATGCCGAAGCGCCGCGGATGGCCACGCTGTTGGGCAGCGCGAGATAGTACCGACCAAGGTTCCCGTACACCTTCAACGATGAATCGCCAAAGACGTCCCACGAAGCACCCAAGCGCGGCGCCCACTGGTTGCCGCTGTCGACATAGGTCGCGCCGACGTTGTTCTTGTTGACGAACTTATCGTTGCGCAGGCCCAGGCTGAGCAGCAGGTTGTTGCTGACCTGCCAGCGATCCTGCACATACTGGGCCGTCTGCTTGGCAGACATGCTGGTGGTGGTGCTGAAGATGTACTTCCGCACGTAATAACCATTGCCGCCTGGCGCACCAACGCCCAACGACGGGCTGATGGCCTTGCTCGGATTGGACGCATGGCTGTAGATCCACGCGTAACCAGGGCCCGACATCGACTGACCTTCGTTCGACGCCCAGTAGCTCATATTGTCGATACCGGCGGACAGGTCGTGATCACCGAGCCTGTACTCCAGATCGACTCGCAAGCCACGGGTGGTGTTCTTGGCGTCCGGATCCTTCGAGCTGGAGGTGCCAACCGAGTTCTTGATCGGCGTGCCACCGGTGTAAAGCGGGTTCTGGTTCGTCACGCCCGACAGGTACGGCGTCACGCCGTTGTCGCTCGGATTGGTCTGGTAGTCACCGGTGGTGCTGCGACCCCACGTAGCGGACAGCGTCAGATCATCCGTGAGGTAACCCGTATACTTCGCAATATCGTACTTGGATGAAATCTTGGTGGTATTCGGGTAGGAGCCGGTCGGGCCACTCTCGACATTCGTTGCGTAGTCGTAAGCGTTGTACACACCGCTGTAACGCGTCGTGCTGCGGACGTGCGAAAGCTCAAGGATGTTGCTGTCGTTGATGTTCCAATCGATCTTCCCGTAGAACTTGGGCAAGTCGTATTTGTAGTGATTGCGAGCCTGGATGCTGCTCGCGCTGGAATTGGTCGAAACGCCTTCCTGCTTTTCGGACTCTGCTGCCAAGAACAAATAGAGTTTGTCCTTGATCAGTGGGCCACCCACGTACGCGCTGTAAGTCTTCGTCCAAGACTTGTCGCCTTCGCGGCGACGGTAGATGGTGCCTGGCAGATCCTTGTTCTCGTAGCCAAAACCAGCGGGAAACGCCTTATTCGGATAATAGATATCACCAGGCGACGACGAAGCGCCCACCGGGGCCCAGATAAACTGACCACCGAAGTGCCATTCGTTCGTGCCACGCTTGCCGACCTGGCTGATCACGCCGCCATCGGAGCGGCCATACATGGCGCTGTAGCCGCCCGTGTAGACCTGCTGCTGGTCGATGGCGCCATAGGGAAGGCCTATGCCACCCAAGTTGCTCAACGGATTGGTGGTATTGAAGCCGTTGATGTAGTAGGCATTTTCGGTGACGCCCGAACCGCCGAACGAGACTGCGCCATTCGGATTGGTGGTCGTCGAGAAGTTGCCACTGCCAATACCAGCGCCCGGAGCGAGCAGCGAGATCGACTCTGCGCTCCGCCCCAGCGGCAGCATGCTCAACTGCTTGGCATCAATGACCGTGCTGGTGGAAACCGAAGAAATATCGATTGCCGGCAATGCGCTGCCTGTCACGGTCACGGCACTCAGGGCTACCGCGTTCGAAACGCTCGCGCCACCGAACGACACCTCAGTACCACCACCGACAGTGATCGATACATTCTTGCGCGTATCAACCACTGAGCCGTTCTGCGACAACGTCACCGTATAAGTGCCCAGGGGCAGACTGCTCGCACGATAGTTGCCAGCACTGTCGACCGTAAGCGTGCGGGTCACGCCTGTGGTGCCCTGAATGGTCACTGTTTCATTAGCCCCATTCGCCACATGGCCAAAGATGGAGCCAACGGTTGACTGGCCAATCGCCAATCCACTGAACCCGAGTCCGAGTGCCAGAGCGAGGGCAGTCCGGCGAGGGAGGGCCCCGCGCAATATGGAATGCTTGTTCATCAACAAATCTCCCCATGAATCACCCCGAAAGCCGGGGCATCAAAAGTGTTTGAAAACAGCTATTTGCAGGCTGGCAGATTGAGCCGCCCATACTTTCTTGCCGATTTGATGCGCTTGCCTTGTCAACGCTTGGAAACTTCCTGCGTTCCCATCATGGCAATGCCCTCCAGATCGCATCGAATCAGCAGGATATTGCGAACCTATAGCAAGAAATTGCCGAAGTCAACGCTTT
>DATMTH010000081.1:0-12122 GCA_035564915.1 Rhodanobacter sp.
GGGAGGTGGCTCGACGTACAACGAGACGACCGGCACGGTGAGCGCACCGAGCTATACGATGAGCAACGCCGACGGCAGCACGACGACGGTAAACAATGTGGGCGATGCGCTGGGCTCGATCAACAGCCAGGGCATCAAGTATTTCCACGCGAACTCGACGGGCGCGGACAGCCGGGCGCTGGGTAAGGACAGTGTGGCGATAGGTCCGAACGCGGTGGCGAACAACGCAGGTGATGTGGCGCTGGGCAGCGGCTCGAGCACCGCGGCAGTGACGCCTGTGGCCGGCGACATGATCGGCAGCACGGAGTACAGCTACGCGGGCACAACTCCGGACAACGCAGTGAGCGTGGGTAGCGTGGGCCATGAGCGGCAAGTTCAGAACGTGGCGGCGGGCCAGGTAACGGCGACCAGCACCGATGCTGTGAACGGTTCGCAGCTCTATGCAACCGATAGCGCGATCGACACGCTGTCGCAAACCACGAGCATCGCCGACAAGGGCAACGTGAAGTACGACAAGAACGTGGATGGTACGCCGAACTACAGCAGCGTGACACTGGCCGGCCCGGCTTCGACGGACGGCGGCAGGACTGGTGGCACCACGATTGGCAACGTGCACCAGGGCGACCTGTCGTCTACCAGTACCGATGCGGTCAACGGCAGCCAGCTCTACGCCACAAACCAACAGGTGGGCCAGAACACCACGGACATCACGAACCTGCAGAGCACCACCACGGAGCTGGGCGACAGCACGGCGTCGAACCTTGGCGGCGGTTCGACGTATGATCCGGCCACCGGCGCAGTGAGCGCGCCAAGCTACACGATGAGCAACGCCGACGGCAGCACGACGACCGTAAACAATGTGGGCGATGCGCTGGGCTCGATCAACAGCCAGGGCATCAAGTATTTCCACGCGAGCTCGACGGCGCCGGACAGCCAGGCGCTGGGCACGGACAGTGTGGCGATAGGTCCGAACGCGGTGGCCAGCTTCACGGGCGATGTGGCGTTGGGGGCCGGTTCGGTCACTGCCGCCGCGGTGGGCACGGCCAGCGAAACTCTGAGCGGCGTCACCTACGCCTTTGCCGGCGGCACACCGACCAGCACAGTCAGCGTGGGCAGCGCTGGCCAGGAGCGCACCGTCACCAACGTGGCAGCGGGTCGTGTCAGCGGCACTAGCACCGACGCCGTGAATGGCTCGCAGTTGTACGCCACCAACCAGGCGGTGAGCAGCCTAGGTAACCAGGTCACCAACATCGGCAACGGTTCCGGCGGCATGTTCCAGGTGAGTCAGGACCACAACACGCCAGCGCCGGCGGCCACCGGCAACGACTCCGCCGCGGGCGGCGCAGGGGCGGTGGCCTCGGGCGATGCCAGCCTGGCCGTCGGCAACGGCAGTACTGCCTCCGGCAACCAAGGCACGGCACTGGGCAATGGCGCCATGGCCTCCGGCACCGGTAGCACTGCCGTGGGCCAAGGCGCGGTGGCGTCGGCGGACGGCAGCGTGGCGCTTGGCAACGGATCCAGTGATGGCGGCCGCGGCGCGGAGCAGTACACCGGCAAGTACTCCGGGGCGCAGAACAACACTGCCGGCACCGTTTCGGTGGGCAATGCCGCCACCGGTGAAACCCGCACGATCAGCAATGTCGCCGACGGCAAGGAGGCCACTGATGCCGTGAACCTGCGTCAGCTCGACGGCGCGGTGCAGGCGGCCAATACCTACACCGACACGCAGATCAGCAAGGTCGACAGTACGGTGACCGGCATCCGGAACGGCTCTGCTGGCATGTTCCAGGTGAGCCAGGACGCCAACGGCACTGTGCCACAGGCTACCGGAATGAAATCTGTGGCCGGCGGTAACAATGCGGAGGCGTCCGGCAGCCAGAGCACTGCCGTGGGCGATGACGCGCACGCCACGGCCAGCAACAGTGTGGCGCTAGGCCAGGGCTCGGTGGCCGACCGTGCCAATAGCGTGTCGGTGGGCTCTGCCGGGAACGAGCGCCAGGTCACCAACGTAGCAGCGGGCACGGCCGGCACCGATGCGGTGAATGTCAGCCAGCTGAACGCGGCGCAGGCCGGCAGCGTGCAGTACGGACGCAATGCGGACGGCAGCGTGGATTACGGCAACGTAACGCTGAACTCGGGTGGCAGCCCGGCTGCCATTCACAACGTGGAAGCAGGCACGGCGGCTACCGATGCGGTGAACGTGGGCCAGTTGAACGACGGTCTCAACAAAACGATGAACTGGTCCAAGAGCTACACCGACGAGCGCTTCCAGACCTTGAACAGCAACCTGAACACGATCGGAAACCGCGCCAACGCGGGCATCGCCGCGGCTATCGCGATGGCCAGCTTGCCTCAGGCGTACCAGCCTGACCAGAGCGCGGCGTCCGTTGCGCTGGGCAACTTCCACGGCGAGACCGGCATTGCGGTCGGCGTGTCGAAGATCAGCGAGAGCGGCCGCTACGTGTTCAAGCTCAATGCGTCCGATAACACGCGCGGCGACGCCGGCGTGGGTGTAGGCGCGGGCGTTGTGTGGTGAGGACGCCGTATACGCCTTGTCTCGGTCGCAAGCCGAGACAAGGATGCAGCGATACAGACATCGAATCGACCGGGGACAGACTCATGCAATACATCAAGCAATTTGTCAGCGTGGCAACCTTACTTGCCGCGCTGGGCGGCCTTGCCGCCTGCGGCAGCGTCAGCCACGACATCGCTCGTGACGGCAGCACTGCCGGAAAACTGGTGTGGCCAGCACCGAACAAGGCCACGCCCATGCACAAGGATGGCACCTGGCCGACCATAGCCAGCCTGCGCCAGATCCAGTCGGGCATGAACAAGCGGCAGCTCATCGAACTGATCGGTCCGCCGCATTTCACCGAGGGTTTCTGGGGCGTGCATGAGTGGAACTACGTGTTCCACCTGCGCTTGCCCGACAGCGACGAGGCGCGGATCTGCCAGTACAAGGTCCTGTTCGACCACGACCAGCTTGCCCGCAGCTTCTATTGGATGCCTGCGTCTTGTGCCAGCTTGGTGCAGCCGGTCGCGGCGACGGTAGCCGCAGCGGCGCCTGCCGTAGGGCATTACACACTGAAGGCCGATGCCCTGTTCGCCTTTGATAGGGCCGACATCGACAGCATCCGGCCGGAAGGTCTGGTGGCGCTGAACCATATTGCCGGCGACCTGAATGCCCATGCAGCCCAGATCGCCTCGGTCAGCATCAAAGGTTATACCGACCGCTTGGGGGGCGAGCCCTATAACCGGGCGCTGTCGCAACGCCGGGCCGATGCGGTACGCAACTACTTGGTATCTCACGGCGTCGATGCGTCGAAGATCTCGGCCGAGGGTCTTGGTAGCGCCACGCCGCTGGTTGACTGCATGAACGTCGGGCGGCGGGCACTGGTCGCCTGCTTGGCGCCGAATCGACGCGTGGAAGTCGTTACTGACTGGGCAAGGCAATAAGCAGCGTGCCGGTGGTGGAAACGCCGTTGTCTGACCGGAAGGCGGACGACGGAGTACCGCCTCGGGCAGAGGAAAATCATATGTCGAACAAGAACGACGCTGGATTCTGGCTGGTGGTCGTTGTGGCGATCTCGATCATTGCGGGCTACGGCGTGCATCTATGGTCTTCGTGAGGCGACCATAGATGCTCTCGGCCGCCTTGATTGAGATCGAACTCTCCGGCCGCTCTTTGGAAGTTTGAAAATTTCCATGAAGATGGCGGATGCAACCCGGGTGGAACGGACGCGAGACACACCGCAAGGTGGCGTCATCAGTCCGTTGCTCACGAATCTGTACCTGCGCTACGCTTTCGACCATTGGGTGAGCGTACATCTGCGCAGCGTGTGGCTCTGCCCCTGTGCCGATGATGGTGTCTTCACTGGAAAAGCCAGGCGCAGGTGGAGTACGTCCTGCACCGTGTTGCTGGGCGACTCCGAGCCTACGGGCTGGAGTTGCATCCGGAGAAGACGCGGATTGTCTATTGCTGGGACATCAACTGTCCGGCGGCGTATCCGGCGATGCAGTTCACGTTCATTGGCTATACCTTCAGGCTGCGCAAGGTGGTCGACAAGTACGGCCGGGTGTATGTGAACTTCGCACCTGCGATCAGTCGTGAGGCGCTACGCGCCATGTGGCAGACCATCCGGAGCCGGCATCTTCAGCTCATGTGCGACAAGCAAATCGATGATCTGTCCCGCATGTTCAATCCTGTGCCGTGTAGCTGGGGAGCTGCTACGAGCGACTCCAGCGCTCCGTGGATGTCGGCTGGAAGCGCTTGGACGCGTATCTGGTGCGTTGGTTTCGGCGCAAATACCGGTCCCGTGCTCGTCATAAAACGCTGGCGTGGGAAGCATTGCGTCGGTAGGTCAACGCCCATCCCCGGGCTTTTGTCCATGCACAGCCAGCGCTTCATGACCCGTCGTCATGTCAAAGACAAAACGCTTGCCTGGCTGCTCTGGTACAAGCGGTTCCGATTACACTCCACCTTGAACTGCGTCAGCCCGATGCAGTTCGAGTCACGCTGGGCGGCCGATCAGGCCAAACAAGCCAGCTCATGACCGCGGTTGTAGAGTGCGGATTTCGGGGGCAAGGTCAATCTCCGGCGTCGCCAAATATCGATCCTTCACACCGGTTACGCGAGGGAATATCAGATCGTGGATTTCGAGCAGGTTCGGCTATAGACATGCATTACTTTGCCTATGCGCTTGGTCGGTTCGGGCGATGGCGTGTCGTTGCATCGGTAGCGCTGCTGCTATGCGGTTTGCTGGTAGCTTGCGCAGCAACAGCGGTGGAGCTGCCTATCGCCATACTTGGTCGAGGCGTTGGCCTCGACAAACAGAACATAGGTGTTCTTTATCAGGATCGCGATGGCTTTGTGTGGGCCGGTACCAGCGCAGGCCTGTATGTCTTCGATGGCGTGGATTTCCTGCGCATGGATGCTGCGGAGGGATTCCAGCCTTCCGCGGTGGTCGACATGGTCGAGGATGACGACGGCGATCTTTGGGTTGCCACGCAGGCTGGCATGCAGATGCGCCAGCACGGACATTTCGTGACCATCGCGCCCATGAGGCAAGCGTTGGTTGCCGACCGTGGCCAGACGCTGGCGCTGCAGGCCAGCGGCAACCTGCTGGTAGTCAGGCATCATCGCCTGCTGGTTGTAACGAAGCAGACCGACCGAGGCTGGACGGCGCAGTCGTTCTTTTCCCCGCAACAGCGCCAGCAGGATCCGATGCTGGATCAGGTCGGCATCGTGGCCGAGCAGCCGGACGCCACCTGGTTCAGTTGTGGCACCGAGTTGTGCCGATTCAAGCACGGGAAGATCGGTCATTTCGGCCCCCGCGAAGGCGTGCCCGCCGACGCATGGCAAGACATCCTGCCGGCGCGGGACGGTAGCATATGGGTGCAGGGTCGACAGCAACTCTTGCGTCTGCTGCCTGGCGCGGCGAATTTCGTTAAACAGCAGCTTCCCAGCGGACAGGAATGGCTTGCCGGAGCCAGCGGACTCTTGGCGCAGGACACTCACGACCACATCGTCGTCGGCACGAATACGGGTCTGTTGCGCCTCGAAGGCAGGCACTGGAAGGTCTATGGCGACAGACAGGGCCTCATGCCCGAGCCCATCCGGCCAGTATCGACCGTGCTTGCCGACCGCGATGGCAGCCTGTGGATGGGCAACCCCGGCTCGGGCGTGCTGCATTGGGCGATGAGCAAGAGGGTTGAAACATGGAGCGCATGGCTTGGATGGAATAGGCCGGAATTCGCGAAACTGGATCGCATCAACGCCTTCACGCTGTGGACGCCCGACGACAGCCGGCTGTTGTCCAGCGCAGGCGATCAGACCGAACGGCGCTGGCCACTGACGACAATGCCTGCTGGCTCGGCGCACATCGTCCGTCACTCGCGCGATGGTTCCACCTGGAGCTTCCATTTCGACCGGCAAATCATGCGACGGCTGCCGGGCGCAAACCGTTTCACTACGGTCGCCGTGCTCAAAAACTACATTCGCGGCGTTCTGACCGGCCGCGATGGCAGGTTCTGGATCTACACCCGGGGCGGTGTCGACACGTTGGATCCGAAAACCCTCGTGCTGAAACACGCTGGCCAATTCCAATATGGAACCAGTTGCACTGATGCTGCCGAAGACCCTGTCGGCCATATATGGGCCGCTTGCAGCACGGGCCTTTATCGGCATGACCGGCAATGGGTCAAGGTCAAGCTGTTCATGGCGGGAAGTACGGTTGCTCGCCAAACCACGCCGATCACGCCTGAGCGCATTGCCATCACATCTGATGGAAGGTTATGGCTGAGCACCACGGACGCCAGGTTGCTGGTGTCACAGACAAGCATTTCCGACGAGCTGTCCATGCAGCCGACTGATGCCATCATGCATGATGGCGCGCCATTGGATTTCCTCAAAATCGACCAGCGAGGATGGCTCTGGGCGGGAAGTTGCATGGGCGTGGATGTATTCGATGGACGCCACTGGTCACGCCTCACGTCACGGGATGGCTTGTTGTTGGACGAAACCGGCAGCATCTCTTTCCACGCGGACGATGACGGCTCCGTTTGGATTGCCTCGAAGATGGGTCTGTCGCACCTACTCGATCCAGCTCGCTTGCTGTCGTCACCGGTCTGGCAAGCCAAGGTGATCGCGGCGGATTACAGCGGCCGCGACCTGCTTTCATACCCGACAGCGCCATTCGATCAGGGCAAGATCCTCACGCTGCATTTGGCCGTCTCCGGCAACAGCACAGGCAGTCCGGTGCGATACCGCTATCGGCTGGAAGGTATCGGTGAAGGCTGGCGCGAAACCAGTGATCGCAGCGTGGACTACCCATTGGCCGCCCCGGGCACCTACCGCTTTGAAGTGCGGGCTGTGGACGTGAACCACGAGCATACGCTGGCACCGGTCACGTGGACGTTCACCCTGACTGTGCCGTGGTGGCGCTCGCCCTGGATGGCACTGTTGACCTTGCCCTTGCTGATTGCAGGTATCGCGCTGGCGTGGCGCTGGCGCAGCGCCAACCTGATCGCCAAAAACCGCCAACTAGAACGAACGGTAGATCGACGCACTGCGCAGCTCACGCTGGCGTTGCGTGCGCGCAACGACCTGCTTGCCAGAATCAGTCACGACTTGCGCTCGCCGCTAGGCAACATCATCGAATGTGTGAACCAGTGGCGCGACGGCGGTACCAGGCGTGACTACCCGCGGATCATCGAGCAGAGCATCTGGCAGCAGATCGGGCTGATCGACGACCTGCTGGAATTCGCGCAGGGTGAGCGCACCGAAACCGAGCTGGAGGAAACGGCGGGCTACCTGCACGCTTTTCTCGCCGAGATCGCTTCGCAGGCAGCGCTGTTGGCGGAACGTAGCGCAAACCAGTTCGTCCATCGCTTTGACGCCAATCTGCCGTTGTTGGTCAAGGCTGATTTCCGCCGCTTGCGGCAGGTGTTGCTGAACCTGCTCGGCAATGCCGCCAAGTTCACACACGACGGGCTGGTCGAGTTCGAGGTCGCCGCAGGGATGGGTGACACGGGGCACATCCGCCTGCGGTTCACCATCCGTGATAACGGTATAGGCATTGGGGTCGACAAGCTCGAATCGTTGGTGGAGCCGTTCGTCCGCGGCAGCAACGTCGAACAGCGTGAAGGCAAGGGGCTGGGGCTGTCCATCGTGGCGTATTGGCTGGATCGCATGCACTCCGAACTACACTCTCGCCGGTTGGACAGCGGTGGCAGCGAATTCTTCTTCGCGGTGGATTTCGGTACAGCCAGCGAATCCGAAGTGGGCTCCAGCCTTCTCGACGACGACCCCATGGAAACGAATCTCGACGGCTGCGGCCAAGCCATCGTGGTCGTCGACGACCAATCACAGAACCGAGACCTGCTCTGCGACCTGCTTGACAGCTACGGCTTCAGAAGCTTCCCTGCCGCCAGTGGCGAAGAGGCCTTGCGGATCGTGGAGGCGCAAGGTCCCGTCATGGTCATCACGGACAACTACATGGACGGAATGGGCGGCTTGGCACTGCTGGAGAAGTTACGGGAAACCCACGCCAACCTGCCGGTCGTGCTTTGCTCTGCAGCGCTGCCAATGCATTCTGAGGCCAGCGGAACCGAACTGAGTTTTGATGCGGTGCTGCTCAAGCCAGTTAGTGTTCGGCAGTTGTTGCAGGTAGTTGGCGGACAGCTAATGTGGTGTCTCAAAAATGGGTCTTCGTGAAGTCATGTGGCCAGACTCCTGATATCCTGCGCATTGTACTGCTCCACCCAGCACAGATTCGTCGCCGAGCCAGCACGCAAGTAGCGCAGGCAACCGGCAGACGCTTCCAAGTTGGGTAGATCGTCTTCGCTCACTACGCTCAGTGACTGTCGTTCGGCGGTCGCGAGGCTAGGCGCATGTAAACCCGCCAAGGTCTGTCGATCGCCATCCAGAGTAGGCCGTTCCAGCGTGTCCAAAGAGTCCTTAATGTAGTGAGCGGAGATCTGCCGTACCGATTGTGTATATCCGCGGCAAATCAGGAATGGGCGGTGAAGTGTCCAGATCTTGGTTTATAAGTCATTGATCCTAAATAACTGTCACGTGTTTCACATGGTCTGTACATGCGAAACGCACGCGTCTGGCACCACTTCAGACGAATATCGCCAGCGGCCACAAAAAGTGAGCTGCTTAATTTGGAGTGGGCGAGGTGGACAAGTGGTGCGGGGCCGATGTTGCGGCCGAATATCTGGCGGGCCTTCTGCAAGTTCTTGAGTGGTCCGGTATAGCCTCCGAGCGTGCGTTGGAGGGCACCGGCATCCAGGCAGCCCATCGGGAAGCCGATTTGCGACTGACGACGCAGCAAGATGCCATGCTGCTGGCGAACGCCGTTCGGCTGACCGGGGATGCCGGGCTCGGTTTCAAGCTTGGTCTGTGCAGCACACTCACCTGGCATGGCACTCTGGGCTTTGCATTGATGAGCAGCCCGACTCTGCGTGATGCGCTGCGGCTGTGGCAGCAGTATCTGTGCACGCGTATCGCATCGTTTGATATTCGTCTGTTGGAGCAGGGGCGGTCAGTGGAAATATACATACAGGACCTCGCAAGGGGTGCCCCGATGCGGCATTGCGCGATAGAGCGTCTGGCAACCATGACCGCACGGCTTGCGGGGCAGCTTGTACAGCGCATGCTTCCTGAAGTAGAGCTGTGGTTTCCCGAAGAATGTCCCGACTACTACGCTGCCTACCAGGAGCGCCTGACAACGGTGCACTTCGGTACGGGTGTGTGCATGATACGCATGCCCATCAACTATCTTGATCTCCCGCTTCCGGAAACCAATGCAGTAGCGTTGCGCCAAGCCAGACAGCAGTGCGAGCAAGAACGGTTGAAGTATGGTTTCAACGAGTGCCTGATTGAGCGCACAAAGAACCTGCTTCTTCGCAAAGACGGCACTTGCCTGAAGATAGACGAGGTGGCTACTGCACTGTACATGTCGAGCCGCACCCTGAAGCGAAAACTGCATCAGCAGGGTTTTCAGTTCCGGCAGCTTGTCGATGACGTGCGCAAGCGGGAGGTCATGGGTGACCTAGTGAACACGACCATGACGATAGACGAGATTGCCGGTCGCCGTGGTTATGCAGACGCAGCCAATCTGACACGGGCATTCCGCCGCTGGATGGGTGAGCCGCCGAGCCAATATCGAAGCAGTGGCCGATCGAGTGGCGCAAACGGTGGTCAAGCTTGTCTTGGAACCGATCCTTGAACCCCGGTTTCACCCCAATTCCTATGGTTACCGGCCCAGGCGCTCGGCGCTCGAAGCGGTGGCCATGGTGAGGCGGCGGTGCTGGGACTACGACTGGGTGATCGAGTTCGACATCAAGGGATTGTTTGACAACATTGATCATGCGTTGCTGATGCGGGCGGTGCGCAAGCATTGCCGGATTCCCTGGGTGCTGCTGTACATCGAGCGCTGGCTCACGGCCCCCATGGAGATGGCGGATGGAACGCGAGTGGAACGGACGCGCGGCACGCCGCAGGGTGGCGTCGTCAGTCCGCTGCTCGCGAACCTGTTTCTGCACTATGCTTTCGACCGTTGGGTGAGCGACCATCTGCGCAGCGTGCGGTTTTGTCGCTATGCCGATGATGGTGTCATCCACTGCAGAAGCCAGGCGCAGGCGGAGTATGTCCTGCTCCGTGTTGCTGAGCGATTCCGGGCCTGCGGCCTGGAGTTGCATCCGGAGAAAACCCGGATTGCCTACTGTCGCGACATCAATCGTCCGGCGGACTATCCGGTGGTGCAGTTTACGTTCCTTGGCTATACCTTCCGGCCGCGCAAGGCGGTGGACAAGTATGGTCGGGTGTATGTGAACTTTGCGCCTGCGGTCAGTCGTGAGGCGCTGCGCGTCATGCGGCAGACCATCCGGAGCTGGCATCTTCAGCTCAAGTGCGACAAGCAAATCGACGATCTGTCCCTCATGTTCAATCCGGTCCTGCGAGGCTGGATGAACTACTACGGGCGATTCCACGGCTCAGCGATGGACGCTATCTGGAAGCACCTGGATGTCTATCTGGTGCGATGGCTACGGCGCAAGCATAAGGCCCTGGCACGTCATAAGCGGCGTGCATGGGAAGCATTGCGTCGGCTGGTTGCCGCTCATCCGCACGCCTTCGTGCATTGGCGGCAATGGTACATGCGCACGGCTGGATGATGGGAGCCGGATGAGTCGAGAGGCTCACGTCCGGTTCTGCGAGGGGCTGGGGGTGAAAATCCCCCGGCCTACTCACCCGTACGTGTCGACCTGGCAGGGACATCTGTACGTGGCCTTCGTGATCGATGTCTACGCCCGCCGCATCGTCGGCTGGAAGGTATCGAGCACGATGCGCACGGACTTTGTGCTCGACGCCCTGGAGCAGGCGCTGCATGCACGCAGGCCGTTCGACCAGGGAGGACTGATCCATCACAGCGACCGCGGATCGCAATATGTGTCCATTCGCTACACCGAGCGCCTGGCCGAGGCCGGCATCGACGCCTCGGTCGGCAGTGTCGGCGACTCGTACGACAACGCCCTGGCCGAGACGATCAACGGCTTGTACAAGGCCGAGGTGATCCATCGGCGCTCCTGGCCAAACCGTCAGACCGTGGAATGGGCCACGCTGGACTGGGTGGACGGGTTCAATCACAAACGCTTGCTGGGGCTGATCGGGAACATCCCGCCAGCGGAAGCCGAAGCGGCTTACTATCGGCAACAGGCTGCGCTGCCCAAGGCAGCGTGACTCAAACCAAACAGCCTCCACGAAACCCGGTGCGGATCAGACTGACTTTTGTTTTGGCACCATGTGCTGCCTTGGGAGCAGCCTTTACTTTTGTGGTCTTCTTGGCAGTGGATTGGGTGGCCATGATCTTGGGTCTCATGCACCGCACCTTATGGAGCGGTGGCCGTTTGGCCCGTCCAATCTTCGTGTTTCTGGCGATCCAAGCCAGGCGTACGCGCCACCTGAGACTTTGCTCGGATGGCCGATCGAACAGCCGTCGACTGCACGGCAATGGTGCAAGCCGAAGGAAACCGCGCGGTAGATGGTGCATATCGCGGGCCGGGTAGTTGCGGAAAACCCGCCAACCCGGCGTTTTTCCGGCGATGCTCATGCTGGCACGCTTGTTGCTCCGCAGCATTCTGAGCGAACTAGAGATGCGTCTTGCACCGCAACGTGCAGAAGACGATCCGCAAATCTTCGATCGGAGATGCTTATGTCGGGCAAGGCGACACGGGTCGAACTGTTCCAATGGCGCACGCCGCAGATGCGTGCGTTCCATCTGAGTTGGCTGGCGTTCTTCGCTTGTTTCTTCGCGTGGTTCGCGGTGGCGCCGTTGATGCCGCTGCTGCGGAAAGATCTCCGACTCAGTTCCGACCAGGTGGCGAACGTCACCATTGCCGCCGTGGCGATGACCATCCTCGGGCGCCTGCTTGTCGGCCCGCTATGTGACCGGTTGGGGCCGCGACGCACCTACACTGGACTCTTGCTGCTGGGCTCCATTCCGGTGTTCGGAATGATGTTTGTGCAGGGCTATGTATCACTTCTGATCGTGCGTTTGGCGATCGGCGCAGTCGGTGCAGGCTTCGTGATCACGCAGTACCACACGTCAGTGATGTTC